>CAYUUP010000009.1:0-26980 GCA_964447925.1 uncultured Oscillospiraceae bacterium
CCGCTGGCAGATTTTCCTTGCCCGGGCGTAGGCCTTGTCCTTGTGGGCGATGAAAGATAGAGCGTCCACCTGCTCCCCGTTCAGCAGCAGGTCGATCTTCACCAGCTCACTGTCCCGGTAGCCCGTCAGGGAATAGTCCAAGGAGGCGTAGCCCTTGGTGTGGGCCTTCAGGGTGTCGAAGAAGTCGTAGATAATCTCCCCCAGGGGCATGGCGTAGTGCAGCTCCACCAGATTGGTGTCCAGATACTGCATATCCTGATACTCGCCCCTGCGATCCTGGCACAGGGGCATGATATTGCCCACGTAGTCCTGAGGGGTAATGATAGATGCCTTGACATACGGCTCCCGGGCCACGGAAATGGAACCGGGATCGGGGTAGTTGTGGGGATTATCCACATAGATGACAGTGCCGTCGGTTTTGATAATTTCGTAAATCACGGAGGGCAGAGTGGTCACCAGCTCCAGACCAAACTCCCGTTCCAGCCGCTCCTGGATAATCTCCATATGCAGCAGCCCCAGGAAACCGCACCGGAAGCCGAAGCCCAGGGCCACTGAGGATTCCGGCTCGAAGCTCAGGGAGGCATCGTTCAGACGGAGCTTCTCCAACGCATCCCGCAGGTCAGGGTATTTAGAACCGTCCTCGGTATAGATGCCGCAGTACACCATGGGCTGCACCGGGCGATAGCCGGGCAGGGGTTCTGCCGCCGGGTTTTCCGCCCCAGTAACGGTGTCACCCACCTGAGTGTCAGAGACAGTCTTGATAGATGCGGTGAAATAGCCTACCTCGCCAGATGAGAGGCCCTCACACGGCTCCAGTCCCAGCGGCCGGAGGTGGCCGCACTCCAAAATTTTGTACCGGGCGCCGGTTGCCATCATCTTGATCTCCATGCCGGTTTCCAGTCCGCCATCCACCACCCGGAGAAAGACGATGACCCCCCGGTAGGCATCATATTGGCTGTCAAATACAAGGGCTTTCAGGGGCGCGTCTGGGTCACCCGCAGGGGCGGGTACTGTCTCTACAATACCCGCCAGCACCGCCGGGATATTGATGCCGTTTTTGGCGGAGATTTCAGGGGCGGCCGAGGCATCCAGTCCGATGATGTCCTCAATCTCCCTTCGCACCCGCTCCGGGTCGGCGGCGGGAAGGTCAATCTTATTCAGCACCGGTAGGATCTCCAGATCGTTTTCCAGCGCCAGATAGGTGTTTGCCAGGGTCTGAGCCTCCACGCCCTGGGAGGCGTCCACCACCAGCACGGCCCCCTCGCAGGCAGCCAGAGAGCGGGACACCTCATAGTTGAAATCTACGTGGCCCGGGGTGTCGATGAGATTCAGGGTATAATGCTCCCCATCAGGGGCATCATATTCCAAGGTCACCGCCCGGGCCTTGATGGTAATGCCCCGCTCCCGCTCCAACTCCATATTGTCCAGCAGCTGGTTCTCCATCTCCCGGTCGGAGACGCCATGGCACAGCTCAATGAGACGATCTGACAGGGTAGACTTGCCGTGGTCGATGTGGGCGATGATAGAAAAGTTTCTGATGTTTTTCTGATTCATTCAACAATGGCTCCTTTGTCGCGTTCCGGTCTGCCGCCTAGCAGAGGGCAGGAAGCCGACGGCAGACCGGGCCAATCTCATTCCTCCAGCCGCTTCTGCAACCGCTCGTCGGTGGCATGAACCACCTGCAGCAGGGAATCTGCTGTCGCAGGATAATCCTGAACCAGCCCGTCATGGGTCAGAGGGGCAGCTGGCACCTCTTCCCCCTCCAATGCCGTAGCATATTTCACCTGGGCAGAAATCAGCTCCTCAGTGGCAGCGCCGTGAAGGAATGCCCTCTCCGGCAGCCCGAAGAAGTCCCTGGAATAGCCGGGGGCGGAGATGTAAAAGCAGCGGAACAGGGTGTAAATGCAGGCGCTTAAGGCGTTGGCCGCATGGGTGATGGCCTTGCGGTTACCCCGGCGGCCCAGCAGCCCAAAGAGGACGCTGACGGCGTTCACCACCAGTTTCTTATTCAGCAGGGCCAGCACACTGCCCTTCAGCTGATTGTCCCGCTGACCGCTGACATCGTAAAGCTCCTCCGCCCCGATCATGGAGCCGTCCCGGGACATAGTGCGGCCCAGGAGGAAGTCAGCAGAGACATTGTAATAATCGCAGGCCCGCACCACGAAGGCCAAACCAGGCTCTCGGACGCCGTTTTCATAGTGGCTCAGCAGCGCCTGGGAAATGCCCAGCGCGGCGGCGGCCTCCCGCTGGGAGACGCCCTTGTCCTTGCGGAGCAGAGACAGCGTACGGGAAAAATTTGGATTCGTCATAATCTACTTCACATTCTCCCCGGACTGCGACCGCAGTCCGTTTTTCTTTTATGCGGCGTTAAGACCGTGGGTATTATCATACCATAAAAATTACCGTTTGTAAATGGGGAGCTTACCGTTCCATCCCTTTTTAGGGCCGAGACCGGCGGCTCAAACGGAGGATAAATTGGCAATAGGCTTGACAAGCCGTCCGCATCCCGATTATACTTTAATTCAGAATGAAACCGCAGGAGGGTTGGTTTGCAGATGGAACGTATTCGGGTCGTAATTTTGGCGGGGGGACAGTCCCGGCGCATGGGGCATGACAAGGCCAGTCTCCCCTTCGGCGGCGGGACCTTCCTGACCCATTTGGTCAACGTCTACCAGGCAACCTTTCCCGTCTCTGTCTCTGTAGCCCGGCGAGGACAGTTCGACACTGCCGGGGCGGAAGAGATCGCCGACCTCGTCCCGGGACAGGGGCCGCTGGCGGGGCTGCAGGCCGCCTTTCGTCAGACAGATGCCGACATCATCTTTTTCACCGCCACCGATCTGCCCTTTGGCAGCCCGGCACTGGCGGAAGCCCTCCTCTCCCTGCTGGGGGAACATCAGGCAGCGGTGATCCGCCGGTCAGATGGCAAAATTGAGCCGCTGTTTGCCGCCTATCGACGGTCTGTTCTCCCTGATGCGGAAGAAAATCTGGCCCAGGGCCGGCGGGCGCTCTCTGCCTTGCTGGAGAAGCTCGATGTCCGATGGATTGATGAGGACGAGCTGGCCGGTTTCGATTTAAATCGGGCGCTGGATAATCTGAATACGCCGGAGGATTATCACCGGGCAGTGGAGAAGTGACTTTTACCTCAAAGGCTATTTTTAAGCATTTTTCAGCTTTCTGTGAGAACCGGGGGGTGTCAGACTGGGCCGTTTGTAGTTCCCGCAATTTTGAAAACTTTCTATGAACTCCCTTGCATTCTCCGGGAAAAAGGGCTATAATGTTGGCACTCATAGAATTAGAGTGCTAACATTTCAACGATCAAGATCACAAATCACAACGGAGGCGCAATCAATCATGGCAAAGAAGCAATTTAAGGCGGAATCCAAGCGGCTGCTGGATCTGATGATTAACTCCATCTACACCCATAAGGAGATTTTCCTGCGGGAGATCATCTCCAACGCCAGCGATGCCGAGGACAAGCTGGCCTATAAGGCCCTCACCGATGACAGCGTGGGCATGAGCCGCTCCGACTTCAAAATCACCCTGACAGTGGACAAGGAAGCCCGCACCCTGACCATCTCCGACAATGGCATCGGCATGAACCGGGATGAGCTGGAATCCAATCTGGGTACCATCGCCCGCTCCGGCTCCCTGCAATTCAAGGAGGAGATGGCAAAGGCCCAGGGAAAGAGCGAGGATGAGAAGTCCGACAGCAGCACCTTGGACATTATCGGTCAGTTTGGCGTGGGCTTTTACTCCGCTTTTATGGTGTCGGACACCGTCACTGTAGTCTCCCGGCCCTATGGCTCTGAAATTGCCTATCAATGGAAGTCCTCCGGGGCGGACGGCTACACCATCACCGAAACCACCCGGCCGGAGGTGGGTACCGACGTCATCCTCACCATCAAGCCCGATGGGGAGGATGAGCAGTTCTCCCAGTATCTGGACGCCAACCGCATCTCCCGGCTGGTGAAAAAATACTCCGACTATGTCCACTATCCCATCGTCATGTTAATGGAAAAATCCCGTATGAAGGAGAAGCCCGAGGACGCCGGAGAGGACTACAAGCCGGAGTGGGAGGACTACACCGAGTGGGAGACGCTGAACTCTATGGTTCCCCTGTGGCAGCGGCCCAAGAACGAGGTGGAGCAGGCTGATTATGACAGCTTCTATCAGGACAAGTTCAGCGATTATGAGGCTCCGCTGGCCACCATCCGGGCCAGTGTGGAGGGCAACGTCACCTACGATTCCCTTCTGTTCATCCCTTCCCGCACTCCCTATGACTTCTACACCAGGGAGTATGAAAAGGGCCTTCAGCTCTACTCCTCCGGTGTTCTGATTATGGACAAGTGCGCTGATCTGCTGCCAGAGTATTTCCGCTTTGTCAAGGGCGTGGTGGACACCCCCGATGTCTCCCTGAATATCTCCCGTGAGATGCTCCAGCACACCCGCAGCCTGAAGGTCATCGCCAAGAATTTGGAAAAGAAGATCAAGGCAGAGCTGGAACGGCTGCTGAAGGACGATCGGGAGAAATATCTCACCTTCTGGAAGGCTTTCGGACTGCAGATCAAGTACGGCGTGGTGTCCGACTACGGTGCCAACAAGGACAAGCTCACCGATATCCTGATTTTCCCCTCCTCCAAGGAAGAGAAGGGAACCACCCTGGCAGAGTATGTCTCCCGGATGCCGGAAGGACAGGAGAACATCTACTATGCCGTGGGCGAGGACGCCACGAAGCTCTCCAAGCTGCCCCAGGCGGAACGCATTCTGGACGCCGGATATGAAATCCTCTATCTCACCCAAGACGTGGACGAGTTCGCTATGCAGGTTATCGGTGAGTGGGACGGCAAGAAGCTGATGTCCGTCAACGACCCGGAAGCCCTGCCCGAGACGGAGGAGGAGAAGAAGGCCGCCGAGGAGAAAGCCGAAGCCGGAAAGGACGTGCTGGACTTCCTGAAGGAGACGCTGGGTGACAAAATCAAGGAGGCCCGCGTTTCCAAGCTGCTGAAGTCCCATCCGGTGTGCATGGTATCTGACGGCCCCATGTCCATCGAAATGGAGAAATATATGAAGCGGCAGGGGGCCGATATGGAGGGCTTCACCGCCCAGCGGGTGCTGGAGGTGAACCCGGACGCGCCGGTGTTTGAGGTGCTGAAAACCGCCATCTCCGAGAACCCGGAGAAGGCAAAGCAGTACGCCGAACTGCTCTACTGCCAGGCGCTGCTGATTGCAGACCTGCCCCTGGAGGATCCCACGGCGTATACCGACCTGGTGTGCGGGCTGATGAAATAAGGGCTAAAAAATCCGAAAATCGAAGAGGCGGACGGCAAGCTGGAAGCAACTTGCCGTCCGTCTTTTTATCCAACACCTGAAAGGGTGCCAGAATTATTTCCTGTCCTTCAGCCGCTTATCCGAGCGGGTGGCCAGGCGGGTACCTAGGCTCTGGAAAACCTGCACCAGGACAATGAGCAGGATAACCGCCAGCAGCATCACCAGATATTTATAGCGGTAATAGCCGTAATTGATGGCGATCTTGCCCAGGCCGCCACCACCGATGATACCGCTCATGGCAGAGTAGCCCAGGATGGTGGTGATGCCGATGGTAATGTTGGAGATGAGGGAGGGGACGCTCTCCGGAATCATCACCCTGGTAATAATCTGAAAGGGGGAGGCACCCATGCTCTGAGCGGCCTCGATGATATTTGGATCAACCTCCCGCAGGCTGCTCTCCACCAGCCGGGCCACAAAGGGAAAGGCCGCAATCACTAGGGGTACGATAGAGGCCACCGTCCCCACGGCAGTCCCCACGATGAGTCGGGTCAGGGGAAATACCATAATCATCAAAATCAGGAAGGGGACAGAGCGCAGCAGATTGATGACCACGTTCAGCACATGGAGCAGGCCCCGGGGCAGGGGCATCACGCCGTTCCGGTCCCCCGCTACCAGCAGGACGCCCAGCGGCAGACCAATGATGGTGGCAAAGACGGTTGCCACCACCGTGACATACACCGTCTCCCACAGGGCCACAGGGAACTCATTTTGCAGGATTTCCAGGGCCTCCGCCACTTTTTCCGGGTCAAGGATATTATTGAACATCGAGTGCCGCCTCCTTTGCGTCCTCCGCTTCCAATTCCTTCAGCAGGGTCATTGCCCGGCTTCTGTCCTCTGGGCCGAGGGAGCGCAGTAGCGTGGCGTAGTCCACCGTCTGGCCCTCGCCACCGCCCATCAGCTGGCGGGCAGCCTCCGTCCGAGGATTGGAAAACACCTGCTGGACGGTTCCCTCCTCCACTACATGGCCATGCTCCAAAATAGCCACCCGGCTACAGATCTCCTGCACCACGCTCATTTGGTGGGTGATAACGATAACGGTAAGGCCAAACCGCCGATTGATGTCCCGGATCAGGGTGAGGATGTCACGTGTGGTCTTGGGATCCAGTGCAGAGGTGGCCTCATCGCAGAGCAGCACCTTGGGGTTGGTTGCCAGTGCCCTGGCAATGGCTACCCGCTGCTGCTGTCCCCCGGAGAGCTGAGCGGGATAGGCATTGGCCTTATCCGGCAGACCTACGATCTCCAGCAGCTCCATGGCACGGGTATGGGCCTCCGCACGCCTCTGGCGGAGCAGCTCCAGTGGGAAGCAGACGTTTTTCAGGCAGGTGCGCTGCTGCAGCAGATTGAAGCTCTGGAAGATCATGGACATATCTCGCCGCCTGACCCGCAGCTCCGCCGGACTTAAAGCCGCCATATCCTGACCGTCGATAAGGACGGAGCCGCTGTCTGGTCGCTCCAGCATATTGATGCAGCGCACCAGGGTACTCTTGCCTGCGCCGCTCATGCCGATGATGCCGTAGATCTCCCCGGTGCCAATGGTCAGGGAGACATCCTGCAGGGCGGCCACCTCTCCTTCCGCTGTGTGGAATGTCCGGGTTAGATTTTTAAGTTCAATCATGTTCATTCCTCATTTTATTTGGGTGCTGCCCGCTTTGTCTCACGCAGCTTTTCTACCGCCTACAGGCGGCAACACCTCCCCCGCAGAGCAGGGGAGGTATGGCTTATTTTGAGTATTTGAAATTACTTGGTTATGGCGTCCAGGCTGTCCTGCTTGCCGCCGTAAAGGCCCATAGGCTCCACATGGATGCCCACAGCGCTGACCAGATGGGTGCCGTTTTCTTCGTTGAAGTTCTCCAAATAGGGGACATGCTGGAAGTAGTTGGCATCCACCTCGCCGCTCTCAACTACTTCATTTGGCACCACATAGTCGGTATACTCCTGGATATCCAGGTTGATGTCCTTCTCCGCCAGGATGTCCTTCACCACAGCCAGAATCTCAGCGTGGGGGGTGGGGGAGGCGGCCACAGAGATGGTGGTTCCGGCCAGAGCGGCATAGTCCACACTCTCGTCATAGCCGTCGGTGGGGTCCTCTACCACGCAGAGGACATCGCCGTCGGGATAGGTTTCAGCGATGTAGTCGGCTACCTGCTGGCTCGCCAGAGCAGCCACCAGGGCCTTGATGCTATCGGTCTTTTCGTTGCCTTCGTATACCGCCAGAATATTCACATATGCGGAGGCGGATCCCTCCATAGCCAAGGCATCGGCGGAGGGGGTCAAGCCGGCTTCAATGGCGTAGTTGGAGTTGATAATGGCGTAATCTACATCCTGGAGGACATTGGGCAGCTGGGCGGCCTCCACCTCTTCAAACTGGATGTTATAGGGGTTGTCCGTAATGTCGGCGGGGGTAGCGGTGATGTCGGCATCGGGATCCAGAGTAATGTAACCCAAAGACTCCAGCAGCAGCAGCGCCCGGGCTTCGTTGGTGGTGTCGTTGGGGATGGCGATAGTGACGGAGCCGCCGGAAGCGCTTCCGCCGCAGCCCGCCAAGGCAAAGGCGCAGGTCAGCACAAGGGCTGCCGCCAGAATAGTGGAAATAATCTTTTTCATGATAATCGCTCCTTTTTATGTGCTAAAATTTGTTCCAGAACTATTTTCTCCCCGAAAAGCAAAAAACCGGGGGCAACACAGCTCCCGGACATTGGACAACGGCAATTGTACAGAGGACGGCAGAAAGAAAATCACCCCTGGCAACAGGGCGCAGCAAAGCGCCCGGCCGCATCCATAGCCCGGGAGCTGAGCATTCGCCCACAGCGGAAATTGCCACGCAGCAGAGTTAGAAAAATGGCGGTCATACGCTTTGCCTCCTTTCCACGAATCACGGGCAGACTGCCCGCATGCTCAATTGCGTCCCCATCATAACACGATTTTTTCGGTCTGTCAATCCTGTTTTTCGACTTTTGGAAAGGCCGCACAACAACTTTGCCCCATTTCCCACTGTATTTGTCGGTTTTACAGAGGGATTTTCAGGCGCCTGTTTTAAGGTATTCTAAAGCAAAACGGTTTATACTTGAAAACAGCAGGAAACCCATATATGCTTCGAATGCAAGCTGTTTTTAAGGAGGCGTTCCCATGAAAAGAACCAAAAAGCGATTCTCCCTGCTGCTGGCACTGGCCATGGCTCTGAGCCTGACGGCCTGCTCCGGCAGCTCCAATGAGGGCAAAGATAACAGCGGATCCGCCGGGGAAACTTACGATGTGGAATACATCGAAACCACCCTGAATCTGGCTAACGACGAAGATCAGGAGTGGACATACATCTCCGGCGCCGATGCCTGGACCTTGTCCATTGTCTCCGCCGTGGCCTATCCCGAAATTGAGGACGAGGAGGGCGTCTCTGTCTGCGTGCCAGGCGCCTATGTTGCCGGCATCGACACCGACGGCGATGGGGAGGCCGAAGTGACGGCGGACACCGCCGACGGAGCAGTGAACGGTTCACTGGTAATCGACTATGAAGCGGAAATCACCAGCACCAACGGCCAGGTCTATACCGCCGCCACCGCCCCGGTCATTCTGAACACCGGCGCGGCGGGCTACAGCTCCAGCACCAACACCACCGCCTCCGCTGTCTATGCCGCCGAGGGCTATATCAACGTGGCCTGCGGCAACCGGGGCAAGCAGGACACCGTCACCGACAGCGACGGCAACAGCTATTACGCCGGTGACGCTCCCTCCTGCCTGGCTGACCAGAAGGCCGCCACCCGCTTTGTGAAGTACAACATCCTGCTGGGCAACCTGCCAGGCAGCGTGGATTACTTTGTCTCTACCGGCGGCTCCGGCGGCGGCGCCCATGCCGCCATGTTTGCCGCCACCTCCAACAACGCCGACTTCTACGACTATCAGATTGCCGTGGGGGCGGTCGGTGTCTATCAGAACGACGATGGCACCTACTCCACCACTGTCACCATTGACGGCACAGATTATGAAATCTCTGACGGGGCCTGGGGCTGCATCGCTTACAGCGCCATCACCTCCCTCTATGAAGCGGATATGGCCCTGGCCTTCGAGTATTATATGGATGCGGACTACGACTTCTCCACCCGCTTCCAGGCCCAGCTGGCCGAGTACCTCTCCGCCGCCTACATGGACTATATCAACGCGCAAAACCTCTCGGTAAACGAGGCCGATGTGGGGCTGGATATCAACGGCGACGGTGACACAGATGACGCCATCAGTCTCTATATCGAGTATGATGAGGCGCAGTACGCCGATACCAACGGCTACGGCGGCACCTATCTGGACCTCTATCTGGCGGAGTTTGTCTCCAATCTCCAGTGGTATCTGGATAATCTGGACTACGCCAGCGGCTGGACGTGGTTCGATGCCGACGGCAGCGCCCTCTCTGATGCAGAAGTGGCCGCCATGACCAGTGCGGACAGGGCCACCGCCTTTATCGAGGGCCGTTACACCGCCGGCCCTACCGGCGGCGGAGCCGGTGTTCTGCCCAGCGGCATGAACGGTGCGGCGGATTTCACCGACGGCGAGATGGGCGGCAAGGGCGGCTTTGACACTGACAGTCTCCCCGATGGCGATTTCGCCGGCGGAAAGGACGGCAACGGTCGGGGTGATTGGGGCAACCTCGACACTGACCGTCTCCCCGACGGCGATGCCCCCGACGGTATGGACGCCTCCGGCTTTCCGGGCAACGCCTCCGGCGATCTGCCCGGCGATATCGGCGGTTCCCCCGACGCAGAAACCGGCACTGCGGGCAACGGCGGTGCCATGGAGGCGGGTACCCCAGACGCGGGGACTACCCAGTCCGCCACCGGCAGCACCGACTCCGCCAACTACGTCAGCTACGCCGACATGGTGGCGGCCTATGAGGCCGACATCGCGGAGATTCTGGCCGGGGACACCTACGGCAGGAATATCGTGGAACTCTATAACCCCCTGAACTATATCGGCGGCGAGGGCACGGAGGACGCCGCCTGGGTCCGGATTTTGATGGGCGCGTCTGAGGGCGATATGTCTATGTTTTCCTCATTAAATCTGCAGCTTGCCTGGCTGGCCGCCGGGACAGACTGCGTCATTGAATGGCAGTGGGATGGCGGCCATGTCCCCTCTGAAATCCTCAGCGAATCCTTCTCTCTATATGTGGATCAGATGTATGGGGAATATGCAGACGGCAGAGCCATTGAGACTCCTGTCGCTGAAACGCAGACGGAAAACGGCACCTCCGACGCCGCCACTGGAACGGATCTGAGTGGCTGGGTGGACTACAGCGACCTATCTGCCGTCTCCTTTACCCTGGCAGATGCTGTTTCCTACCGCACCGCCGGGGCCAGTAAGGCCATGCCCGGCTTTGACGTCATTGACTACGGCCAGGAGGACTATGTATTTGGCAGCAGCACCCAGGACGCCCGCCATTGGAACACCTTCCTGCTGGATATCTTCCAGACCTATTATGACGAACTGGAGACGTTATTTAACGCAGGGTAATTCATCGTATCATGTGCAGATCACAGGGGGACTGTCCCAAATGGGACAGTCCCCCTGTGACTATATATTTGCCCCGGCAGAGCGCAAAGGGATGGCTTGTCTCGCTTTGTTGGGGATTGATTGAGACGGGAACCCGTGTCAGACGTCCTCCAGCTCTGCTGTGAGTCGGGATAATTCCTCCAGCGTCATCAGCGACCCCAGCACCTCCGCCAGGGACTTGGCGGAGAGTTGCTCCGGCAGCTCCAAGCGGCGGCACAGTACCCGGCGTTTTTCCCTGCTGTTCGCCCCGCCGGAAAGGCCCAGCCGATAGAGATCCGTGCGGGTGATGGGGTGGCTGACAGCGGCGGGGGGACCCTCGTCCAAAATGGTGGCACCTGCCCGGCGGAGGGCCGTCTCCAGGATATTCTGAGACATACCCTCTACTCCTAAAAGCCCCGCTCTGCCCGGCTTTGCCTTCCGACGCTCCTTACCGGGACGGGGCGGAATATAGGCGTGCTTCACCTGCTCCGGGGGAAGTACGCCCTTCAGGTGATTGCGGATCAGCAGGCCACCACCATCGGCGTCCGTGAGGACAATGACACCCCGTGTCTCCGCCAGTTGCCGCAGCATGGCCCGTTTCTCCCTGTCTCGGAAGATCTGAAAGCCATCGGTGGTTAAAATCAGCCCGTCCACCAGATTCGCCAGCGTGGCCTTGTCATAGCGGCCCTCCACAATGATGACTTCCTTTATCTTCAGCATACCTGCTCTCCAACGCCCACCGCCAGCGTCAGCAGCAGGTCCGTCAGGATGCCCTCTGCATCACGGGCGGCACTCTTCATCTCCAGATCGGCCCTCGCCGCCAGCCGGACGGCCCTGCGGCACCAGGGGAGGTCATAGCGGCGGGCAGCCTGCATGATGCGTTCCGTCTGCCAGCTGTTGCGCATCCCCCACAGCCGGGCCACGTCAGCCTGTCCCCGGCCAGTCTCCAAGGCCAGGCGGGCACTCCAGAGCTGCCGCAGCTGTTTGCCCAGCACCGAAAGAATCATAATTGGATGTTCTCCCGCCTGATACAGCTCCCCTAGGGCGGCAACGGCCCGGTCAAAGCTGCCTTCCGCGATGGCGTCTGTCATGCGGAAGACCCGTGCGTCCAACACCGGCTCGGCCACGGCATCAATATCCTGCCGGGTAATTGTATCGCCCCCGGCGTAGGCGGCAATCTTTTCCGTCTCTGAGGCCAGGCCAGTCATGAGCCCCCCGCAGAGATAGCTGAGATAAGAGGCGTCCTGGCGGCTGATAGTCTTTCCCAACGCTAGGAATCGGCGAATCAGCCAGTTCACCAGCTTATCCTCCGGTTGGGGAACAAATTCCAACACAGCGGCCCGCTCCTTAATCAGCTTGCCCAGCGCCGTACGGTTATCCGGCTTATATGCCACGGTATCATAGACCAGGGCCAGACACAGGTAGTCCGGCAAATCCCGGAGCAGGGCGGTCATGGCCGTTCTGCGGCTCTCACTACGGAACATATCCCAGTCATAAACCAGCACCAGCAGCCGGTCACCCCCCATAGGGGGAAAGCTGACGGCATCCTCCAGCTCAGTCGGCTCCAGGCTGCCCCCCTGAAGGAGGCGAAAGCAAAAGGGCTCCATACCAGGGGGAACCAGGGCGGACTTCAGCAGTTCCACCGCCTGCTCCCGTAGATAGCTCTCCTCCCCATAGAGAACATAGAGAGAGCGGAGCTTTCCGCCATCAATGTCGCCCTTTAGCTGCTGATAGGCGTTGGCGGTGGGTTTTTTAATGGCCATGCCGTCACCTCCCGGAAAATTGTCGGCAAAGAAGCGGGCTGCCGGGGAGAGGCAGAGGCTCCCCGGCAGGATATTTTCAGGGCATCAGCCCGGAGGCCAGGACAGGTCGCGGCCCGCCAGCACATGGAAGTGCAGGTGGGGGACGCTCTGTCCGGCACTCTCGCCGCAGTTGGATACCACCCGAAACTCGGAGATGCCCAGCTTCCTGGTCAGGGTGGAGATCACCTCAAAGCAGTGGGCCACCACAGCGGAGTTCTCCGGCGTCACCGCGCCGCAGGAGGAGATATGCTCCCTGGGAATCACCAGCAGATGGGTGGGCGCCTGGGGATCAATGTCATGGAAAACAAAAACGGTGTCATCCTCATAGGCCACCTTGGAGGGAATCTCCCCTCCGGCGATTTTACAGAACAGGCAGTCGGACATAATCACGCGCTCCTTTCACAGAGTGGAAAAAAAGTATCTGGTTTGGCTGACAAACCGCTCCCCCCGCCGCAGTAGGGTGGATGGGAAATGGGCGAAATGGGGGGCGTCCGGGTAGTGCTGTGTCTCCAGCGCCACCCCGGCCCGGTCGGGGAAGCCGGCGGAGTCCGTCCCCAGGAAATTGCCGGTATAGATCTGCACCGCAGGCTCTGTAGAATAAATCGTCAGGACAATGCCACTCCTGTCCCCCTGAAGAACCGCCCGGGGCGCGGCGGCCGGGCCGGCGGAGAAAATCAGGTTGTGATCATAGCCGCCGCAGAGGGTCAGCTGGGGCCAGTCCGCCCCGATATCCCGGCCCACGGCCTTGGGCTGACGGAAATCCAGCGGCGTTCCCTCCACGGAGAGAATTTCTCCGGTAGGCAGGCTGCCCTCCTTCAAGGGCGTGTAAAATCCGGCGTCTACCCACAGGCTGTGGTCCAGTACGTCCCCGGTTCCGTTCAGGTTGAAATAGCTGTGATTGGTCAGATTCAGTACGGTATCGGCATCGCTCTCCGCCTCATATACAATGCAGAGCTGACCGTCCGCCGTCAGGGTATAGTCCACCCGCAGCTCCAGCGTACCGGGAAAGCCCTCCTCCCCGGCGGGACAGCGGCGGCGGAGTGTCACGCGATCAAAGTCACCCCCGGTCTCCGTCCCGGCGGAGAACAGGCTCCGGCTGAGACTGCCGTGAAGATGGCTCGTCCCTTCGTTTGCAGTCAGCGGGTAATCCTTCCCGTCAAAGGAGAACACCGCCCCGGCGATACGGTTGGCGTACCGCCCGGCGATGGCCCCGATATAGGCGTTATCCGCCTCATAACTGGCAATATTATCATAGCCCAGCACCACATTTATCGGATTCCCGGCAACGTCCGGTGTCAGGATGGACTGAATGATGCCGCCGTAGTCCAGCACGGAAACAGACAGTCCACTTGGATTTTTCATCGTATAGCGGGCAACGGGATATCCCCTCGCAGTCACCCCGAACGGGGTTTTTATAATCACAGTGCATCCTCCTCCGACGGGATGTGTCGGGTACTCTGACAGGCGATTCTGGCCCTGTGATCCCAGGCGCAGATCATTCCGCAGCGGACAAAGCCCCGGCGTTCGATGGCCCGGCACATGGACATATCGGCCCGCCGGACGGGCAAATCGTAATTTTGAATTGGGATGTCACAAAACGGCGCCTCCCGTTGGGCGGGGCTTCCGCATCACAGGGAACCATGCGGGAAAATTCCGGCTGGGATGCGCAAGGCAGGGTGTACGCCTCTGGATGTGCTTAAAAGCTCTCCGCTACCTCTGCGATATGGGCGGCACATAGGCCAAACTGTTCCAGCAGGGCGGTGGCGGGACCGGAGTGGCCAAACTCATCATTGACGCCTACGCGACGCATACGAGTGGGCCGCTTTTCCGCCAACAGGCCGGCTACTGCCTCGCCCAGGCCGCCGATAATGGAGTGTTCCTCCGCCGTGATTACTTTGCCGCAGCGGGCGGCGGACTCCAGCACCAGAGTCTCATCCAGGGGCTTTATGGTGCAGAGATTGACCACGCGCACGGAGACGCCCTTCTCCTTCAGCAGTCTGGCCGCCTCCAGCGCCTCCCAGACCATAATGCCGGTGGCCAAAATTGCCACATCGCTGCCCTCACGGAGAATTTCCCCCTTTCCAATCTGGAAAGTGTAGGTTTCTGGGTCATGAAAGACAGGGACAGCAGCCCGGCCAAACCGCATATAGACGGGGCCAGTATGCTCATAGGCGGCCTTGACAGCAGCCTTCGCTTCCACATCGTCGGCGGGGCAGAGTACCGTCATGCCGGGGATGGAGCGCATCAGGGCAAAGTCCTCGCAGCACTGGTGGGAAGCCCCGTCCTCACCCACAGAGATACCACCGTGGGTCGCGCCGATCTTCACGTTCAAATGGGGATAGCCAACGGTGTTCCGCACCTGTTCAAAGGCACGGCCCGCAGCAAACATGGCAAAGGACGAGGCAAAGGGTACCAGGCCTATAGTGGACAGTCCCGCTGCCACACCGATCATGTCGGCCTCGGCAATGCCGCAGTCAATGTGCCGGTCGGGATATGCTTTCTGGAATATAGCAGTCTTAGTGGCTCCCGCCAGGTCGGCATCCAGCACTACCACATTGGGATGATCTGCGCCCAGTTCCTTCAGCGCGTTGCCGTAGCTCTCACGAGTGGCGATTTTCTTGACGTCCGCCATTGTGTTCACTCCCCCTTCAGGGCGGCCAGCTGGGCATCCAGCTCCGCCATCGCAACTTCAAATTCCTCTTTGTTGGGGGCCTTGCCATGCCAGCCAGCCTGATTCTCCATATAGCTGACCCCCTTGCCCTTCACCGTCTTCATCAGGATGGCGGAGGGCTTGCCCTTTGTCTGGCGGCAGGCGGTAAAGGCGGCCTCCAGAGCGTCAAAATCGTGGCCGTCCACCACATTTACCGCAAAGCCAAATGCCCGGAGCTTCTCGTCAATGGGGTAGGGACTCATGACATCGGCCACGTTGCCATCAATCTGCAGGCCGTTGTTGTCGATGATGACGCAGAGGTTGTCGAGCTGATAATGGGCGGCAAACATCATGGCCTCCCAGACCTGGCCCTCCTGAATCTCTCCGTCTCCCAACAGGGTATAGACCCGGAAGTCCGCACCGGTGAGCTTGGCCCCCTTGGCCATGCCGCAGGCCACGGAGATGCCCTGGCCCAGGGAGCCGGTGGACATATCCACGCCGGGGACGGTGTTCATGTTTGGGTGGCCCTGGAGATAGCTGTCGAGATGCCGCAGGGTGGGCAGGTCCTCCACGGGGAAAAAGCCCCTGTGGGCCAGGGTGGAATACAGTCCCGGCGCGGTGTGTCCCTTGGAGAGGACAAAGCGGTCACGGCTGGGCTTTTGGGGGTCTGACGGGTCGATGTTCATCTCCTTAAAATAGAGGTAGGTGAACACATCAGCAGCAGATAAGCTGCCTCCAGGATGGCCGGATTTTCCCCCGTATACCGCCTGGATGATGCCTTGTCGCACCTGACACGCAGTGATGGCAAGGGCCTTCTTTTCTGCTTCTGTCATAGAGTATTCTGGCTCCTTTCATGGCATGGTTAAATATGCTGTTCTAATTATATCACGCATCGCATGGAATGGCAACGGAATTGGGGACAAATTCGGCCTGCTGGGGGGTGCATATCCTACAGCTCCACCCCGCAGCCGGTGCGCAGGAACCAGATGACCCGCCGAACAACGGTCTTTCCAGTGATCTCCTCCAGCGCCCGGGTATAGACGTCCAACTGGGCGCGGTACTCTTCAGCGCGGTCGGCCTCCCCGCCGCAGGAGACACGGTCGGTCTTGAAGTCCACCACTGTCAACCCCTCCGCCGTGGAGAAGCAGCAGTCGATGACGCCCTGCAGGAGAACCTCGTCCCCCTCCGGCGCCTGGGGCGAGAAGCTGCGGGCAGACACCAGCAGGGAAAACTTGAATTCCCGCTGGAGGTCCCCCGCCGCTGCCGCCGCCCGCCCCAAGGGAGAGCCGAAGAAAGCGGCAATGCTTCCGGGATCCACGGCCCGGCCCTGCTGTTCCGTCAGCCAGCCCCGGCTCACCAGCCGGGCGATCTCCTCCGAGACGCCGGTGACAGTATCGGCTTTCCGGAGGTCGATGCGCTCTATGACGGCATGGACGGCAGTACCCCGCTGAGCAGCGGTCAGGGGCTGTTCCCCAGCCATGAAGTCCGGCAAACGGAACTCCAGCGGCAGAGCCGGGGGCGGAGCGTCCTCCGCCGTCTCTGCGTCCAGTCGCCGCCCCTTCAGTTGGGTGGCGGTGAGCTTAGAGGGGAGATTTTCTGCCGCTCGGTAAGGATACTCCCATGCGAGGAAATCAAGTACCTCCCGCCGCTCCTCCGGCTTCAGTCCGGGGCGGGCAGAGGCAGGGGCTTCTGCCGGGGCGTCCCTCTCTACAGTCTCCAGCGAGTCCAGATGGACACGGCGGATATCCCACGGGAAGTCATCGGTGAGCCAATCTCCTTGAGGGGAGGCCCCCTGCCGGAGGGGGGCGGCGTCTGTGCGAGCCAGCACCGGCAGCAGCAACCAGTGGCCCACGGTGGGCAGCGCCGCCAGCGCCTGAGGAGAGGGATGGGGGCCGCTGTCCGCCAGCAGGCCCTCCCGGGCCTTTTCCCAGTCCTTGAAGGTGCAGATAAGGATGAGCTTTTCCCTAGCCCTGGTCATGGCTACATAGAGCAGCCGCAGCTCCTCGGAGCGCATCTCCCGATCCAGCTGCACAGCAACGGCAGAGCGGGCCAGCGTGGTATAGACTACTCCCCGCTCCCGGTCGATGCCCTTCGGCCCCACCCCCAACTTGGAATGAAAGAGGACGGGGGCGGTCTGATCAGACTGGTTGAATTTCCGAGTCAGTCCCGCCAGCAGGACAATGGGAAATTCCAGCCCCTTGGATCTGTGGATGGACATGATCTTCACGCCAGAGCCGCCGCTCTCCCTCCCGGCCAGCCTTTCCCCGCTGTCCCGCAGACGGCGGAAGTGATTCACCAGGCTGAAGACTCCCTGGTGTCCGCTCTGTTCCAGCCTGCACACATAATCATACAACAGCTGGAGATTGGCCTGCCTGGTTTCCCCACCAGGCATTGCCCCAAAGATGGCAGACATGGCAGTGCGGCGGTATATAATCTGCAACAGCCGGTGTCCCGGTGTGTCTGCCGCCAGGCGGCGCAGCTGGGTCAGCAGAGAGAGGAACTCCCCGCAGTCCGCTTCGCCCCGCTCCCCGCCCGCAGTCAGCACGGTATAGATGTCCCCGCAGGGACACGCCGCCCGCAGCAGCGCCAACCGGTCGTTGGAAAATCCGCCCACCGGGGAGCGAAGCACCGCCAGCAGGGGGATATCCTGCCGGGGGTTGTCGATGATTTCCAAAAAAGCCAGGGCAGTGCGCACCTCCATCGTCTCCCAGAAGCTGTCCTCACCCTGGGCCTGCCAGGGAATGCCCGCCCGGTCAAGGGCGGCGGTAAGGCTGGGGAGGATGGGCCGGATAGAGCGGCTCAGGATGCAAATATCCTCCGGCCGGGCAGGCCGGAGCTGGCCGCCCTGGGTAACGGGGAAACCCTCTTCCAGCAGCTCCCGGATGCGCCGGGCCAGGAATGCCGCCTCGGTCTGGGCAACGGTGGGCGCAGCGCCGCTGCCGTCCTCCGGTGCGGGGGGCGGCTCAACGATATCCAGCTCCACCCGGTCATTGGGATGGGGCGGGTAGGGGAAGCCGGGGTTCAGCCGCTGATCCTCCGTATAGTCGATCTCCCCCAGTTCTGCCGTCATCAGATGTTCAAAGACAAAATTCACCCCCGCCAGCACGCTGGGCCGGGAGCGGAAGTTCCGGGAGAGGACAATGGTACGGCCCTCCCCTTCCGCCGCCCGGGTGAAGGGCGGAAAGGATCTATATTTCTCAATAAAAATTGAGGGGTCAGCCAGCCGGAAGCGATAGATGGACTGCTTCACGTCTCCTACGAAGCAGAGATTCCTGCCGTTCCGGGAGAGGGCATCAAAGATGGCGTTCTGGACGCTGTTGGTGTCCTGATATTCGTCCACCAGAATTTCCCAAAAACGCCCCTGCAGCTGGGCCGCCGCCGTTTCCTGGGTAGTGAGCAATTCCAGTGTCAGATGCTCCAGGTCGGAGAAATCCAGCAGATGCCGCCGGGACTTTTCCTGCTGGTAAGCATCCCCAAAGTCCGCCGTCAGTTCCATCAGTGCCCGGACGGCGGGGGCCACTGCGCGCAGGTCATCCAGCAGAGCGCTGCTTTCAGACACAAAGCGGGCGGTCAGCCTAGAAAGCTGTTTTTTCGCCCTGTTCCACAGCGCCTTGGCCTGCTCTTGGGCCGCCTTATCAGTAATCTTCCGGCTTCCCTTCAGCGCGGTATAGGTGATGTCCGACTTCCGGCGGGCGGCATCCCAGCCCTGCCCCAGCGCAGCCAGCAGATCGTCCAGACTGTCCAGCAGGTCATCAAAGCTGGCGGCATAAGCGGCCTCCAGCGCCGGGTCGCCCCGAAGCAGCTCCAGCCCCCGGACGAGAGCCCCTCGCCAATAGCGTATCTGCCGGGCGGTGTCCTCCAGTAGCAGCGCCCCCCAGACTGTCTGGCCCGCATCGGTAATGCCCTCCGCTTCAAAGGCGTCGGCCTGGGCTTCCAGCCACTGGCGGGGGGCAGGGTGGCTCTGGATCCGCCCGTGAATATCCAGCACGATGCGCCGGAGGCGGCTGTCATCCCGTCCGGCGGACATGGTGTCCACCAGGGCGGCAAAATCGGGCGCCAGCGTCTCATAGCGCTCCTCCAGCAGCTGATCCAAGGCCTTTTCCTTCAGTGCAGCGCAGATATTCTCCTCCGCTACCCGAAAGTCCGGGTCAAGGGCCAGCAGATGGCCAAACTCCCGGAGAACGGCGGAGCAGAAGGCGTGAATGGTGGAGATATTCGCCCGGTACACCAGCACCGACTGGCGGCGGAGGTGGTGATCCTCGGGATGCCGGGCGATGCGGAGATTCAGCTCATCAATAATCTTGCCCCGCAGCTCTGCGGCAGCGGCCTTGGTGTACGTGATAATGAGAAAATCGTCCAGATTCGCCCCTTCCCGCTCCACTCGGCCCAGCAGCCGCTCCACCAGCACCCGGGTCTTGCCGGATCCGGCGGCGGCGGACACCAGCACCGCACCGCCCCGGTTATCCACCACGGCCTGCTGCTGGTCAGTCAGTTCCATACTCACGGCTCTCCCGCCTCCTCCCAAAACCGCTGCCCCTGCACGGGATAGAGATAGCGCCTGCAATCCCCCAATCCCTCGTCAAAGTGGCAGGCATCGGCATAGTCGCACCACTGGCAAAAGTTGAAGCTGCCCTTGAAATAGGGGTCGGCAGCCACGTTGCCCTCGGCGATCTCTCCGGCGATGTCCCGCAGGACATGCCGGATGTGCCGTTCCAGCTTGCCCAGCTGCTGGGCGGAGATCAGATGGTCGGCGGAGAGCTTGCCGCCCTGGGACAGATGGACGGGGAGGAACCGATAGCCCTCCTCCCCGGCGTGTTCCATGGCCTCCACCACATCCGGATCGGCCAGGATCAGGCCGCTGCGGGTCAGGGCCTTGTCCACCAGCCGTTGCCGCTCCTCCGGAGACATATTCCGCCCGCCAGAGGGGAGTACATCCCGGGCGGGGAGATAAAGCACCCCCGCAGGGCTGATCCGGGCAGTGTGGAAGCAGTCCTGCCCCTCCTCCGTCAGGGTGAAAAGATAGAGCAGCATCTGCAGCCCCAGCCCATGCCACACATCGGTGAGGGAAAAGGACTTCTTGCCGGTCTTGTAGTCCACCACCCGGAGGTAAAGCCGCCCATTGTGAACCCAGCCGTCGACTCTGTCTACAAAGCCGGAGATGGACAAGGTGACGCCCTGCTCCGTCAGTGTCACAGGGGGCAGCTCCTGTCCCGGGCCGAAGCCCAGTTCAAAGGCCAACGGCTCAAAGTCAGAGTTTTGCAGCTCCTCCGCCACATTCAGGGCCACCTGCCGGGTGTCCTCCGCCAGTCTGCGGAAGAGATAGCGGAAACGGGGCGTCTGCTCCGCCATGCCCCCCAGTTCTTCCCGGACATAGCGCTCTGTGGCCTCGTCCGCCAGCTTCAGCAGCTCCTTCCGGGCTAGCGCCCTGACGCCGCCCCGCGCCCCTGCCTCCTTCAACATATACTCCAGCACATAATGGACAAAGGTACCGGCCTCAGGAGCATCAAAACCCGCCGCCCGCCGGGGCTTTGCCCGCAGGCCATATTGAAGGAAATATGAGAAGTGGCAGGACTTGAGCCTATCCATCCGGGATGCGGAGAGGCGCACCGTGTCCCCATAAAGGGCGTCTACAGCCGGGCGGGAAAGACTGTCCCGGTGATAATGCCGGGCAACCGTCACCCGGTCCGCCTGTTCTCCCCAGCCCGGAAGTTCCGTCAGCGCGGCCAGCAGCCCGCTGTCCCCCTGTCGTGCGGCGTAGTCCAGCGCCGGGGCAGGCGCCAGGGGGGGCAATATCTCTCCAGCCACAGAGCCGGGGAACAGGGCCAGCAGCCGGGTGGCCAGCCAGGACGGCCGACGGGGTACGCCCTCCTCGCTGCCGCCGCTCCAGCTGACAAAAAGGCGCTCTGTGGGCAGGGTGCAGCCCTCGTAGGCGATGGCCGTTTCTCGCTCCAGACGGCGGTCCGCATCCGCCGCCAGTTCCAGATCATATTGCTCCAGCAGCAGCCGGTCATCGTCGGCCAGCAGACCGGGAGACTGCGTGATGAGCGGAAATTTGCTGTCATCCGCCCCCAGCAAAAACAGAACCTTTACCCGCTTATGGGCCAACCGGGGCAGCTCTCCCACTGTCACCCGATCAAGGGAGACGGGGATGGAGCCGACAGAATACTGGGACAGCACCAGCTGGAACAGTTGGGCAAATTCGCCCCGCTCCAGCAGCTCCCCCTCCAGCAGCCGGGCGCACTGCTCCAGGGCAGCGCAGAGGACATCCCACAGCTGGCGGTATTCCTCCGCTTGATTCAACTCACCCATATTCTGCAGTTCCCGTGCGCGGTCGGCCAGCCGCTCTGGCAACCCGATGTCCCTCATCAGGCAGCACAGAGCGGAGGCCAGCTCCTGGCCCGTCCCCCGGCTCACCTGCCGGAAGGCCTCCAGCGGAGCGGCGATCCGTCGGCGGAGGGCATCCAGCCGGGAGACCAGCGCCCGGTGTTCCTCCGTCCAAGGCAGTGCATAGCCCTCCGGGTGCCAGCCCCAGGGCTGATCCGACCACCAGGAGGAACCCCGAATTTTCCAGCGGAGGACATAGTTCTCAAGCTGGTCAATTTCCTCCTGATCCACACCGGCGAGGCCGGTTTTAAGATATCGGAAGACGTCATCATACTCATATCCCCCCGTCACCGTGTCCAGCGCGGCGGTAATGAGGGTCAGCACAGGCTTTTGGAGGATGTCCTCCATCCGGGCCTGGAAGACAGGGATGCCGTATCGGGCAAAGGTGGATTCCAGCACCCCCTGCCAGCCCTCCAGCGTCCGGGCGGAGACGGCAATATCCCGAAAGCGATACCCCTCCCCCGCCACCAGCCGGAGGATATTCCCGGCCGCCCACTCCGCCTCTGCCGCCGGAGTGGATGCGGGGCAGAGGGAGATGGCAGGAGCAGGAGCAAAAAGGGCTTCCTCCGGCCCGTCACACAGGCGGGCTTCCAGCCAGCTCAGCTCCGGCGGAATGCCCCTGTCCTGGCCGCAGGAGATTACCTCCACCAGCTCCCCCGCCCGATTTGCCAGCCCGATAAGCTGCCTGGCGGTACGGCGGGTGGTTTCAAAGACGGGACGTCCGTCAGGCTCCAGTGTGTCGCAGGTCAGAGCAACAGTCACGGTATTCGCCCCTGCCAGCATCCGCAGAATCACCTGCCGCTCCTGGGGAGTAAAGTCGGTGAAGCAGTCCAGATAGACATCGGAATTTTCAAAATAGGGGCAGTCCTTTAGGGTATCTGCCAGCCTGGTCAGCCGGTCACGGGGATCTGCGGCCCGCTGTGCCGCCAGTGCGTCGTAAGCGGAGAGGATCAGCCCCAGATCCCGCAGCTTGCCGCCCCCCTGTTCCGGGGGTATCTCCTCTCCGGCCCGCAGTAGAGCCTCCGGCGGGACGCAACAGCTCTTGCACTCGTCCGCTGTGGCCAGCAGTTCCCGCAGGAAGGAGGGCTTTTGGGAGGGTCGGGCAAATACAGTGAGACTGTCCGCCATCTGACGCACCGCCCGATGCATCAGCAGCAGCCGTCCTCCGGCGTCCAGCTCCGGCAGGACACTTCCCCCGGCGGTGGAGAACACCCTGCTGGCCAGCCGGGTAAAGGACAGCACCTCGCCCCAGGCGGAGGTGCGGCTCCCCCCCAGGGCGCTTAGGGTGCGCTCGGTATCGTGGGAGTGTTGCTCCGGGACGATAATCATCTGGCGGCGGCGGGGGCCATTTGCGCAGAAATTCTGGATGACAGCCTGGGTCTTCCCCGTGTGGGGAAGGCCCAGCAGCAGACGAAGCATGGGAAAAGCGCCTCCTTTCACCGGCAGGGAAGGGACATCTCACCCCTCCCAGCCGCACACCATTCGACCGGACACAGCGTCCAGCCACAGCCCCAGTCCGGGAGTCTCCCAGACATGAAGGATCTTCATCAGTTCCGGGCTTTCCGGGCACAGCTCCAGGAACCGGTCGGGGCAACTCTCCAGCAGCTCCGGGCGGTAGATGACAGTCTTTCGGTTGTTCCATATCGCGCCGTAGACGATTTCCGCCTCCACCAAATCCTGGAACATATGGCTTCCGTAGCTCAATTCGGGCTGATAGCCTGCCCGGTCATCAGATACCTCGCAAACAGCGGAAAATCCAGCGATATCGCCAAAAATCACCGGAACCCCCAGTTCCGGCGAGGAGGTGCCGATACGTCCCGGTGCCAATAGCAGCAGATCTTTTTCGCTGTCCCGGCAGGCCCGCTGCACCGTGCCGATGGCCCGGGCCACGTCAAATTTCTTGTTATAGGGATGGTTATAGTAGGCCACCGGATCCACCTGTACCACCAGCCCGATGTCCCTGTGACCAGAGCGGCCCATGGAGGAGTCCCGCAGATCAAAGAGTACCTCCCGAAATTTCAGGGCGGAGAGATCCACCTTCTCCCCTTTGCGGCCCAGATACAGGGGACGGCATTGGAGGAGATTCACCTCAAAGCTGCCGTCCTCGTCCAGATTGACGGTGTACTCGATGTCCACCGGGTAATTATAGACCCGTTCCAACGTCTGAAGCAGCTGCTGCATCAGCTGGATGAAATCCCGGTTTTCCAGCAGCCCCTGGCAGCTGGCGAACCACACCGGCCGTGGACGGCCCAGCTGCCGCAGACGGTTTTCCGCCTCATAATCCCGCTCCAGCACCGTGTTTTTGTACCAGTCCGGCAGCAGAGGCAGCAGCTCATCCAGCCGCAGGGCACTCTGGCGGTTTTCCCGGATGTCCAGCACATCCACCATCCGTTGGGAGAAGCGGTGCTTTTCCGCCGCCGTGGTGTGACCGGTGACGGCAGGCCGGTCAAGATTTGCCAGCCGGGGATAATCTGCCCCGGTGCGGTCCACCGCACGGGTACCCAACCCCATCACAAGGCGGAGCATCCCGGCGGAGGGATCCATGTCAGGCTGCCACTGATAGGCGCTGTGGCTGTAGCCCACTCCGGCGGCAGCGGGCATGAAATATTGGCCATAATAGGAACCGGATACCCGCTGTACCAGCACCGCCATCTGCTCGTCCTGCTGCTCCAGCCCGTGGAGCCGACGGTATTCCAGGGCGGAGTAATCCATGACGCTGGCATAAACCCGGCGGACGGCCTGCTCCAGCTCCGCCAGCCGCTCCTGGGGGGAACCCTGGTTGACGCAGAAGACGGACTCATATTTCCCAGCAAAGGCGTTGCCGAAGCCGTCCTCCAAAAAGCTGGAGGAGCGGACAATGATGGGACTCTGGCCAAAATATTCCAGCATGGAGAGGAACTGCGCCCGGAGCTTCTCCGGGAACTCCCCCTCCAGCAGCCGGGTTTGAAGCTCCTCTGCAAGGGAGAAATAACCCTCGGCGGTGCGCTGGCGGATGCGGAGCCGCCAGCAGTCATTGAAGACAATGTAGGTATAGAATACATCGGATCCGATATAAAAGGAGTCGTGGGGTTCGCAGCGTTCCTGATAGGTGGGCAGTTCCGTCTCCGCAATGCGCCGGGCCAGCAGCATACCGCAGGCCTTGCCGCCAATGGCCCCGCTGCCAATCATCCGGTCACGGAGCATGAAGTAGTCCGCTGCCTGGAAATACCGCCGCACCAGCGCCTTCAGCCGGACATCCTTGGTCATGGTGCTGTCGATAATCAGCTCCTCTGTCTCCGGGGAGAAGCGACCCTGCTGATATTCCAGCCGGGCAGCGCTGAAGAAGCGGTCGTAGCTGTCAAAGTTCTGATCGTGGCTCCTGCCGCCCCGGTGGAGGGTGCGGTAATAGCGGCTCATGCCCACCCCGTCCCCTACCGGGGAAAAACTGCCGCTCTGCCGGTTCCAGCAGTGGGGCAGGAACATCCGGGGGGAGGTACGCTCCCAGACCTTCAGGGGGTGGAAATAGAGCCGCTCCCCCTCGGCGCAGATATCCAGCAGCAGTTGGGTAGTGTCCCGGATGCGGCCCACAGCGTCAAAGGAGTGCCGCCCCCGCATCAGGGGGAAGTAGGCCACCGTATCCAGTTCAAAGAGATAGGGGCAGGTGACCCGGAAGAAATTCCCCATCATCAGGTCGGTATACCAGACAGACTGCAGCTCCGAGAGGCAGTCAAAGACGTAAAAGGCGCCCCGCCCCTTCCGGGTGATCTCGTCGTGGATGGCTACAGTGAAGGCCTCGAAGCCGCTATCCGGGTCGAACTCCCGCACCTCCACCCCGGTAAGGTCATCCAGCAGGGGCGGATGCTGGGCGAAGCGGATATAGGTGACGCTGCGGCCATCGGCCACCGCCTGACGGACGAAGGGGCCCGCCACCAGTCGAAATTCATCCAGGGCGGATATTTGCCAGACAACGTTATCCCCCAGCCGGATATTGTCCAGCAGGCTGTCCAGCGGCGGGATGCCGCTGGGGATCCGGTCAAAGGCCGCCATCGGAGCAGATGCACTCGATCTCCACCCGGGCGCCCTTGGGCAGCGCTGCCACCTGGACAGCAGAGCGGGCGGGATATGGCTGCTTAAAATATCCGGCGTAGACCTCGTTCACCGCGTTGAAGTCGGCAATATCCGCCAGAAAGACGGTGGTTTTTAGGACGTTGCTAAAGGTCAGTCCGGCGGCCTCCAGCACAGCCCCGATGTTGCGAAAGACCTGATGGGTCTGAGCCGCGATATCGCCCTCCACCAGTGCGCCGGTGGCCGGATCCAGGGGGATCTGGCCGGAGGTCAGGATGAGATCGCCCATCCGGATGGCCTGGGAATAGGGCCCCACAGCGGCTGGGGCGTTTTCGGTGTGGATGACGTTCTTATTCATGGTAATACTTCCCTTCCTGCCCGCAGGCGTTTTTACCATTATACACGAAACGGCAGGGGAATACCAGAGCTATTTTCCCCGCGCCGGCTCCCTGACGGTAAAAAAGAACGCCCCGAAGGACGTTCTCGTTTACCCGCTCTCCGCCGTCTCCCGCAGCAGCTCCTCTGCCGGTACGCCGTAGAGCCGGGCCAGGGCCATCAAATTGGAGGTGCTGGGGTCGGCGGAGCCGTTTTCCCACTTGGACACCGCCTGACGGCTGACGCCGATGGACTCCGCCACGAACTCCTGCGTCATTTTGCATCGGATCCGGTGCGCCTTCAGCACCTCGCCCAGGGAGTGCTTCAGTTTCCGCTTCTCCTGCCGCACCTCCCCGGTGCGGAGATACTTCCGCAGCGCCCGGATAATTAAGATCAGTATCACCAGCCACAGGACGAACATCCCAAGTCCCAGGAACAGGGTGAGAAAAAACGGAATCGTTGCTATGCTCATCGTAATCAGGCCCTCCTTTCTGTTCGGATGGCCATATTTTATCGGAGAATGGCCGGTTGCGCCACCAACTATCGCGCAACTTTGGAAAATTTGACGGAAATTTTCTCAGATATAGCCCAGCAGCCCCCGGACGGAGACCTCTCCGGCGGTAAGCGTTTCGGTGGAACCGTCCTCCCTGCGGAGGACCAGGCCGAAGTCGTTGTCGATGCCGACAGCGGCGGCGGTATATTCCCGTCCCGGCAGAAGCACCCGCACCTCCCTGCCCACCGTCAGACAGTCCCGGCGGTAGCGGGCCAGATAGTCCCCGGAGGTATCGGGGAAAGCGGCATACATCCTGTCCAGCGCGTTCAGCAGTTCCGCCGCCAGCCTTGCCCGGCAGACGGACTTTCCTGTGACCATGGCGATGGAACCGGC
>CAYUUP010000010.1:0-26855 GCA_964447925.1 uncultured Oscillospiraceae bacterium
GTTACGCATATGAGTCATGTTCCGAAGTGATCAAATATGGCTTTCAAAATATGGGGCTTCATAAAATTGTTGCAGAAGCAATTGATGGAGTAAAATCAGTCGGCTTAATGGAGAAGCTCGGCATGAAGCGCGAGGGTGTGCAGAGGAGTCAGACACAAGACAATAATGGGAATTGGACAGATTTATATCTCTACGGGCTGCTTCGCGACGAAATTCAATCAGTGAAAAACTAAATTCCAGTTTTCCGATTTTGAGAGAGTCGAGCAATCGGCTCTTTCTTTTTGTCCGGAGCAATCCGGTAAAATGGATAAATCCTCCTGTAGCGCATATAACACCTTCTCGCTAAAAAGTATTCTCATTCACAGCAGATCATTATGCTGTCTTCCCCCATTTCCGACAACACCACTTCACCGTCTCACAGATAAAAGTGGGCAAAATCGCCAACGCAAGAACTGTTACCCACTCTCTGAAATTCAGCGCCACTACAGAGAAGATGGTTTGTAATGGTGGGATCAGAAGCACGGCCAACTGCATTGCCATGCCCACCAGAAAGGCCCGGTTCATGGAGGGGTTGGAGGTGATGCCGATCTCAAACACGGATTGCGTCTCACTCCGCACATCAAAGGCGTGAAGAAGTTGACACAGAGTCAGGGTGGCGAAAGCCATGGTATTGGCGGCGGCGTCGGCTTCGTCTGGGTCGGACAGAATATACTCTCCCAGAAAATAGGCCCCTAAAGTTACCCCGCCCACCAGCAGTCCCTGCCAAACCAGGCGGAAGGCGAAGCCCCTGGCAAAGAGGGACTCGCTCTGCTGCCGGTGCGGCTGGGTCATCACACCCGCTTCCACCGGTTCCACTCCCAATGCCAGGGCAGGCAGGGAGTCGGTCACAAGATTCAGCCAGAGCAGCTGCACCGGAATCAGGGGCATCTGATGAAAATTTAGCAGGGTGGCGGCAAAAATGGTGAATATCTCCCCAATATTGCAGGACAGCAGATAGTGGATCGCTTTTTTGATGTTGGAGTAAATCCCCCTCCCCTGCTCCACAGCCTCCACAATTGTGGAGAAATTATCATCGGTGAGGATCATATCGGCGGCTCCTTTTGCCACGTCGGTTCCGCTTTTACCCATGGCGCAGCCAATATCCGCTGCCTTCAGAGCGGGGGCATCATTGACCCCGTCCCCTGTCATAGCCACCACCTCTCCCCTGCTCTGCCAAGCCCTGATGATTCGCAGCTTGTGTTCCGGCGTAACTCGGGCATAGACGGAACAGCGCTCCACCTCCTGCTCCAACGCCTCCTGAGGCAGGAAATCCAGTTCCGCTCCAGTCAGAGCCAAATCCCCAGGCCTCCAGATATCCAGTTCCCTCGCTACCGCCACCGCTGTAGCCCGGTGGTCACCAGTAATCATAACCGGACGAATTCCCGCAGCGTAACAGGCGGTTACCGCCTTTCCCGCCTCCCTTCGGGGCGGATCCATTATCCCGGCCAGCCCCACAAAGGTCAGTCCCCGCTCCAGCATCTCCTCCGATGGCTTTTCCGGTAGAAGGTTCAGATCTTTATAGGCAAGCCCCAGCACCCGCAGCGCCTTTTCGGCCATGCGGCGGTTTGCTTCCAGAATTGGCTTTGTGTTTTCCAGGGGGTGCGTACCGTTTTCCAATATGGAGACGCACCGCTCCAGCAGAACATCCGGTGCGCCTTTCACCATCACCCGCCAGCCCCCAGAGGGCATGGGATGGACTGTGGACATCAGTTTGCGCTCAGAGTCAAAGGGCAACTCCATCACCCGGCCCATCTCCCGTTCCAGCACCCGCTTGTCCAGTCCGGCCTCCAGCGCCGCCGCTACCAGCGCTGTCTCTGTGGGATCGCCGGTGATGCTGCCCACTCTGTCAATGACGGCGTCAGAGCAGAGTGTGCCAATGATCAGAGCAGTTTTTTCCCCCGCCGGTCGTGGCGTCCAAAGTTCTGTCACTGTCATTTGATTCCGGGTCAGTGTACCCGTCTTGTCGGAGCAAATCACCGAAGCACAGCCCAGAGTCTCCACCGCTGGCAGGCTGCGGACAATGGCATTTCGGGCAGCCATCCGCTGTACGCCCAGCGCCAGCACAATGGTGACGATTGCGGGCAGTCCCTCCGGGATGGCGGCCACCGCCAGGGAAACAGCAGTCAGAAACATCTCAAGCAGCGCCTTGCCCTGTATCAGGCCCACGCCGAACATAATCGCGCAAACCCCCACGCAGACGAAGGACAGCTTTTTTGATACTTCAGCCATCTTCAGTTGGATGGGGGTAGAGGGTTCCTTCTGCTCCAACAGGAGGGAGGCAATTTTGCCCACTTCTGTGTCCATTCCAGTGGCTGTCACCACCATCCGTCCCCGGCCCCGGGTCACCACGGTGGAGGAAAGAGCCATATTTTTCCGGTCGGCCATAGGAGTATCCGCCGTCAGCGGTTTCCCGTGCTGCTTCCTCACCGGCTGAGACTCCCCTGTCAAGGCAGACTCATCGGCTTCCAGACCGGCTGCATTGATGATCCGCCCATCAGCAGGTACCATATCCCCAGTCTCAAGCAGGACAATATCTCCCGGAACCAGGTCACTTGCTTCCACGGCCTGCCGTTCACCATCGCGTAAGACGGCAGCCTTGGGTGCAGAGAGCTGCCCCAGGGCATCCAAGGCCTTTTGGGCACTGTTCTCCTGGGTGATAGAGATGATGGCATTTACCACCACAATCACCAGAATAATGACAGCATCCAGCCAGTCCTCTCCCCCGCTAGCCAGATAGGAGAGTCCCGCCGCCGCCAGCAGCACCAGCACCATGGGGTCGGTCAGCTGGTACAGCAGTCGCCGGAGAAGTCCCGGTCTGCGTCCCTCCGCCAATCGGTTCTCTCCATATTTCCTCAGCCGGGCAGCAGCTTCCACAGCAGTCAATCCCCGGCTGGGATCACTGCCCAGTTCCTTCACCACAGTCTCAGCAGATATACTCCAAGGCTCCACTTCAAAGGCCCCCCCTTCGCTTGTCCCAGTATAGGGCAGAGAGGGCGCGAAAAAAAGGGAATGGAAAGGGGCTCTATTTTCTTTCTGTCCTTTTGCAGTCAGAACAGCAGCCGAACGGCCCAGGCCGCAGCCACAAAGCCGGCAAGATCGGCACACAGGGCAGCGGGGATTGCATATCTCGTCCGTCGGATACCCACCGAACCGAAGTACACCGCGACGGTATAAAAGGTAGTCTCTGTAGAGCCAAGCATGACGGCGGCGATGCGCCCAATTTCCGAATCTGCCCCATAGGTGGAAATAAGCTCTGAGCCGACGCCCAGGGCGCCGCTGCCGCTGACGGGGCGGATAAGCATCAGTCCCATCAACTCCCTGGGAATGCCCAGCCGCTCCAACAGAGGGGCAAGGGCATTCTCCGCCAGTTCCAGCATCCCGGAGGCTCGGATCATATACACCGCTGTCAGCAGTCCCACCAGAGCAGGGAAAATACGGAACAGGATTTTCAACCCTTCTGTGGCTCCGTCCGCCAGTCCGCGGTAGACATCCACCCGCCGGACGCAGCCCGCCAGCGCAACTCCCGCCAGGATCGCAGGGACAAGCATGGTAGTCAGCAGTTCCACGCCTCTACCTCCAAAGCCGGGACAGCAGCTTTGCAGCCATGATCCCTGCCGTCACAGACAAAGCGGAAGCCAGCCACACCGCCGGGAGGATGTCGAAGGGCGTCTCACAGCCCGCTGCTGCCCGCACAGAGGCTACTGTGGTGGGAATCAACTGGATAGAGGCCGTGTTGCACACCACCAGCAGACACAGTTCATCGCTAGCCGTCCCGTTACAGCCCCGGGCCATTCGCCCGGCAGCAGTAATGCCCAGGGGAGTTGCGGCATTGCCCAGTCCCAGCAAATTTGCCGAAACGTTGGCGGAGAGGGCCTTCATGGCCTCTGTGTCTCTGGCCGCGCCGGGGAAAAGGCGCCCCAGAGCCGGTCGCAGCAGCCGGGTCAGCCCGGCAAGGAGTCCGCAACGATTCATAACCTCCATGATCCCTGTCCACAGGCACAGAACGCCGGCCATGGAAATACACAGTTCCACGGCTGCCTGTGCCCCCTGCATCGCCCCGGCTGCCACCGCCTGCAAATTCCCGGTGACCGCCCCGCAGATGAGGGATGCCACCACCATACCCGTCCAAATGACCGTCATTGCCATATATCAGAGCCTCCTCTCTCCTGATAGCATGTCTATGCGCCTGGGACGGGTTTTATGAGTCCTCGGATACTCGGCATATATTAGCAGATGATTTTACCGCTCATTGACAGCAGGCAAACGACATCCCATGTGGACGCAGGGCTTGAACTCAAAAGAGACGCCTAGGGCACTTATTATCGAGCAGTAAAGCAAGAGAACCTGACAGTAGAAATTTTCGTGCTGATTACCGAAAGCGTGCCACAAAAGCAGGTAATAAAGGAAGCGCCGGGAACTCGCAAAACATAATGTTTATGCGGATTCCCAGCGCTTTTCATTCTCTCCGCTGACCTCAAACCATCTTGTCAGGGGATGCGGATTTTGCTGTTTTATATCTCAAAGGCGAACAGGCCGCCGGTTTTTTAGTCTGTCTCCATCCCGGCTGCTGCCGGGATGGAGGGCAGTAAAGAAAAGAGAAAGGAGGATGAAAATATACAGGAAAAGGTGCTACTTGTCCCTGACAATACAAATCATAGCACCTTCTCCGGGCAAATGGTTGAAGAATTCGTGAATGACCTTTGACGCTTTTGTAAACTCTCGCCAGCATTTTCGTTTTGTGCGGCGCTGCACCCGTGCTGGCGGCAGAGGGGTTCCGGAATGGGATGGGTTTTCTCGAACAAAAGCACCGCTGCTCCACAGTGACCCGTAGAGCAGCGGCACTTGAAAAGAGAGAGGAGATAAAAGGTGTCATCTCTGACAGTATTATCATAACAGATGCCAGGGGGAAAAGCATGACGAATTTTGAAACCATCCGTGAATCTTTTGTGAATTTTCGGAATTACCCTGGCCACACCGCAGACAGTGCCTCCCGGATATTCTTCACAGGGATAATTTCCAGGCCGGGAACGCAGAGTCCTCCCCCGCCATTGTGGGCGGGGATCAGGCATTTGGAAAAGCCCAGCCGGTGAATCTCCGCCAGACGCTGCTCCAGATTGCTGACCATCCGCAACTCCCCGGTGAGACCAACCTCTCCCAAAGCGGCCAAATCATCCGCCACCGGCTTATCACGGAAACTGGAGGCCAGAGCCAGAATGACTGCCATATCTGCCGCCGGTTCTCCCAGATAAAGACCGCCGATGACGTTAAGATAGGCGTCACAGCCACCGATGTTCAGCCCGCCCCGCTTCTCCAGAACGGCCATCAGCAGCATGGCCCGGCTATAATCCACCCCGTTGCTGGTGCGCCGGGGGACGGAAAAGCTGCTGGGGGCTACCAGCGCCTGAACCTCCGCCAGCACCGGCCGCACCCCCTCCATGACGCAGGTAACACAGGTTCCGGGGGCATCTGCGGGCCGCTCAGCCAACAGTGTCTCAGAGGGGTTGGGAACCTCCCGGAGGCCAGCATCCCGCATCTCGAAGACACCGATCTCGTTGGTGGCTCCGAAGCGGTTCTTGGCGGAGCGGAGAATGCGGTACGCCATATGCTCCTCCCCCTCGAAATAGAGTACGCAGTCCACCATATGCTCCAGCACCTTTGGCCCGGCTATGGACCCTTCTTTATTGATATGTCCGATGACAAAGATGGTGACATCTTCTGATTTTGCCAGCTTCATCAGCGCCATGGTACATTGCTTCACCTGTCCCACACTGCCGGGAGAAGTCTCCGACCCCTCGCTGTACAGCGTTTGGATGGAGTCCACAATGACCACATCAGGGCGAGTGGCCCGCACCGTCTCCTCCACATCGGAAAGACATGTCTCGGAGAGGAAGAATAGCCTATCCCCACTGACTCCCAGGCGCCTGGCCCGCAATTTGATCTGTCGGGCGGATTCCTCGCCGGAAATATACAGCACATGGAAGGACTTTCCCAACTCCCCAGAAATTTGCAGCATCAGGGTGGATTTGCCGATTCCCGGCGCCCCGCCGATGAGTACCAGGGAACCCCGCACGGCGCCACCTCCCAGCACTCTGTCCAGTTCTCCCATGCCAGTGGGAAAGCGTATTTCCTCCCCCTCCTCATCAATGTCAGCGAGAACCACCGGGGACAGCGCTGCCCGCCGGGAGGAGCCGGTTCCTCCTCCGCTTTTACGCTTGGAGTCTGCCGGGCGCTCAATAATGGTGTTCCAGCTGCCGCAGGCGGGGCATTGTCCCTGCCATCTGGGGGTCTCGTTGCCGCACTCAGTGCAATAGTAGATCGTCTTAGTCTTCATATCGCTTCTCCAAATGTAATGCATCTGTATTTATACCTGCTCAAACGCAAGATAGGACGCCAGCAGCACCGCCGCCAGCTTGTTTTGGTATTCTTCCGTCTCCAGCAGCGCGGCTTCCTTCTGATTGGAAAGGAAGCCGCACTCCACCAGCAAGGCAGGACAGCTGACACTGTTCATGAGATAGATTGTGGAGGATGCCTGGGCCGCTTGGCGGGTATTGGTACTGTCCAGCGTCCGCAGCAGCTCCTGGGTCTGCTCAGCCCAGAGCTTGCTCTCCTCATCAGCATGATAAAAGACCTGGGCGCCAAAATACCGGGCTACATCAAAGTGGTTCTGATGGATGCTGATGAGTACCGGGTTTTCCAGCCCATTAATGATATCCACGCGGTTGTGGAGGTCAGAGGTCTTTTTCTCCCGCAAGGTCACAGCATCGCTGTCGTGAATGGAAATATCCTCTGACCGCAGCATTATCACATGGACGCCGAACAGCCCGGCATATTGCTGGAGCTTCAGGGCGATGGCCAGATTAATCTGGCTCTCCAGCGTCCCGGTGACGGAAACCGCCCCTCCGTCCTCACCGCCGTGGCCGGCATCAATGACTAATATTTGATCGGCCGACTCCGGGGTAAATGCCTGCTCTGCCGTCTCACGGCTGCGGAGAAGCGCAGTATCCGCCGCCAAAACGCAAACCAGGCAGAGAGCAGCCAGAGAAATATACCAGCGTCGTTCCATAGCAGTGCCTCCATAGAATCTATGAGGTATCCTATGCGGCAGGCAGGCAGGATAGAATTACCGTCCCGCCAGCTTTCCCACACTGCAGGCGACAATGAAGGCTGCAATATCTACTGCTACGATGGTGGATCCAACCGGTGTTCCGCTTAAGATAGAAATCAGCAGCCCCGCCAGCGCGCAGGCTACCGACAACACAGCCGAACAGATCGTAACGGACAGGAAGCTCTTGAACATCCGCATAGCGGAGAGTGCCGGAAAGATCACAAGAGCGGAAATCAGCAGTGACCCCACCAGATTCATTGCCAGTACAATAATCACTGCAATGATAACCGCAATCAGCAGGTTATAGATGTCTGCCCGTGTGCCGATGGCCCGGGCAAAGCTCTCGTCAAAGGTGACAGCGAATATCTTATTATAGAACAAAATGAATACAGCTACCACAATCACCGACAGTATAGCACACAGTACCACCTCTGCCATGGTCAGGGTCAGAATGGAAGTAGAACCGAAGAGGGTACTGCATACGTCCCCAGAGAGATTGGTACTGGTGGAAAACAGATTCAACAGCAAGTAGCCAACGGCCAATGCGCCCACGGAGATCATGGCGATAGCCGCATCGCCGTGGATTTTGCTGTTCTGCCCCGTGCGCAACAGCAGGACGGCGCAGACCACCGTCACCGGCAGCACAATCAGCGTATTGCTCTCAATATTCAACACGGTGGCCACAGCAATGGCTCCGAAGGCCACATGGGAGAGGCCATCGCCTATGAAGGAGAACCGCTTCAGCACCAGCGTGACCCCCAACAGAGAGGAACACAGGGCGATGAGGACGCCCACAATCAGGGCGTACCGCACAAAGGGATATTGCAGGTAGAGCATCAGCTTTTCAGGCATTCTGTTCACCTCCGTCAGACCGGTGAGAATCCGCCCCGGGTCGTTTCTCTAATCTGCCCTCCCGGATATGGAGAATATGGCTGGCATAGCGCTCCGCTGCCGCAATATCATGAGAGACCATGATCACGGTAATGCCGTCCTCGTGGTTCAGCTTGTCAATCAGCCTATACATCCCAGCCGCCGCCTTTGGGTCAAGACCAGCCACTGGCTCGTCCAGCAGCAGCACCTTGCGGGCAGCACACAGCGCACGCGCCAGAAGTACCCTCTGCTGCTGCCCACCGGACAGTTCCCGATAACACCGTTTGCTCAAATCACCGATCTCCATCCGCTCCATACTGGCCTGGGCCAACGCTTTTTCCTCCTTGCTGTAGAAGGGGCGAAGTCCGCACCGGCCCTGACAGCCAGAGAGGACAATCTCCCGCACCGAGGCGGGGAAATCCCGCTGTACAAAGGTCTGTTGGGGAAGGTAGCCGATCTCCGTCTGTTTCAGGCCGTCGCCAGTGACGATGCTGCCTCCAAGGGGCGGTTGAAGGCCCAGCAGGGTCTTCAGCAGGGTAGTCTTCCCCGAACCGTTTTCTCCCACAATGCAAAGGTAGTCACCTTTGCAGATGGAAAAATTCAGGGGATCCAAAATCGTCCTGCCGCCATAGCCCAGCGTCAGATTTTCACAGGTGATTTGCGCCATGCGTCTCACTCTCCCAGCAGCTCCAATAATCCGCGCTCATTTAACACCGCCACGCCCAGGCTGTCCGCCTTAGCCAGCTTGGAACCAGCTTCTTCTCCTGCCACCACATAGGACGTCTTTTTGGAAACAGAACTGGAAACCTTGCCCCCCAATGCCTCGATCTTACTCTTTGCCTCGTTCCGGGTCATGGTGGAGAGCGTGCCGGTGAGGACAAAGGTCAGGCCGGCCAGTCTGGTTCCTGTGGGGGCTTCCCGGCTTTCAAAATTGACCCCCGCCGCCCGGAGTGCTTCGATCAGGTGGCGGGATTGGGCGCTTTGGAGCCAGTCTGTCAGATATTGGGCAGTGACAGGGCCGATGTCGGGAATGGCCGTCAATTCCTCCGCCGAAGCCTCCATCAGGGCGTCCAAGCTGCCAAACTGTCGGGCCAGCACCTGCGCTGCCTTTTGTCCCACCTGACGGACACCAAAGGCGAACAGCAGCCGGGACAAATCGTTCTCTTTAGACCGTCCAATGGCGAAAATCAGGTTCTCCGCCGACTTCTCCCCCATCCGATCCAACCCGGCAACATCCTCCTTTTTCAGGGAATAGAGGTCGGCGGGGGTCTTTAACAGGCCACTGTCTACCAGTGCCTTTACAACGGCAGGGCCAAGATGGTCGATGTCCATGGCATCCCGGCTGGCAAAGTGTGTGAGATTCCGCAACAGCTGGGCAGGACACTCAGCCCCGGTACACCGTACCGCCGCTCCGTCCTCATCCCGGCTGACAGGTGCGCCGCAGACAGGGCAGGACGTTGGAAGGATATAGGGTACCGCCCATTCCGGCCGCAGTTCCTTGACCACAGAGACAATCTCCGGGATAATCTCCCCCGCCTTCTGCACTACTACGGTATCCCCTATGCGGATATCCTTCTCGGTAATAAAATCCTGATTGTGGAGGGTGGCGTTGGTGACAGTAGTGCCGGAGAGACGCACCGGCTCTACAATAGCCTTGGGAGTCAGCACCCCGGTGCGGCCCACCTGCACCACAATATCCGTAATTTTGGACTGCTTCTGCTCCGGTGGATATTTATAAGCCGCCGCCCACCGTGGGAACTTGGCAGTGCTGCCCAGAGCTGCCCGGTGGGAGAGATTGTCCAGCTTTACCACCGCGCCGTCAATGTCATAGGGGTAGTCGTACCGTTTCCTACCGATGTCCTCCACCTGGGCAGCGGCAGCGGCCCCGCCCCGGCAGAGCTTGCGTGGAATGACCCGGAACTGGCGCAGCTCTAGCCAGTCCAGCGCCTGACTGTCACTGTCGAAGGACAATCCCTCCGCCAGCTGAATATTGAAAACAATAGCGTCCAGTCTGCGCTCCGCCGCAATTTTGGGATCCAGCTGCCGCAAAGAGCCGGCCGCAGCGTTCCGGGGATTGGCAAAGAGACCTTCTCCCTGTTCCTCCCGTTGGCGGTTCAGGGCTTCAAAGACCTTTTTGGGCATATAGACCTCTCCCCGAACGATGAGCCGGGAGGGAGCATCCTCCAATTTCAGCGGGATAGTGCGGATGGTGCGGAGGTTTTCCGTGACATCCTCTCCCACCTGGCCGTCTCCCCGGGTAGCTCCGCGGACGAAGAAACCATCCTGATACTCCAGCGCCACGGAGAGTCCATCCACCTTTGGCTCCGTCAACCAGGCTTCCTCTTCCTCTCCGGTCTTCCGGCAGAAATCCGCCAGTTCCTCCTGGGAGAATACATCCTGGAGAGATTCCAGCGGCACTGGATGCCGAACCTGCCCAAAGGCATCAGAGGGCTGTCCCCCCACCCGCTGGGTGGGCGAGTCCGGAGTGATGAGTTCGGGGAATTCCCCCTCCAGCGTCTCTAGCTCCCGGAGCTTCTGGTCATAGAGATAATCAGGGGTGGTTGGGTCATCCAGAACATAGTATTCATAGCTCCACCGGTTCAGCGTATCCCGGAGAAGCTGGATCTGAGTCTTGGCATTGCTTTTGTCCATGATTCTGTTCCTTAGTTTTGGCGTATTACACTCCCGTCCGGGGACAGGAGCGGGGCGTTCTACTGATTCGCCCCATAGTCAAAATAGGCGCCGGCCGCCTCCTCGGCGGTGTCAAACTGGCTGAAATAGGTATAGCTGTTTGGCACCTGTCCCAGGAGAACAGTCTCCGCCACCGTTACCCGAGTGGTGACCGTCTTGGTTACACTGCCCCCGGGCAGCATAAGAATAATCTCTGTCTCCACGCAGAGTACCACCTGATGGCGGCTCTGGTTGATGCCCACAGAGATAAAGTTATTGTCAAAATAGGAGGAAAGGTTCCCCACCGAGAGTACCTTCACATTGAGTATCGGCCCCCGGCCGGAGAGCATCGCACTGCCGGAGAGATTGCCCAGCGGAACGGACATCGTCCAGCTGCCTGCCTCATCCAGCCCATCAGCCACTGACTGCACCACCTGGCTTCGCAGCAGGTTCAGCCTTACCATATTGGCCGATAGGGAAACCACCTCTCCCGCATCGTTGCAAGTCAGCTGGATAAGATCGCTGTAGGTGTATGCGCCGTTCTCCACAGCTTCAGCCACAGCATCATTCACGCTTTGGCCCAGCTGGTTGGTAAGCACCGCCAGACACTCCTCCACAACCAGTGGCCGCAGCCGGATGTTGATGAGCAGAATCACTCCAGCCGCCAGCAGAAAGCCTAAGAGCAGGCTGAGGAAGATCTGTTCTGCCCGGGAAAACTTTCGCCGCCGTCTGGCCCTTTGTCTGAACATCGCCATCCCCCTTGCCCATTCTATGCGGCGAGGGGACAGAGTGTGAATCCCTCTGCTCGGTCTGTTCCAAAATCAGGCGTCAGCTCAGCAGCTCCTGCACCGCCAGCAGGATGCCGGTCTTGCCGGACTCATAGGTCAAGCCGCCCTGGAGGTAGACGGTATAGGGGGGCCGCATGGGGGCATCGGCAGAAAGCTCGATGGAGGCCCCCTGAATGAAGGCTCCTGCCGCCATGATGACCTGGCTACCGTAGCCCGGCATATCCCAGGGAACCGGCGTTACAAAGGAGTCCACCGGGGAACCTTTCTGAATACCCCGGCAAAACTTTTCCACAGCATCCGGCGTCCGCAGGGCAATCTGCTGAATGATGTCATAGCGGATGGCATCGGGGACGGGATCTGTTTCATAGCCCAGATTTCTCATAATCTGTGCGGCAAAAATCGCAGTCTTTAACGCCTGTGCCGTCACATGAGGGGAACAAAAAAGTCCTTGATAGAGCCAACGATTCTGGCCGAGAGTGGCCCCGCACTCCCGACCGATGCCGGGCGTTGTCAGCCGTTGGGCTGCCCGTTCCACAAGTTCATGTTTACCGGCAATGTAGCCCCCCATGGGGGCCAAGCCGCCGCCGGGATTTTTGATAAGGGATCCAACCACCAGATCCGCGCCCACATGGCTCGGCTCAGTCGCTTCCACAAATTCGCCATAGCAGTTGTCCACAATCACAACGGCCTTGGAATTGTTCTCCCGCACAATTTGGATCAGTTCACCGATCTGCTCCACCGACAGAGAGGGCCGCTGGGCATAGCCCCGGGATCGCTGGATCAAAACCGCTCTAACCCCCGGCTCCCGGACAGCCCTGGCAAGTCCTGCTCTATCCGGCTCCAGATTGTCAAGTACATCTACTTGCCGATATCCAATGCCGTAATCCTTCAGAGAACCGTAACCGTCCTCTGTGACGCCGATGACGCCAAGAAGGGTATCGTAAGGAGCGCCCACGGCAGAGACGAGGATATCCCCTGGCATGAGGGCAGAAAACAGAGCGCAGGTGATGGCATGAGTACCATTGACAAATTGGATGCGCACCAGGGCATCCTCTGTGCCGAATATCCGGGCATAAATCTGTTCCAGCTTATCACGACCGGCATCATTATAGCCGTAGCCGGTGCTGCCGCGAAAGCAGCTTTCAGAAACTCGAAGTTCCTGAAAGGCTGCCAACACCCGCTGGGTGTTGATTTCGGCAATCTCATCAATGTGCGCAAATTGGCTCTCAGCGGTCTTTTGAGCCTGCCGCCCCAGGGATTGGACATAATCCGATATCTGTAAAGTATAAATATTTGTCACCTTCTGTTTCTTCCTGCGGAACGCATTATTTCAGCTGAAATGATTCATACCGTTCCAGCTTGGTGGAACAAAACGCAGTCAGCAGCTGGACACAGGACTCGACATCATCAATCGACACCATTTCAGTGGGGGCGTGAGCGTAGCGGCAGGGTACGGAGATCCCGCCAGCCACCACACCTAGCCGAGTGGACTGCATTGCCCCGGCATCTGTACCTCCCAGCTGCATGATGTCCTGCTGTACGGGAATTTGTTCTTCCTTTGCCAGCCGGTTCAGCAGTTCTATCATACGCGGATGGCAAATAACGGATCGATCCATTACCTTGACGGCGGCACCCCCGCCCAGCTTTGCGGTGGCAGTGTGCTTGGCTTCTGGCGTGTCGCAGGCGTCCGTGACGTCCACCACAATTCCATAGTCCGGATCCAGACCGTAGGCGATAGGCTTTACGCCCCGGCAGCCCACCTCCTCCTGAACGGTAAATACAAAATACAAATCGTTCACCGGATGCCGGAGATGGGTCAAAGTCTCCAGCAGGACAAAACAGCCGATGCGGTTGTCCAGATAGGGAGAGATGATACGGCTCCCGGTACGGAAGGTAGAGGTATAGTAAGAAGCAGTGTCCCCCAGCCGCACCTGCCGGGCGGCTTCCTCTCTGCTGGCAGCCCCGATATCAATATATAGGTCGTTGATGGACAACTTGTCCATTTCTGCGTCCTCGTTGGCCGCAATCAGGCCCATCACGCCGCCGGAGAAGCGGACAGGGGTCTGGAGCAGCTGAGCGGGTTCCAGCCCCCCCACGCCGCCGAAGCGGATAAAGCCCGCTTCCTCGATATGAGTGGCTACCATGCCGACAGAGTCCATATGAGCCGCAATCATCACCTTGGCTCCAGGGCCCTTTTTTCGCACGATGAGATTGCCCATGGGGTCTGTCTCACACTGGTCAGCATAGGGGGAGACTATCTCCAAAATCATCTCCCGGATACGGTTTTCGTTGCCCGAAACGCCATGGGCGCGAACCAGCCGCTGCAATACTTCTATAATTTTCATTGTCCTTCCTCCTCTGCCAGGGCGCCGATCATCAGCCGGGTCAAATTCAATACCGCCTCCACATCGCTGAGCTTCACCACGCTGGAGGGTGAATGGAGATAGCGCACCGGAGCGGAGATACCCAGAACCCGGGCGCCCTGCTTTGTCCGCTGAATGCTGCGGGCATCCGTCCCGCCGGAGATATATTCTTTGGTCTGCCAGGGAATGTCGTTTTCCTCTGCCAGCCTTGTAGCCAGGGTATAAAGTCCCTTATCCCCAATGCTGCCGCCGTCCATGAAGGGAACCACCGCTCCCCCGCCGCAGCGGCAGACCCGCCGAGCGGGCTTTACACCGGGCAGATCAGCGGCAGTGGTACCCTCCAGTACCAGAGCAATCTCCGGAGCCACGGAAAAGGCCGCTCCGAAAGCCCCCCGGCAGCCCACCTCCTCCTGAACGGAAAAGACGAAGGTACAGTCCATGGGAAGCGTTTCCCGGATCAGTGTCAACATCACGGCGCAGCCCACACGGTCATCCAGCGCCTTAGCCTTCAGCATACCGTTCCCGAAGAGAATTGTCTCCTGGGAAAAAACCGCCACATCTCCCGGTTCCACCAGCGCGGTGGCAGATTCCCTGCTCTCCGCGCCGATGTCAATATAAAACTCCTTCAGCGGGGGCAGCTTTTTCCGCTCCTCTCCCTCTGTCAGGTGGATGGGCTTCATACCAATAATACCAGGGATCCTGTTCTCTCCCACAAAGACCCGCTTGCTGGGCAGAACCCGCCGGTCAATGCCTCCCACGCAGTCAAAGCGGAGATAGCCGTCCTCGGTGATCTCCCGCACCATCAGCCCCACCTCATCCATATGGGCGTCCAGCAGCAGTTTGTTCCCTGTGGGTTTTTTACCCCTCTTGAAGACAATTAGGCTGCCCAGAGTATCCACCAGGCAGCTGTCCGCATAGGGAGCAGCCTGGGACAGGATGTAGTCCCGCACTGCCTCCTCCCGGCTGGAGACGCCACTTAAGGAGCAGAGTACTTGCAGCTGTTCCTGTAGTTCACTCATTTTGGCGCCTCCTCTCCCAGATTTTTCGCAAAGGCGGCCAGCAGCCGGGCTGTGTTTTCCACGTCCTCCCGGTGGATGACCTCCAGCGGTGTGTGCATATATTTTTGAGGCAGGCCCACGATGGCGGTGGCAACCCCCTCCCGGGAAATCTGCATTTCCCAGCCATTGGTACCGGAACTGCCGGAAATGACTTCCACAGAATAGGGGATACTCTCTTTTTTGGCGCAGTCCTTCAGCCGCCGCTCCATCCAACGGGTGATGTTCGGCCCCGTTGCAATAGCCGGTCCGCCGCCCATCGGAAGGCTTTCGCTCTTGGAGACATCAGGCTGGCAACCGAAGGTGACATCCACCGCAATCGCATAGTCAGGGTTGATGCCGAAGGTGGCCGCCGCCGCCCCAGAGCCGCCAGTTTCTTCACAGGTGGAACCAAGCACATAGACATCCAGGTCCAGGTCGGTATCCTGTAGCAGTTCCAGCGTTTGCAGCAGTACACAGAAGCAGGAACGGTCATCCATGGTCTTGCCGCAGACCTGCTTCTCCCCCAGGGGAAAACAGCGCTCCCGGTAAGTCATCACCGTGCCGATTGGGACGGTTTCTTCCGCCTCTTCCTGAGAAAGGCCGATATCCACATATAACTCGTCCACGGGGATGGCCTTGTCCCGCTCCTCCCCGGTAGTCAGGTGGGGCGGGGAACTGGTGATGACGCCGAACATCGGTGGGTCAGTCTGTACCATGACCTCCCGGCCCGGCAGGACACGGGGATCAATGCCAACAGTCCGAAAGCGGAGGAAGCCCTCTTCAATGCCGGTCACCATCAGGGCAACCTCATCCAAGTGAGCATCCAGCAGCAGCCTTTTCGCGTTTTGTTTTCCGCAGTATTTGACGCCGATAACGTTTTGCAGCCGGTCTATCCAGACATGGTCTGCAAGGGGCATCAGCAGTTCCCCCGCCGCCCTGGCCAGTGTTCCCTCCCGGCCGGATGGCCCTGGGAGGTCGGCCAGAGTGGAGAGGGTTTTGAATAAATCCATATAAATCCTTCCTAATCTGTATTTTAAGGGGGCATTACTCCAATGCGGCCACCAGTGCCTTAAAGGTATTTCCCCGCTCCATAAAGTTCTTATAGCGGTCAAAGGAAGCGCTGGCCGGTGACATCAGCACCACATCTCCCGGTCTGGCCATGGCTTGGGCAGAGGACACTGCCAAGGACAAATCCTCCACCTCTAAAATAGGCAACAGCAGGGGATTATAGCCCGGCATACCCTCTGCTGCAAGACGGATCTTCACTGAAGTATCCCCGGTCAGGAGCATGGCCTTGACATGGGCCAACAGATCAGGCCCCATAATATCATAGTCCAGATGCTTGTCGTAGCCACCGGCAATCAAAATCACCTTCTTGGAGAAGGAGCGCAGACCAGCGATGGTGCGGGAAGGGCTGGAGGCAATGGAGTCATTATAATACCGCACGCCGTGGAGTTCCCGCACCAACTCGATGCGGTGTTCCACCCCGGCAAAGTGCTTGGCATAATGTACAATTGTGTCATCGGAGACAAGCCCATCCACTGCGGCAATGGCCGCCATATAGTTCTCCACGTTGTGGACGCCGGGAATCAGGATATCCTCTCCCCGGAGAATGGGGTGTGACTTCCCGTCTTCCCGCAGACAGATGGTGCCATTTTCCAAAATGAATCCAGACTCCAACGGATTCTGCCGGCTGAAAAATACCACTTGTCCAGGACACTGGGGGCCAAGGTGCCGGGTCAACTCGTTATCATAGTTCAGGATAGTCTTGTGTTCCGGCTTCTGGTGGAGAAAGATGTTCTTTTTGGCGGATACATACTCATCCATGTCCAGGTGGATATCCAAATGATTGGGGGCCAGGTTCGTGACCACTGCCACCTCCGGGCTCTGTTTCAGTGTCATAAGCTGGAAGGAGGACAGCTCAAGTACAGCGATATCCGTCCGGTTCATCTCATCCGCTTCGGCCAGCAGAGGATGTCCGATATTACCTCCCACGTGGACGGTATAGCCCTCTTCCTCCAGCAGGCCGGCGATGATAGTGGTGGTGGTGGTCTTACCATCGCTGCCGGTGACGGCGATGATGGTGCAAGGGCAGACCTGAAAGAAGGCCTCCATCTCGGAGGTAATCACCGCGCCCTTGGCCCGGGCCGCCTCAAAAGCTGGGATATCCGGTCGGATGCCGGGGCTGCGGAAGATCACATCGGCGGAGAGCTTTTTCAAATAATCCTCCCCCAGCCGGAGCCGGACGCCCATGTCCTCCAGTCTGTCCGCATAGTTTCCCAGATCCTCCCGGCTGCATTTGTCACAGGCGGTGACCTGGATCCCGGAGGACGCCAGCCGCTGGATCAGCGGGCGGTTGCTGACGCCAATGCCCACCACGGCCACCTGCTTGTTCCGCAGGGCTGAGATGTAATCCTGCAGGGTCATATCAATTCCTCCCTCCTCCGGGCTGCTACCCGTACCGTGCTGCTATATTCCAGCTGCAAAGTGCCTTTTATCCGGTTCAGTCCGAACCCTCACATTTCAAATTACTCCTCAGACCATTGGCATCCTCCCAGAGAGTCCCGGTGCAAATCAGCTTGCCGCCGCAGAGGGGACAGGTCAACGGCGTCGCGGCAAAGCAGTATTCCTCTGCCCAGCCTACACAGCCGTCAAATTCATTGCACTCCGGCGCGCAGAGCTTGAAGAAGTCTGTTGTCAAAATGCCCCCGCACTGGGGGCAGACTGCCGCACTCATCACAAGCTCCCCTTTCTGGTCAGCACAACAAAGGTGACTCCGTTGTTGTGGCGATCCAAATCCCGATCCTTCCGAAGCTCCTCGCACTGCCAGAACGCGTTGCGGGTGGCCTCGTCAAAGATGGAAAAATTCTCACCGGCGATGCAGTCAATGATCTCCCGCCGGGCCTTCATCGCCGACAGCTGCCGCCGGACAGCCACCCGGATTTTACCGCCAGTTCCCGAGGAGCCGTAGCCGTGGATCAGCTTTACCACGGCGATGCCCTGCCGCCGGGCGGTGTACAGCTCAGAGGTCATACGGCGCAGGGCAGTGTCCACCAGAGGCATCCCCTGTTCCAGGTTCACCACCCGCACAGTGCTTCGCATAGTCCACTCCTAAGACCGCACAGATCTACAAAATACTGGATCAGCTTCATACCGTCCACCGTATCCGGCCGGGCGAAGTCCAGCGTCATTCGCTCCGGATGCCACTGGACGCCGTAAATATGTCCCTCCCGGCTCTGGATGCCCTCAATCAAGCCATCGGCAGTCCATTGGACAGCGATAAGCCCCTCTGCCAGCCGGTCAATTGCCTGATGATGGTCGCTGTTCACAGCGAATTCCGCCCCATACAGCCGATGAAGCAGACTTTCCTCCGCTGCCCTTGTAGGATGGGCAACGTCTCCCTCCGGCTGCTGGTGGGTGATCGGCCCGGCAGGAATATCCTGCGTCAGGCTGCCGCCCAGGGCCACATTGATGACTTGAATGCCCCGGCAGATACCCAGTATTGGTCTGCCAGTGGCCTGGAACTGCTTCACCAGAGCGATCTCGCATCTGTCACGGTCAAGGTCAATTTTGCGGCACTGGCCGCAGTCCTTCTGATGGTAGCAGGAAGGCTCTACGTCCCAGCCACCGCAGAGCAAAAGGCCATCATACTCCAGGCCGTTGCTCTGCGGGCAGTAAAAAGAGCATACCTCTCCCCCGGCGGCGGCCACAGCGCGCTCATAATTCTCCCGGCTGCCGTCCACACCGGAGAGCAAAATACGTGGTTTCACAGCATTTCTCCCAAAACTCGTTACAGCGCAACCCCCACAGGGCATCCTCCCCGTGGGGGTCTGGCGCGAATCAGGCCTTTTCCATCACTACGCCACAGATATTCACATTGACGGCAGCCACCTTCAGGCCAGTTGTGGCCTCCACACCGTTCATCACTGCGGCCTGCACCGCCTGGGCTACCTCGCTGATGGCGGCGCCGAAATTCACCAGCAAGGAGAGGTTTACAGTGAGAACGCCATCTGTCTCCTCCAGAGTGACACTGCGGGTGACATTCTTACGGTTCAGCGGGCCGCTCTGCTCACCGGCGGACAGTCCTGCTACTCCCTGGACCTCTGCTGCCGCAACGGCAGCGATGGTACTGATCACATCCTCGCTGACATGAATGGCACCATTTTCCTTTTCCTGGGAAATGTATCGTTTGTTATCGCTCATGGCTGGTTTCTCCTTTGCGTGTAATCGGGCAGCGCACAGGGCGATCCTGCAAAAGTGTTCTGTTCCGCCCTGCAGCAACAGCTAATCCTATTTTATCACAGAATTGAAAAAATACAAGCGGCAGCCAGGAAAAATATCTCATTCTTCTGCCCCGGCCTGAATGATCTTAACAGCGCTGGCGTCCACCTCTGTCTCACCCAGGACGATATCAGTGATTTTTGCCACATCGGTGGCGGTCAGATCTCCAGAGGATGTCTCAACCACCACGCTGACGCTGTTCTCCCCGATATATGCCATGCAGTCTAGGTAGCCCTTGGCAATGACCAGATTCTCGATCTCCGACTCTGCAAGGGTAGCCTCTGCCATAGCGGTGATGCTGGCGGACGCCTCCGCAATTGTCTCCGCACTGGCAGCTTCATCGTCCACCGTAGCCTGGAGAATTGCCAAGGCGCTGTCCCGGGCCTCCTGCCGGTTTAGGCGGGCGGTGTCGAAATACTCACTGTCTGTGGATGAGGCCACAGTGCCGTCAGCATCTGTGTCCGACACGCCCGAGGAATCCGATGCATCGGTCCTGTCCTGGTCTGTGTCGGCTGCGCTGACCAAAGCGGCTTCCCCCAGGGTACTGGTATTGCCGTTGCTTTCCGAGGTAGCCGCAGTCTGTCCGTAGGACCAGTTGAGATACACCGCCACACAGACAAAAAGGACAATGGCTGCCACCACTGCATTTCGTTTCCATAGCTTCATAATGTTTAACCTCACTTTCATAATGATGGATTCAACAGGAGAGGCATCTGATATCCGCCCCGGCGTATCGCTCTATCCTCTGGGGCTGACAGAGATCTGTGTGGAGTCCAGCCCCGTCAGGGCAGATACCGCAGAGATGATGCGCAGCTTCACCCGATCACTGCCGCCTCCATCACAGACAATCAGCGCACCCTGAAACTCAGGATAAATATTCTGGATGGCAACTGTCTCCTCTGCGCTGGAGCCGCGCTCCACAATGACCGTCTGAGACTGGATGCTGTCAGAATCACTGATCTCATCGGTGGCCAGTACCTGCTCCCCGCTGTTTTTCAGCGTCAGCACCACAGATACCTCCCCTGCACCCTCAATATTCCCCAGCACCTCCTCCAGCTTTTTTTCCAGTGCTTCCAGATCAAAGGTATAAGCCACAGCTCCGGTACTGCCCGTCTCTTCTGTCTCTCCGCTATTTTTCCCCCCTGTGGGCCACAACATCAGCGCTGCGCCCACTAAAATCACCAGAGCTACTGCGCCATATTTTTTCGGCGTGTATTTCTTCAGCAGTTCCTTGACGCTCATTGGACTTCCTCCTGTATTGTCACATCAATAATATTCAACTCCTCCTCCAGCAGTACCCGCAGTTCTGCCTCCTGCTCCCCGGTGAGACTTCCGGTAACCACGGCAGAAACCGGCAGAGTAAGGCCGTCCTCATCCACAGCGCAGGTCACCTCCGCTGTCACCGCTCCTCCCAGCTCCGCCGCCTTGTCCTCAATGTATGCGGCAGTCTCCTTGGATATGTATTCCTCTGTCAGGCTCTGGTTCGTCTCCTCCAGACTTTCGGAATAGTCAGACAGCGATGTCTGATAGTCTGCAAAGGCTTCCGCCACCCCATCAAGCTCCAGGGACAGGACAGGGCCGACCAGTACGAGGAAGAGCAGCAGACCTCCGGTGAGCCGACCAATCTGTCTCACCTGTCCATCTGGCATCAGCACTTCCGCAGCAGCCAGCAGCAGAGCGCAGGCGGTTACCCGGAGAAGCCATCCGGAAAGCGCCGCCATCATGAGGCCGCCACCGATATGGTTGACACGAGAGAGATCATCACCAACAGGGCGCAGGCCCCTGTCATTCCCAGAACCAGTCCGAAAGCCGTCCCCACGCAGCTAATCAGCTCACCCAGCCGCCCCTTTACCAGACATGAGGACAGCACCGCCACCACTTTATACATCAGATACTGCACCCCCAATCTCAAAAATGGCGCCACGCAGAAGGCCAGTACCGCCAATGCGCCGAATACCCCCAGAGCATTTCTCAGAATGGACGCACCGGTGAGGATCGTCTCGGTGGCATCGGAGAGAATACTGCCCACCACCGGCACTACGCCGGAAATAGCCAGCTTGGTCACCTTGACGGTGACGGCGTCTGCGCCGGAGGACACCGCCCCGCTGATGGCGAGATAAGCGGTGAATACCGCCAGAATCAGTCCCAGCAGCCCACTTACCACCCAGCTGACCAGCTTGCTCAGAGCCTTAAGGCCCTCGTTTCCCGTGGCGGCAAAGACAGCGCTGGCCGCCAGATAGAGGTAGACCAGGGGCAGCAGCAGCCGGTTGATGACGGTAATCATGACATCGCAGGCCAGCAAAGTTGCCATCTGCCTCACCGCCGCCCCGGTGATGGAGCCGCTGGCCGTTGCCGCCGCTGTAATGGCAGGAATTAGGAGCGTGGTGAAGCTCTCAATCTGACTTATAGTTTCCTTCCCCAATCCGATGAGACTGGATGCGTCTGTGATGGCCACAGCCGACACGGCCAGCACCCCGGCCAGCGTCACAAGCCCTCCCCTCGCCCCCAGGCCCTCCGCCATGGCCTGTACACTGCCGCACAGCAGGCAAATCAGCAGCACCAACCCGCCGCTGCGGGTGGCTGACCGGAGTATCTGATCCAGCTGAGAGACGGCGTTGTCCCAAAGAGCGGCAAGACCCTGGTTGAAGTCAATGTCCTCCGTGAGTTCCACCCCGTCCAGATAGTCCTCCGTCACCTTCTCCAGGTTGTCCCGACCTACGGAATCCCACTGTTCGTCAGTAACCTCCACCGCCTGGGCCTGTCCTGAACAAGCAGGCAGAAAAAGCAGGAGAAGAAGGGATAAAAATAATGCTTTTCTCATATCATCTCCGCCACAAGATCAAGCACCAGCCGCATAAGGGGTACAGCCACTGACAGGGCCGCAACTGAACCGGCAGCCTCCGCAAAAACAGCAATGGTTCCCGCCCCGGCATCGCGGCTGGCCTGGGCAGCAACGCGGGTCACAATAGCGATGCCCACCGTCTTCAGCAGGGGAAGCAGCAGTTCGTTTCCGATGCCTGCCGTCTGTGCCAGCTCACTGAAAAAATCCAGCACCCCGGTGACGATGTCTGCTGCCGTCCACAGGATGACGAGCCCGGTACACAGAGCCAGTATCAGGGACAGTTCCGGCGTCCCCCGGCGGATCGCCAGAGCGCAGCCCGCCCCTATCAGCGCCAATGCCCCAATTTTCAGGATGCCCTCCATGGCTACAAATCGAATAGCTGCTTCACCAGCTCAAAGAGGTCGCTGATCTCCTGCACCACCATCATCAGCACCACCACCAGACCAGTGAGCGTCACCAGGGTAGCTTGCTCATCGTGGCCCGAACGGGACAGCACTTGGTTCAGCACAGCCACCAGAATACCAACCGCTGCGATTTTAAAAATCAAATCTACATCCATCATGAATTCCCTCTTTGTCACGGGACTCTCCTGTCGTTTTCTTTGCATTGACGGGATAGCTCAGAACAGCAGAATCACCAAAAGCAGCCCGGCACAGCCAGCCAGCAGATAATTCAGCCGCATCTGTCCCTGTCTCTCCTGCCGTGCCCGTGTCAAACTCTGCCACAGGCTCTCCCGAGCGGCGGCCACATACCGGGCCTGTTCCTGTCCACTGTAGCGCCCCAATACAATCCCCAGCCGTGCCAGCTCTTGCTGCTCTGCTGAATTTAGTAAAGTACAATTACTTTTCAGTGATTCCTCCCATACCAGGGCAAGAGGCTGCTCCTTCTCAAGCCCCCGTAGACAAGCCGCGAAAAAGGGGGCACTTGCGCCCCGCTCTGCCCGGGCCAGCTGCCGGAGCAGGTCGGGCATAGGGGTCTCTCGATCGCACAGTTCCCGCTCCATTCGTGTTAGATTTCCAACCAGGCTGTCCAGTAGTCGGATGTGGGCATTCAGCTCTCCGCATCGGCGGACGGCACAGCCCATAGCTCCTCCCAGAATCAGGAGACCCCCAAGCAGCCGTATCATGCCAGCACAGCTGGAAGATAGCGACGGCCCGACTCCTCTGCTTCGATTTGGATGACCCGGCTAAAGACATTCTGTTCCAGCAGCTGTCGGTACATGGGCCGATGACTCAAATCCTCTATGCTGCTGCCGTGGGCAGTAGCTATAATCGCCGCCCCGCAGCCCATGGCCTGAAGAATGGCATCCACATCCTCCGGGGCGGTGATCTCATCAGCTGCCAGAACCTGGGGGTTCATGCTTCGCAGCAATAATAGCAGTCCTGCCGCTTTTGGACAGCCGTCCATCACATCGGCGCAGGGTCCCAGGTCAAACTGGGGTACGCCCCGCCATAAGGCAGCCAGCTCCCCTCTCTCATCTGCCACGCCGGTACGGATTTGAAAGTCTGCTCCCAGCCCGCGAATGATATCCCGCAGCAAAGTTGTCTTCCCTGCTCCCGGCGGGGAGAGAATCAGCGTGTTCAGTACCCGGCCATCTTCCATCATGTCTGGCAGCAGGCTGTTGGCGATGCCGGTCTGGGGCCGGGCCACCCGGAGGGCGATGGATGAGATATCCCGCAGGTTAATAATCTCCCCTTCCCGCACCACCGCCGTCCCAGAAACTCCCAGCCGGTGGCCCCCCTTCAAGGGAAGAAAACCGCGGCACAGCTTTTCCAAAGCCGCATGAAATGACGCCTGGGTAGCATGCTCCAACACCAGCCGCAAGTCATCCTGAGTGACGGTTACAGGACGGCCATCCAGCTCCACAGGATACTCCCTGCCCCGCGCCATCCAGGTCAGTCCCCGGCCTGCCCGGAGCCGCAGTTCTTCGCACTGGAGACGGGAACGCTCCGGCATGGCCAGCAGGATAACGCGCATTTCCCGGGGCAGACTGGACACCGCCTCCCGGAACGCATCGCGATCTCTCGTCATCTCATGTCCTCCTCTGCTTGTCCGTTATATTCTGGTCACACTCTATGCGGCGGCGGTGGGAAGTATGACGGCTTTCAGAAAAAGAAAATCCCAGGCCACATCAGCAGCCGGGGACAGTCAGCAGATATTGAGATGATGAAAAGGATTTTGACCTTACACAACCTCCTTATCACAGTAAGCACAGAAGATGGCACCCCCATCCTCTTTTAACAGGGGGGGCAAATATGGCTCACACCGGGTGATGCACCGGGGATTGGTGCAGCGATGATGATGACCGATCTCAACTGGAGCAGGGCGCTCCCGGGGTTGGTTCGCCAGGTTTGTCAGCAGGGACATCCGGGCAAACATACCCATCCGAGCCTGCTCGAAATAGACAGCCCGGGGGTCATCATCCACATCCACGGCGATCTCATCCACCCGAGGCAAGGGGTGTAAAATCAGCATGTCCTTCCTGGCCCGCTCCAGCTTGCGCCGGTTCAGAATATAAATTCCCTTGTTTCGCTCATACTCTGAAGGATCGGAAAAGCGCTCCTTCTGAATGCGGGTCATGTACAGCACATCCAAGGCGGGAATGACTGGGTCAAGGCCGGTAACCTCAACGAACCACAGCCCCCTCCGCTTCATGAAGTCCCGCATATAGTCCGGAATTGCCAGCTCACGGGGTGCAATAAGATAATACTTTACATTATCAAATTTTGCCAGGGCCTTGATGAGGGAGTGTACCGTCCGACCGTTTTTCAAGTCTCCACACAGCCCCACGGAGATGCCGTCCACGCCGCCACGGAGCCGGGTAATGGTGGTCAGATCGGCCATAGTCTGAGTGGGGTGCATATGGCCGCCATCTCCGGCGTTCACCACCGGTACTTCGGAATAGAGCGAGGCCGCCCGGGCGGAGCCTTCCCAGGGATTCCGCATCACCACTACATCGGCATAGGAGGACACCATGCGGATGGTGTCTTTCAGGCTCTCCCCCTTGGACACAGAGGAGGAATTGGGGTCAGAAAAGCCAAAGACCTGTCCCCCCAGCCGCAGCATAGCAGTTTGGAAGGAGAAATTTGTGCGGGTAGATGGCTCATAAAACAGATTGGCCGAAAGCCTGCCCTGACAGCTGGATCCGAATGCGGCGGGGTTGTCCATGATCTCTGCCGCCAGGGAGTATATCTCCTCCCATTCCTGCCGGGTCAGCTCATCAAAGTCAATTAGATGCCGCATAGCCCTGTGCCTCCTATCATCTGTATGATTGCCAGTCCTTATTGTAACATAGGCAGGCCGCCAATTCAAGTCCTTCTGAAGGATTTGGGAAGCGCACCGGAGGGAATTCATTGGTTAGCACTCTTTCTCGCAGAGTGCCAACATTTACAAATTATTCATTTTAACGTAACAAAAAATCTGAAAACAGAGCCTATAATAAAATCAGAAAAAGGAAAGAGGGTGAATCCAATGGGCCAACCAAAAACAGCGGCAATGAAATCAATGATGAAAGGGCGCAGCGTCCCATGGGTCGCTGAAACCGATTTCCGGTCTGCCCCATCGGCATAGAGTAAAAAAGGGCGGCTATAATAAAATGTAATGAATTGGGAGGTATTTATTATGTTTGAGCTTAGGCCTTATCGCAGGCGCCAAAACGAGCTTGCTTACAATCCCTTCCGTGAGATGGAAGAATTTGAAAAGAAGTTCTTTTCCGAGCCGTTCGGTTCCTTCTTCAGCAACGGAGATATTGCGGAGTTTAAGACAGATATCACAGATGAAGGCGATCATTATACTTTGGAAGCGGATTTGCCCGGATTCGATAAAAAGGACATTCACCTCGATGTCTCCGATAACACACTAACGATTAACGCTGAGCGCCACTCGGAACACGAGGAGAGAGACAAAAAGCAAAAGTATATCCGCGTGGAGCGTTCCTACGGAAAGTACAGCCGTCAATATGATGTGTCATCGGTCAACACCGAGGGCATCAAAGCAAAGTATGAAAACGGTGTGCTGAAATTGACTTTGCCGAAAAAGCAAGAAGCGCTTTCGGAACCCCAGCATCTGGAAATTGAATAAGCGTGAAGTTGCCTCACAAACGTGAGACAACCGCCCAAATATTGGCAGCCGGCTCTGTGCAGGGGGCGGCTGCCAGCATATTATCTCGGAGCAAGCAATTTTCACAGAGAAAGGGGAACCGTTCTCTTTTTTCTGTGTACTGCTTTTGCCGATTTTATCTGCAATCGCGCTTCAATAATGAATCCGAACCATACTCACGTAAAAACGTGTGCTGCTTCTTGTACCGGAGAGCATTTTCTCTTTGAGTTGTTCCCTTTTTTCTATTCTGATCTGTTTATCTGTCGAAAACCTGCAACCACATTTACCAAAGTTTTTCAAAATAGGGGGTTGAAAAACTTCTCCAATGCTGGTAAAATACTGGTAACGGATTTTTGCGCCGTGCCGCGTTCCCGCTGCCCCGGCACACTATGCCAGATGCCGGAGCCATGGCGGTTCCGGCCCTTCTGCTGTGAGGGGAGCCTCGCCATATCTTCGGTGCATTCGCGTTCAAGTAAAAAGGAGTGGAAACATGCAAACGTATTTCTGGATCGGTTTCGTCGGTTTCGCGCTGGCTATCGTCTTCGCCCTGCTACAGGCAAAGAAGGTCATGCAGCATTCCGAGGGAAACGAAAAAATGCAAAAGATTGCCGCCTCTATCCGGGCGGGGGCTAATGCCTACCTGAAGCATCAGTATACCAGCGTCGCCAAGGTCTTTGCAGTGGTATTTGTCCTGCTGCTGATCATCGCTTTCGCATCCAAAGGTCAGATGCTCTCCAGGTTTACCCCCTTCGCCTTTGTCAC
>CAYUUP010000011.1:0-26535 GCA_964447925.1 uncultured Oscillospiraceae bacterium
CGCCGCCCACTGGAAATATAAGCAGGGGATGGCCAACCGGACGCTGGGCAGCGAAGAAACCTTTGAGTGGGTGAGAAAGCTGCTGGAGAGCCAACAGGACACCGACGCGGAGGAATTTGTCCGCACCATGAAGGTGGATTTGTTTGCCGACGAGGTCTTTGTGTTCACCCCAAACGGTGACGTGAAGAGCCTCCCTGCCGGTGCCACGCCCATCGACTTTGCCTACAGCATCCACTCCGCTGTGGGCAACTGCATGACGGGGGCCACAGTGAATGAGCGCATCGTCCCATTGGACACCGAACTGAAGAATGGTGATATCGTCCGGATACTCACCTCAAAAAATGCCCGCGGTCCAAGTCGAGACTGGATGAAGATTGCCAAGAGCAACGAGGCACGGAATAAAATCCGCCAGTGGTTCAAGCGAGAAAAGCGGGAGGAAAACATCGCCACCGGTCGGTCGGCGTTCGAGTCAGAGATCAAGCGGCAAGGCTTGACCCTCTCTGCCGTCACGGCGGAGGATGTGCTGCCCGCTATCCTGAAAAAGGCGAAGTACGGCAGCTTGGACGATATGTATGCTGCCATAGGCTACGGCGGCGCAATGGCCTCTAAGCTGGCGGTTCGGGCCAGAGATGAGCTGAAGCGGCTGGATCGGGAGAAGCGGGAGCAGGCTGCCCAGCAGCAGATGATTCAAGATACTGAGGAGCTTCATGTGGCCACCGGCATGGCGGCCCGGAAAGCGGAGACCCACTCCGATACCGGCATTATTGTGGAGGGCCTGGACAACTGCCTGGTTAAATTTGCCAAGTGTTGCACCCCGGTTCCCGGTGATCCGGTTATCGGATTCATCACCAAGGGGCATGGTATCTCTGTCCACCGGCAGAGCTGCGCCAATGCTGTTGCCGGCATGAAAAGCCCTGCCGAACGGGGGCGGTGGATTACCGTCTCCTGGGGCCAGAGCAAGCAGGAAAACTATCCCATCTCCCTGGAGATCTCCGCCAAAAACCGGGATAAGCTCTTTCTGGACATTGCCGCCACCCTGTCTGCCGCCAAGGTGCAGGTGGATTCCCTGTCCGCTAAAGGCGCACCGGATGGTTTTGCTGTGGTCACTGCCCTGGTGCAGGTGCATCACGTTGGTGAGGTGGACGCTGTCATCCGCAAGCTGGGGGGTATCTCCGGTGTCATGTCCGTCCAGAGAGCCGGCGGAAATTGAAGCCCGTCCCCATATCTATTCGGGCCTGCTTCCGGGCAGGGTACTCTCTCCGTTTTCTTCACCCCATCTCCAACACTGCAGCCCCCGGATAATACCACTCCAGAATTTCCACATAAGTTTTCCCCTGGGCCGCCAAGGCGTTGGCCCCATACTGGCTCATGCCGACCCCGTGGCCATAGCCAGTGACATAAAAAGTGGCGGATTCATCACCAAGTCTCAGCTCAAAGGAGGCGGAGCGTAAGTTAAAAAGGGTGCGCAGTTGGGTAGCCCGAACGTTGACGCCACCGATGGTGATGGAATACAGTGCGCCGCAGTCATCATATACTGTCTCCCCCAGCCAGGTGGAGGCATCATCTTCCAGGCTGGCATCGGGATATGCGGATAAAAAGGCTTCCCGAAAAGCAGAGAGGCTCAGGGTGACAGTGCTGTAGTAGTTGGGAACCTCAGCTCCCTCGGGGCTCTCCACCTCCACCAGATAAGGAACCGCAGAACCCCAGACCTCCTCTGCAGATTTAGTATAGCCTGCGGATGAGGCGTGAAAGACTGCCAGAATCGGTTCACTATCATAGTAGATGGCCATACCATCAGTGGAGGACACTGCCTGGGTGAGCTTTTCCTCATATTTTGACGCACTGCTTCCCCAACTCTCCAGCCGGGCCTCCCGGCTAATCCATGCCTGACAGCAGCCAGAGTCGGTACATATATCGGCATTGGGATGGGCGGAATTGGGATTTGCCATGCGATAGAGGGTGTATGTACGGGCAGCGGACACCTGAGCCTTTAGAGCCTCCAATGCGAAGGATGCGGGCATCTCTGCCGCCGCCACCTCCCACAGGTAGTCATCCAGTGCCTTTTCCACAAGTTCTCCGTCGATCAGCACCTTGAGGGTCACTTCAGCATCGCAGGAGGGAAGGACCGTCTCTTCCTCCAGCATCTCCGGTTTTGAGCCTGACGATGGATCTGCCACCTTGCCATCATCCTCTGCTTCTGTGGGCATCTGCTCCGATTCTGATTCCCGGGCGTAGCTGTCCTGTCCCCCTACCAGGAGCCAGGGAATTATCAGCGCCAGAACCAGCATCAGCGCTCCGGCGGTCAGTGTCTGCCGCATATGGTTTCACCTCAATTCTTTTGCACATTTGCAAGATTGTAATTCGCAAAATTCAAATAACAGATTATTCACACCTTATTCATTTGACAGTTAGAAGGGAATGTGTTACAATTAAGTTGCTCATACTTCGGTACAGGCTCTGGCGCATACTAAATAGCTGATTGGCTCCCTGATTCCGCAAGACCAGTGAATGGATGTTGCGGATTTCTGTTATTAATGAGCAAAAAGAAAAGGCGATGATGCAGCATGAACACAGATATGACCCCTCAGACCGCCCAAGTCATCGGAGAACTGGAACACGCTTTCCGGCAGCGGGACACCATCGACCCTGAACTCTATCGCAAGGGAGACATCAAACGGGGGCTGCGAAAAGCAGATGGCACTGGCGTTATGGTAGGCTTGACCCAGGTGGGTTCTGTCCAGGGCTACTATGTGGAGGACGGCGAGAAGCGCCCCGCCAGTGGACGGCTTATCTATCAGGGCATCAATATCGAAGATCTGATCCGGGGCTTTGTCACAGAACGCCGGTTTGGCTTTGAGGAGACGTGCTATCTGCTGCTCACTGGCTCCCTGCCCAATCAGGATCAGCTCTCCAGCTTCTGCCAGACGCTGGAGGACTGCCGCCCTCTGCCCCCTATGTTCACTGAGGATATGATTCTGAAGGCCCCCAGCGCCAACGTCATGAACAAGCTGGCCCGGGCAATTCTTACACTCTATTCCTATGACCCAGACCCGGAAACTATGACATTGGAGAATGAACTTCGAATTGCGGTGAGCCTAATTGCCCGGTGCCCTATGATTGTGGCCCATGCCTATGCAGCTAAGCGATGCTATTTTGACGGCGATTCGCTCTATTTGCATCACTCTCAGGAGGGGATGTCCCTATCGGAGAACTTCCTCTACGCCGTGCGTCATGATAATCAGTTTACCCCCGAGGAGGCCCGACTGCTGGATCTGTGCCTGGTACTCCATGCCGAGCATGGTGGCGGTAATAACTCCGCCTTCACCTGCCGGGTTATGTCCTCGGCCCACACGGATATTTTTTCTGCCATTTCAGCGGCTGTGGGATCGCTGAAGGGCCTGCGCCATGGCGGAGCCAATGTCAAGTCCAAGCAGATGATTGATGTCATCGGGGACAACGTCTCGGACTGGAAGGATGATGACGAGATTGCAGCTGTATTGGAAAAAATCCTTCGCAGGGAACTGGGAGACGGTTCCGGCCTCATTTATGGTATGGGCCACGCTATCTATACCCTCTCCGACCCTCGGGCTAAAATTCTGAAGCGGTTTGCCCGAAGCCTTGCTGTCAAAAAAGGAATGGCAGATCGACTGGATTTAATTGAAGCGGTGGAGCGGCTTACGCCCGAGGTGTTCTATCAAGCCACCGGCAAGCGGAAGATTATCTGCGCCAATGTAGACCTCTATTCTGGCTTCGTCTATCAAATGCTGAATATCCCGGAGGAGCTGTATACCCCTCTCTTTGCGATTGCCCGGATGGTGGGCTGGTGCGCACACCGTTTGGAGGAGGTCTACACCGGCAACAATAAGATCATCCGCCCGGCCTATAAGGCCGTAGCTCCAGTTCAGCCCTTCGTTCCGCTGTCGGAGCGGGAATAAGGGCTGGACATTCAAAAAGGAAGGTACAATCCCTCACTGCAGTTGGCCATGGATATCGCGGGCAATGATTTTATAGACCGGACAGTTCGGTCGGGCAGGATTGGTGCGGAGAAGCATAATCCTGCCCTGTTCGGCAGAAGCTATCCGCATCCGATCAGAGGAGGAAAGCACTGTGAACGGAAAAATTGACCATCCCATAAGTACACTGCCTATCGGCCTTGCCATGGCGTTGGGGGACAACATTCCGGCAATGAACGTCTTTTCCGGAATGACTCCGGCAGGACAGCAGGAGATTATCTGTAGGGCGCGGGCGGTGCGCTCTCAGGATGAGATGCGGGCCCTGGTGGCTGGATTGGTGAGATGAGTAAAAAGCGGCGCAGCCTGTGAGAGGCCGCGCCGCTTGCTGTACCGGTCCAGCTTTACCCCTTCAGGTAGTAGCCAACACCCCATTTGGTCATGAGATAGACGGGAGCTGCGGGATTTGGCTCCAGCTTTTCCCGCAGCCGCCGGATATGGACATCCACCGTGCGATAGTCCCCCTGATATTCATAGCCCCAGACCAGATCCAGCAGGCTCTCCCGGCTGTATACCCGGTCGGGATTGCGCATCAGCAGTTCAAGCAGGTCAAACTCCCGGGCTGTCAGCTCTGTGGGCTTTCCGTCCCGGACGGCCAACCGCCGCTCCAGATCCAGCTCCAGTTCTCGAACGGTAAGCCGGACAGCTTTTTGGGGGTTTTCCCTTGCGGAGGTCCGGCGGAGCAGAGCTTTGATGCGGGCCTTCAGCTCCAAAATATTGAAAGGCTTGGTCATATAATCGTCCGCACCGCAGTCAAAGCCCATCAGCTTGTCCATATCCTCGCTCCGGGCCGTGAGCATGATGATGGGTACATTGGAAAACTCCCGGATCTGGGTGCAGGCCTGATAGCCGTCCAGCTGCGGCATCATCAGATCCAGAATAATCAGGTCAACATTTCCCTCTCTGGCTTGGGTCACCGCCTGCTCGCCATCGCTGGCGGTGACCACCTCATACCCCTCATGCTCCAGATTAAACTGGATACCTTTCACCAGCAGCCGCTCATCGTCTGCCACTAGAATTTTCATCATTTGTTCCTCGCTTTTTTATTCCAATGTAATTTCCGTAACGATTAGGGACAGGGTGTATTCCCCGATACCTTCTACGTTCAGCAGTTCTTCCAGGCTCTGAAAGCCGCCGTGGGCTTCCCGGTATTCAACAATAGCCGCTGCCTTGGCCGGGCCAATGCCGGAGAGAGTTTGAAGATCTTCCTCAGACGCGGTGTTAATATTGATCTTCTTATGGGCAGCCCCACCCGCTGAATCTGATTCTTCCTCTGAGAACCCCTCGTTGCCGACGGCCTCCGCGCTCTCATCTAACATATCTGTTCCGGCACTATTGCTGGCACCATCAGCGCCCGCTTCATCCTGGTCAGTGGGAAGGGAGGAGGAGCCCCGTTCCGTCTCCACGGCGGCAATTTCGGCCTGGGAATTCCGCTGCAGATAAAAGTAGCAAAGGGTGACGCAGACAAAGAGAGCGGTCAGCAAAATTAAGAGGCAGGTAGCCCAATTTTCTTTACAGAATTTCCGCAATTTTCCGCGCCCTCCCCATTGCACGAGATTGATATGTTTGATATAATGAAAGTGTCAGGCTGGGACTATATTCCCACCTTACTATAAATTATAACACATTGTGCCACATTTGGGGAGCTGTATTATGAAAAAAAATCGCGTAATCTCTCTGGTGATGCTGCTTGCCGTGATGATATCCCTGATGAACCAAACCGCCTGGGCTTCCGTCTCAGACATCGTAGATAACATGGAGGTAGACGCTAATGCCGCCCTGCTGATGGATTTGGACAGCGGCTATGTGATGTATGAACAGGACGCCGACAAGGTGCTGTACCCTGCCAGCACCACCAAGATCATGACCGCCCTGCTGGTGCTGGAGGCAGTGGATGCCGGAAAGCTGTCTTTGGATGAGAAGATTACGGCTCCTTCCACCACATGGGATGGAATATCCTGGGACAGCAGCAATCAGAACATACAGATTGGTGAGCAGATATCGGTCAGGGATCTGCTGTACTGTCTGATGGTGGCCTCTGCCTGCGAAGCGGCCAATGTGCTGGCCGTGGCGGTCAGCGGCTCCGTCGAAGCCTTTGTGGGGGAGATGAACAGCCGGGCGGCAGAGTTGGGCTGCACCAACACCCATTTTGTCAATGCCCATGGGCTGCATGACGATAACCACTATACCACTGCCCGGGATATGGCCATAATTGCCGCAAAAGCCATGGAAAACAGCACCTTCCGCACCATTGTAGCCACTGCGGATTATACGGTTGAGGCTACTAATATGTCCGACAGCCGCCACTTCTACAGCACCAATGGTCTGCTGTCCAACTATCGCGTTAGTGGCTATTATTACAGCTACGCCATCGGCATCAAGACCGGATCCACCAGCGAAGCGGGCTACTGCCTGGTTTCCGCCGCCGAGAAGGACGGCCAGACCCTGCTGTGCGTGGTCATGGGAGCAGAACTCGAATATGATGACAACGGCGCCATCGTAGACCGCAATCAGTTCTCCGAAAGTATCCGACTCTTTGAGTGGGGCTTTGAAAACTTCTCCTATCAGACCATTCTAGATACCAGCAACCCGGTTAGAGAGGTAGAGGTCACGATGTCCAGCGAGACAGACTATGTTGCGGTGGTGGCGGACGGCACCCTGGAAGCCCAGCTGCCCAATGATGTAACGGCGGATATGTTCCGATGGGTCATTGATCTGCCGGAGTCGGTGGAGGCACCAGTAGAGGAGGGGGATGTGCTGGGGACCCTTACTCTGATGCTGGATGACGAGGAATACGGCACAGTGAACCTGGTTGCTCTCAACAGCGTGGAACGATCGGAGTTCCTTGCAACCAAGGAAAGAGTCATCTCTATCCTGTCCGATACCCGCACACAGGTTTTGATCATTGCTGCTGTGGTGCTGCTGCTGATCCTCATTATCCTTTTGACAGCGCTTCACCGGAGAAAAAAACGCCGCCGACGTTCCGGGGCGTCCCGTCCCGTCCAGAATTACCGGGGCGGAAGGCGCCGCAGGTAATGCCGGAGAGTTCCAGAAAAGGGTGACAAGCTCAGAGAAAAAAGGAGCGAGGGATTATGTTGAGCATGATAGGGCTGTTCCTGATTTATATCAGTATTCTTGTGCTGGGGGGACTGATGCTTGGGGGGGCTTTTGGCTATGCCTCTGTTGTCTGCATCGCCTTTGCTGTGACCTTTTGGCTGGGTGTGCTGGCACTGCTGGTAGGGCTGGTGACTGGTGGCGTGATGGGCGCGCAGGCAGGGAGGTGGAAGATGTTCTGGCGTTGTCTTGGCGTGGGAGCCATGGTTTTTCTCTTTGCCATGATCTGCGCGGTGGTGTTCCTCATCTTCTCCAGCTTTGTGGAGGCTGCACGTTCTATCGGTGAGATAGCGGGCTTTACCGATGAGTCGGCCATTCTGCTGCGGCACCTGTTCTTTCCGTGGGAGCGATTCTGACCGGCTGACTCGTCAACCTGATCTTAGAAGACAGTGAAGGCGCCAGCCCGTGACCCATATGTGGTCACGGGCTGGCGCCTTTTGCCTGTCGGTTATCTCGCAGCCTGATGCAGGCGTCCCTCAATTGAATTTGTAAATTTTCCGGGCCACCCGATAGAGCCCCACTGTTACCCGGCTGCAAGCCCGGTTCCGGATGGCCCCTACCAGGGAGAGGGAGCGGTAACGCATCTTGCGGTAGAGATTATAGTCCTGCGCTTTCAGCTCGTCCCATAGGGCGTCACGCTTTTTGCGGTTTTCTTCCGTGCCTGAAATCAGCAGGAAGATGGAGGAGATCAACAGCATCATGGAGAGATAACGCTTCATGTATTTGGCCAGCCGGGGCTGTGATTCCGCCACCTGTTCCAGGTTAGGGGACTTCATCATGATGCGGGTTACCCGCAGCTGCTGATCTACCCGCTTCACCATCACCTGCTCGTTGACGCTCTGGTCGGCCCGGCCGATGAAATAGCGATATAGATCTACATCCATATAGTAGATGGACTTCACCAGGGGAAGAGGCTGATAGACGAAGATGTTATCCACATAGAAGGTGTGGCGGGGCAATTCCAGACCGCAGTCCCGCAGAAGCTGGGTGCGATAGATGACAGAGTGCATCAGCAGGTACTGGGAGGGCTTCCAACGCCCCATCTCATCCCAGCTAAAGGGTCTGTCCTTGGGGAAGACCCGGCTATAGTGAACAGCGTGACGGGTGTCATCCTCTACGTGTTCATAGACATAGTTGCAGATGAACAGGTCAATCTCCCGGCCCTCTTCCATCAGGCCGCGCATCCGGGTCAAAACCCCTTTCAGGGCTTCCACATCCAGCCAGTCATCGGAGTCCACGACCTTATAATACAGGCCCTGAGCGTTCCGGATACCCTGATTCACGCCCTCTCCGTGTCCGCCGTTAGGCTGGTGAATGGCTCGGATGATACCAGGATACTCTGCGGCATAGCGGTCGGCAATGGCGGCGGTGTCATCGGTGGATCCATCATCCACCAGAATGATTTCAAAGTCCTCTCCTGCAGCACCCTCCAGAATAGAGTCAATGCAGTGGGACATATAGGCTGCAGAATTGTAGCAAGGAATTGCAAAGGTAATCAGCTTCACAGCGGTTGCTCCTTTTCTCTTGTGTCCTGTTGTGCTTCACTTTTTACATTATACTACAAGGGGCGGATTCAGGCAATGGATTTCTGCAAAATTTTCTCCGTACCCTTTTCTCAGAGGGAAGAATGTGGTATAATATGAACGCTTGCCGAGTACAAGCCGCAAAGCGGCGCGACGGTAGACTTACACAAAAACAAATGCCTGGGCAGTTAATGGAATCACACAAATTGGATTCACAAATATTGGAAGGACGTGAGGCAAATGCTGGCAGATTGGGCGGAGGAGATCCCGCTGAAAAATGGCAGTGTACTGCTCTCCCTGAACGGCTATAGCGGGGAGGAGGACTTCTACCGGCTGTTTGATCTGGTGAAGGAGTTGTTGGTGCCGGAGGAGGCATCCTTTGGCGTAGACAGTATGTGTGTGGATGGCTCTTTCCGCAAGGATGGGCTGTTGGTTCGAATGAGCAGCGAATGCGTCACCGACTGCTGCTGTTTCCACTATGACGCAGCTGCTATGACATCTGAGGAAGTCGGCCTTGTTCGCGGTTGGCTGGAACAGATCATCGGGGAACTGAAGGCCCGAGATGGAAGTGAATAAGAAAAAAGGAGGGGTTTGCGATGAATACCAGTATCATCATCGGCGTGATCCTGGGCCTCCTGGTTATCCTCGGCGTGTGGAGCTTTGTCAAAAAGCTGACCCGTGGCAGTGGCTGCTGTGGTGAGCATGATGCGGCGGAGAAAAAGGTCAGGGTAGGTGACAGGGACAAGCGCCATTATCCCTATGCTGTGGTGCTGACCATTGACGGCATGACCTGCGGCAACTGCGCCCGCCGAGTGGAGAATGCTCTGAACCAACTGGAGAATGTCTGGGCCAAGGTGGATTACAGCACCAAGCTGGCCTTCCTCCGATGCAAGGAGATGCCCGATGAGATGCTCCTCCGCCGGTCAGTTCGGGAAACGGGCTATACAGTCACAGAAATCAAGTGGGAGTGAATGTAATATGGCAAGGAAGATTGCTGAAGATCTGATGTATATCGGCCAGAATGACCGGGAGCTTGACCTCTTTGAGGGGATGTACCCCGTTGCCGATGGGATGGCGTATAATTCCTATGCTTTGCTGGACGAAAAAATTGCCGTTTTGGACACCATGGACAGAAGCAAGACAGGGGAATGGCTGGCGGAGCTGGAGGATATTTTGGACGGCAGACTGCCGGATTACCTGATCGTTCATCACATGGAGCCGGATCACTCGGCATCACTCCGGGACTTTATGGAGAAATATCCAGAAGTCATAGTGGTGGGAAACGCCAAGACATTTCCCATGATTGGCAAATTCTTCCCTGAGCTGGAGATCCATAACAAGCTAGTTGTCAAGGAGGGGGAAAGGCTCTCCCTAGGACGGCACAGTCTCACCTTTTTGATGGCACCTATGGTACACTGGCCAGAGGTGATGATGTCCTATGAGGCTACCAGCCGTACACTGTTTTCCGCAGACGCCTTTGGCAAATTTGGCGCATGGACAAATGAGGATGAGGACTGGACAGATGAAGCCAGGCGATATTATTTTGGCATTGTAGGCAAGTTCGGCGTTCAGGTGCAGGCTCTGCTGAAAAAGGTGGCAAGGTTGGATATCACCCGCATCTGCCCCCTTCACGGTCCTGTACTGACAGAAGATTTGTCCCGTTATGTAGGTCTGTATGACAGCTGGTCCGCTTACCGACCGGACAGTAGGGGAGTGGCCATCTGCTATTCCACCGTCTATGGAAATACCCGGCAGGCAGCGGAACGGCTGGCGGAAAAGCTGACAGAAAGAGGCACAGCTGTTGTCCTGATTGATTTGACCCGCACCGACATATCCTATGCTGTGTCTGCCGCTTTTCAATATGACACCCTGGTGCTGGCCACTACCACCTACAACGGTGGAGTCTTTCCTGCCATGGAGCGTTTTGTCCATTGGCTCACGGAGAGGAATTTCCAGCATCGCCGCGTGGCAATTATGGAAAATGGCGCTTGGGTGCCTACGGCGGGCAAGCGGCTCCGGGCCATGCTGGAGAGTGCAAAGGATATTACCTTCACAGATAATAGTATAACCATTCATGCCGCCTTGACGGAGGACTGCCTCAATCAAATTGATTTGCTGGCATTGGAGCTGGCAGAAGAAATATAAACGGATGCAATAGTTGTGTATTATTTGAGGCGTCGGGCCTCACATATTCTGCGCGTATTGAGAGTAATGGCATTCTGTGCTTTTGCGAGAATTTTCCTTCTCGAAGCCTTTCTGGGCGATAACAAAAGGAATTTGTGATGAAAGTAACGGCCTTTGCACGAACTGCAAGGCGAACACTATCTGCCGTGTCTTACCTTACCGCCCGAAGAAGACAAGTCTATCGGGATATATGGGCATTGGCACAAACGCATTTCAGCGGCTGTGGTCCACTTTGTTTTCCACATTGCCTCTTTTGTTACCGGAAGCGGGATCACAGAAATCCGCCTGGAACCGGTCGTGTAGCATGAAACGGTGAGAACTGGATGTTTGATATACTGTTGCCGAGCCATTTTCAGTACCTTTCTGCCTGTCTCTTTAGTGATTCCACACCACTATGGAAGCGGTTCTTTCAGGTACTGGTATTGGCTTTTTTGTTCTTGACCCCCATACACTTTTCGCGCCCTATTTCTGCATCCCTGTTTTATCAAAAGCAGCAATGCTATAGTCTGGTGTTTGCCATCCTTGCCATTTTAAATCTCATGTGATATAATTAAAAAAATACAACTGCTCTGGAGGGAACTGTTATGGGTATCAGTCGTCCAATTCTAAAGCGTCAATCCAAGGACTGTATGCGGCAGAGCTTTAATTCCATCCTCGTAATAACGTCAATTTATATTCTCTTGACTGTTTGGCTGCCAAATATACTTGAGATATTTTTCCCAAACCCTGCCAATACCTTCCTGACGGGATATGAGGATCTGATGCTTGCTGCGTTGGAGAAAGGACAGGAGATCAGTATCGTCGTTCTGAATCAGCTGGTGCGGGACAGCTTTCTGGGTGCTGCCGCCTCAGTGGGCCTGTTCCTCGCACTGGTTATGTATTTCTTCTCCACCGTGATGGATTTCGGCTATGCGCTGTACTGCCTGACTCTTCGGCGGAAGGGACAGGCAGGGGCAGGGGAGTTGTTCCGGCCCTTCCAGATTACTACCAAGATTATTCTCACAGAAATCTTGCAGCTGATCTTTGTATCCCTATGGTCAATTCTGTTGATTATACCAGGCCTTGTTGCGGCGTACAGCTATCGTCAGGCCATTTATCTAATTTTAGATGATCCGGAGCTGTCTCCTCTCCAGGCCATCCGCCAGAGCAAGAAACTAATGCGGGGGCACAAGGCGGAGTTGTTCGCGCTGGATCTTTCCTTCTTTGGATGGGTGCTATTGGAATCTGTTCTCGCGAATTTGGGCTATTCACTGCTGGGTATGCCGGGCTTCCTTGTATTGGATTCTATCTGCTGTCTTTTGCTGCTGCCCTATATGGGGCTAACTAGGGCGGGCTACTATGATATTCTTCGGACGGCTGCGCCGCCTCCTCCGCTTCGGGAACAGAGAACTGATGACGACCCATGGAATATGTGAATGCCGAAGTACAAGTGAATGAGTGACAGAGCAGCGGAAAGGAAGATGGTGGTGAAAGATGATAAACGAAATGTCTGTCCGATGCTTTTTGAGTCTCAGCAAGACGTTGAGTTTTACGGATTCTGCCAAACAGCTCTATATCACACAACAGGGCGTCAGCAAATATATTGCCAAGCTGGAGGGTGATCTGGGTGTATCCCTGTTTATCCGCACCCGCCATTATGTAAAACTTACCGAGGCCGGCAGTATCTACGCGAGGCTGTTTCAACGTTTTTCCGATGAATTCCGGCGAACCGGAGAGGAGATTCAAGCGTTGGAAATCCACCCCAGAAGGCTCACTGTGGGATACATGGAATGGTTGGAGTTGTCCGGCCAGATGGCGCAGGTGTTAAGCCAGCTGAAGAAGGAATATCCCAATCTGCAGTTTTCCGGTGAAAAGCGGCCGCCCGACGAGTTGAATAGGCGCCTTTCTTCTGGTCAGCTGGATCTAATCATCACCTATCGGGAATTCCTCCCAACAGGCCACGGCATTCGGCGGCTGAAGGTGATGGAAACTCCCATGGTATTGCTGGTTTCTGTGGATAATCCGAAAGCGACACCAGACGCCACAGCAGAGGATTTCAAGCGAGAACCATTCATCAAAGCTGCCACCGCCCAAGAGAGCCTTGCCGAAAGCCGGGCCAGAGCCAGAAAACGGTGCCGCGAGTTGGGCTTCGATTCCAGTAAAATCATTATCTCGCCAAATTTGGAGTCTGCCTATCTTGCTACAGAGCTGGGACAGGGGGTGCTGGTTTCCACCATGCTCAGCCAGATGACCCATAGCAGTCGCTTTCTGCGGTATCCTCTTAAGCAAAATGAGGAGCTGTTGTGCTGCTGGCGCGAGGATGAGGGAAATCCGGCGGTGGCGGAGTTTGCCACCCAGTTTGAGGCCGTGGTATCGGGCAGAATCCATGATGAATAGATTGCCTTGTGTGGATCGGATTGTGATTCTGTACTCCTGGACTGCGGTACTGCCACCCTGGTGGGCAAGAGAAACTCAAGAGTTCACAAAATATAGTAAAAAAGGGCAGACGCGTGAAAACACCATGTGTCTGCTCGTTTTTTGCGTTTTTGAGATTGTCTAGCCAGGGTAGGCCAGTACAGGTGGAAAGTCTGCAAGAGTCTTGACTTTTATACAGGAATGTGTTAAAGTATGTCTGCAAATCAGGCGAAGCCCGAAAATAAGGAGCGTTTTCAATGATTGTTGTGATGAAGCCGGGGCATAGCCCCAAAGAATTGGAACACGTCATCCGTGTTATGGAGGAGGGCGGCGTCAACGTAATGATATCTCGGGGAACGGAAACTACCATCCTGGGAGCGGAGGGTGACGCCAGCCGGGTAGATAGTACCCGTATTTCTCATATGCCAGGCGTAGATAATGTGGTTCGGATATCCCTGCCCAAGAACCGGCCCATTCAGCCGGAGACACCTAGGATTGTTGCCGTGGTGGGCCTGGGACTCATTGGTGGCTCCCTGGCCGCTGCCCTCAGGGGTTTCCCCGGTTGGAGTGTGGTGGGCATAGTCCGGCGGCAGAAAACGGCGGAATATGCTATGGTCCATGATATCTGTGACCAGGTCACTATGGATCCGTCCCAGGTGTTACCGCAGGCAGATGTCACCTTTTTGTGTATGAGTCCTGCTGGCATCGTGGACTTTCTACAGGAGTACCGGGAGAGCTTCAGGGCCGGGAGCCTGGTGTGTGATGTTTCCGGCATCAAGACTGCTATTATGAAGGCGGCAGAGGTACTGCCAGACAATGTGGATTTTATCGGCTGCCATCCTATGGCGGGAACAGAATTCTCCGGCATTGAAAATTCCTTTTCAACCCTTTTCCAGCAGTCCCACTTTATCGTGACACCCCGGAAGGAGAGCAGCCCCGTCCATTTGGAGCTGCTGAGGCGCATGGCGGACTATATTGGCTGTCGGGATCTGGTGCGGACCGATCCTGAGGAACATGACAGTATAATTGCCTACACCAGCCAGATGATGCACATCATTGCCCTGGCCGTCTGCGACGATCCGGAGCTTTTCCGCTGCCGTGGCTTTGAAGGTGGCTCCTTCCGGGACTGCACCAGGGTGGCCGCGTTGGATGTCCCCCTATGGACAGAGCTATTCTCCATGAATGCCCCGGCCCTGTCCCGGGTGCTGGAGCGACTGGAGCAGAATATCCGTGCCTATCGGAAGGTGCTGGAGCAGGGTGATGTTGACGCCCTGCGGGAGAAACTGCAAGTCTCTTCTCAGCGGAAGCGGGAGATGAATTTGCCGGGGCCGGGGCAGGTGCTGTTGTAAGCAGCTCAAATAGAGGCCTAGAGTGACAGGTGCTGATGCGGCCGGATTAGGATTGATGCTTTCCATATAAAGCGATGAAGGAGAATCCAATCTGTTTTTGCATTGGGATATGTGCAATATAATAGTGAAAAGTCCGTAGAGTCTTTATGATCCTACGGACTTTTCGCTTCTGGATCAGTATGTTTGTGGAGCTGGGAGTGCTGTGATGACTGCCGCCAGCAGGATAATCACATATCCCAAAATGCTCTACCGGTCTGATAGCTCTCCTAACATAAGCCAGCTGAGCAGGGCTGCAAAAATTACCTGGGAGCAGTCGTAGACTGAAACCTCCCGACCGGGGGGCGTAAGCATAAGACTCGGTAATGCCAAACTGCCCACCGGTTGCCGCCAGACCAGCACACAGCAGCAGTGCCAGTTGTCATAGGTAAGGTCACTCCTCGCTCGGTAGAATGTGAAATAGACAATTTATTATTTTACATTCTACCCTTAAATGTTATCCTCCAAATTCTGCCGGGTCGCAGTCAGCCTGTCAGGTCTTTCCTCAACGTTCGCTGGCCGAAAACGGTTCCTCAAAGGCGAAAATAAAATCGTCTACATCCCCTTGAGGGGGGCAGGGCCAGGTGACCAAAGTCGTGTTCTGCTCTTCCATATCGCCAGTCCTCCTGAAAAAAGTCGTTACCGACTATTCTATGCTTGACGATGGCCGGGGATGACAGCTTTATCGAGGCAGGCACACTATGACAGGTCAGGCCGCGATTTACACAGATTTAACAGGAAGGGGATATCGGTTTTTACAAAAAAGGCTGTATCATAGATACCGTACCGCAAGGTAATATCAAATATGTGAAATGAGGTAAGTGAAATGAAGAAAAAACTTTTTTGCCTGTTCTTGACAATGGTGCTGGCCTTGAGCTTAGCCGCCTGCGACAGCAGTCAGGGCGCCAATGACAGCGACAGTCAGTTCAGCCAGACCACTGATGAGCGCGGTGATTCTGGGGTTAGCCAGGAAGGAAGTGAAGAGGAGACAGCACTTTCTGGAACAGTCACCACTAACGGTTCCACCTCCATGGAGAATGTCATTGGCGCTCTGGGAGAGCAGTTCATGCTGGATCATCCCGATGTCACCTTTACTTATAGTGCTACTGGATCTGGCGCCGGCATTGAAGCGGTTTCCAACGGAACCTGCGATATCGGCCTGGCTTCCCGTGATCTGAAAGAAAGCGAGACTGGTCTTGTAGCCACTCCGGTGGCTTTGGATGGCATCGCCGTCATTGTCAATGCGGGCAACGGTGTGGAAGATCTGACAGTGGAGCAGATCGCCGCAATTTTCACGGGCGAGATTGTGAACTGGAGTGAACTGGGGGGTGAGGATCTGGAGATTGCCTGTATCGGCCGAGAAGACGGATCTGGAACTCGGGACGGCTTTGAGAGCGTCACCGGGACCGAGGATATCTGTATACTGGCCCAGGAGCTGACCTCCACCGGTGCGGTCATCGAGGCGGTAGGCGCCAGTGCCAATGCCATCGGCTATGCATCCCTCTCTGCCGTGGAAGGCAAGGACACTGTAAAATCCGTCACTGTGGGCGGTGTTGCTTGTAGCGAGGCCACCATCCTGGACGGCAGCTACGCCATTCAACGTCCCTTCAATCTGATCGTTAGGGAGGGCGCCGAACTGAGTCAGCAAGCGCAGGCCTTCTATGACTTTGCCCGCTCCGAAGCGGCGGCGGAGCTGATCCGCAATGCTGGGGCGGTTCCCGTGGCCTGAGTTGTCCCAAACGCAAGGCCTCTGCAAAATGCAGAGGCCTTGGCTTGAAAATGAGGAGGTTTGGATATGAAGTCGAAGGCAAAATCCCTGGAATTGGGGGTACATATCTTCTTCCTGCTGTGTGGGATCCTTTCAGTGGGCATTGTACTGCTCATCAGCCTTTATCTAATTCTCTCTGGTCTGCCTGCCATCATGGAAATCGGCCCTGCCCGATTCCTGCTGGGAACGAAGTGGTCGGCAGGCACCGGAGAGTTTGGCATCCTGTCCATTATTCTTACCAGTGTCTACGGCACCGCCGGGGCGGTGGTACTTGGAGTTCCTTTGGGAATTCTCACCGCAGTATTTCTATCTAAAGCTGCATCGCCCAAAATTTCCCAGGTAATACATACCGCTGTCGAACTGCTGGCGGATATTCCCAGCGTGGTCTATGGTCTGGTGGGTATGGCGGTGCTGGTGCCTGGCATCCAGAAGCTGTTCCATCTGTCCTCCGGGGCCTGCCTGTTGGCTGCCATCCTGGTGCTGACGGTGATGATATTGCCATACATCGTCAATGTCTCCGTTACAGCCTTGAATGCAGTACCTGAGGAATATGAGCAGGCTTCCCTGGCTTTGGGAGCCACGGAGACGGAGACATATTTTCACGTTTCTCTCCACGCGGCCCGGAGTGGCGTGGTTACTGCGGTGGTGCAGGGTATTGGACGGGCTATGGGGGAGGCGATGGCCATCATCATGGTTTCCGGCAATGTGGTCAATATGCCGGGGATTTTTCGCCCTGTGCGCTTTCTCACTACCGCCATTGCAAGTGAGATGAGTTACGCTCCCTATGGTACCCTGCGACGCCAGGCACTGTTTTCTGTGGGATTGGTACTGTTTCTGTTCATCATGCTCATCAATGCCTTTTTGAATCTGGTGGTGAAAAAGGAGGAGAATCCGCTATGAAGCAGGGGAGATTTTCGGGACGTAAGGCTAAAAATCTGGCTTTGCGGGGCTGTATGTACCTATGCGCGGGATTGACCTGTGCCTTAATAATTTCCCTGATTGTCTATATTCTTCTGCGAGGGCTGCCGAATCTTAACTGGAAGCTGCTTTCCACCCAGCCCAGCTATCTGAAAGGTACCATTGGCATTCTGCCCAATCTGTTAAACACCCTATACATTATCCTGGTTGCCATGGTTATCGCCACGCCACTGGGCATATGCGCCGCTATTTACCTAACAGAATATGCCGCCAATCTGCGGCTGGTGCGGATCATCGGTTTCGCCACAGATACTCTGACAGGTATACCCTCCATCCTGTTCGGTCTGGTAGGAATGCTGTTCTTTCTCCAGATTTTGGGACTGAAGGAGGGCATTCTAGCCGGGGGACTGACCCTGGTGGTGATGATTTTGCCAACCATCATCAGCAACACCCGTGAGAGCCTGAAAACCGTCCCCCAATCCTACCGAGAGGGGGCGCTGGCTCTGGGCAGCGGCAAGTGGCACATGGTGCGTACTGTGGTGCTGCCCAATGCTGTGGATGGCATCGTCACCGGCTGCATTCTGGCTGTCGGCCGTATTGTAGGGGAGTCCGCCGCTCTGCTGTTCACCGCCGGGTACGGCATGGCTCTGACGGATTTCTGCACTGCTCTGAGCAGTTCCGGCGCGACTATGACGGTGGCCCTATATGTCTATGCCAGCGAACGAGGAGAGACAGGTGTGGCCTTTGCCATAGCCGTCATTCTGCTGGGACTGACTTTCCTGATAAACTTTGCGGCCAGTCTGGCTGCCGGAAAAGCAAAACGAAAGGGGTCTTAATGATGTCTGCAATCATAGAGACAAAAGCGTTAAACCTCTGGTATGGTGACCACCAGGCTCTGTTCTCCATTAATATGGAGATCCCGGCGCACCAGGTCACCGCCCTCATCGGGCCATCGGGCTGCGGGAAATCCACCTTTCTCAAGACACTGAACCGGATGAACGACCTGGTGGAGGGCGTCCGAGTGGAGGGGCAGGTCAGCTACAACGGCACAGATCTTTATGCCCAGGATACCGATGTCACCTGGCTGCGCAAGGAGATCGGCATGGTGTTTCAAAAAGCGAATCCCTTCCCTATGAGTATCTATGACAACATTGCCTATGGCCCCCGTATCCACGGCGTCCGAGCCAGGAGCATGTTGGACGGCATTGTGGAAAAGGCACTGCAAAATGCGGCCATCTGGGATGAGGTCAAGGACAGGCTCAGGAAATCCGCCCTAGGACTGTCCGGAGGGCAGCAACAGCGGCTATGCATCGCACGCGCCCTGGCGGTGGAGCCTGACATCTTACTGTTGGATGAGTCCACCAGTGCCCTGGATCCTATCTCCACCTCCAAAATAGAGGATTTAATTGGGGAATTGAAGGAGAGTTACACCGTCATTATGGTCACCCACAATATGCAGCAGGCGGTGCGCATCTCAGATCGGACTGCCTTTTTCCTGCTGGGGAAGCTGATCGAATATGGCGAGACGGAACAGATTTTTACTATGCCAAAAAACAAACAAACCGAAGATTATATCTCCGGCCGTTTCGGATAAGGAGGAAAATCGCCATGCGTTTATTTTATGAGGAGCAGCTCCGGATGCTGCACCGAGAACTCACCGAGATGGGTTCTATGTGTGAGCAGGCGGTGAGCCTGGCTGTGCGGGCAGTCACCGAGGGAGAACCCGCATTGTCGGAGCAAGTGCAGGAGATGGAAGCAGGCATTGATAAAAAAGAGCGGGATATCGAATCTCTGTGCGTGAAACTGCTGCTGCGGCAGCAACCGGTGGCTGCGGATTTACGGGAGATCTCCGCCGCTATGAAGATGATCTCCGACCTGGAGCGCATTGGAGATCAGGCGGCGGATATCGCTGTCATTTCCCACAGCACCTCTGGCGGAGAGGACAATGTCTCCAACCACCTGCAGGAGATGGCCAGGGAGACGGTCGGAATGGTGACCCAAAGCATCGAGGCCTTTGTGACACATGACCTGGCAGCTGCCAGAGAGGTCATCGCCTATGACGATGTGGTGGATCGCTGGTTCCGGCGTATCAGGAAAGATTTAATCGCCGCCATTGCCGAAGACGGGGAAAACGGAGAACACTGGCTGGATCTGCTGATGACGGCCAAATATCTGGAGCGAATCGATGACCACGCCACCAATGTGGGGGAGTGGGTGGAGTATTCCATCCTGGGCAAGCGCTCCAAGGACGCCATAATGCCGGAATAGCCAGATGACAAGATGTACCGGAGCTGTCCCAGAGTGATCAAAAATCGTAGGGCAGCCTTTTTTGCGTTCTGTGAAACATTTTTCTGCCGGATATCAGTCAGGTCTTGATTTATCCACGGAAATGCGCTATAATCAGGAAAATAAAACAGACATGAGAGGGGATCACCCTATATGGGAAATGGCAGCTTTCTGGGACAAAAAACAAAAATCACCGTTATGCGCAAGCTGAAGCTGGACGATTTGGCCCGTGAATACGGCCAGAAACGCCCCGGCACCGAGGCAAGTGACTTTATTCCCGACTGTCCGTTCTTTGAGGAGGGGCAGGAATTTATTGTGGTGACCGGTGGTGACGCAGACTGTAAGCCTGCCGGCTTCTGCGACTGGGCCTGGGCGGATATCTGGAAGGATGTCCTAATGGTGGCCAACAAGGCAGGGGCTGTAGAGAACAGCCAGAGGGGAGCGCTGGCGCCTCAGTTCACCTGCTGTACCGATGGGCTGCGGCCAGTAATCTTCAAGGTGCAGTCTATGGAAGTATGAGAGGAGACGTCATGACAGGAGCGGTTTTCGGTTGCATATCGGAAACGGTGTGAAGCTGTATCAAAGGGCGAGAAAAGGTTGTGAATCAATTGGAAAATCAGAGGAAAAAGGTCATCTTCAGCGGAATCCAGCCCAGCGGAAGGATCACCTTGGGCAATTATCTGGGCGCTATGCGGAATTTTGTCACTCTGCAGTCAGACTATGACTGCCTTTACTGCGTGGTGGACGAACACGCCATCACCGTCCGGCAGGAGCCGGCCACCCTCCGGCGGATGACGCTGGAGCTGCTAGCCCAGTATCTGGCGGCGGGACTAGATCCGGAGCAGAACATCCTCTTTATCCAGAGCCATGTACCCCAGCACGCTGAGCTGGCCTGGGTGCTGAACTGCTACACGATGTATGGCGAGCTATCCCGTATGACCCAGTTCAAGGACAAGGCTGCCCGCCACAAGGACAACATCACCGCCGGGCTGTTCGACTATCCCGTGCTGATGGTGGCGGATATCCTGCTCTATCAGACCGATCTGGTACCGGTGGGGGAGGACCAGCGGCAGCATGTGGAGCTGACCCGGGATGTGGCCCAGCGGTTCAACAGCGTATATGGAGATACCTTTACGGTGCCGGAGCTGTATATCCCCAAGACCGGTGCGCGTATCATGTCCCTGACCGACCCCACAAAGAAAATGTCCAAGTCCAACGAGAATCCCAACTCCTATGTTCTGGTGATGGACAAGCCGGAGGATATCATGCGGAAGTTCAAGCGGGCGGTGACGGACAGTGATTCCCGGGTCATCTCATCCCCGGATAAGCCTGGCGTGTCAAACCTCATCGACATCTACGCCACCGCCACCGGCAAGACCATCCCGGAGGTCGAGGCGGAGTTCGAGGGCAAGGGCTATGGCGAGTTCAAGCCCGCCGTGGCCGAGGCAGTCATTGAGACTTTGCGCCCCATCCGGGAGGAAACGCAAAGGCTGCTGGCAGACAAGGCCTATCTGGAACAGGTATACCGTCAGGGCGCAGAGAGGGCTTCTAAGCTGGCCTCCCGCACCCTGCGAAAGGTTCACAAAAAGGTGGGTTTCCTGCCACGGTAAGCTGTTTTCACTGTTCACTCCTGATGAGGCAGCTTCAGCCCCATCAGGATGATCAGTCCCAGGATAATCAGCCATTCCTCGTCATCGCTTTCCAAGAAGAGATAGACGAGGATCAAAATCAGGAGGACATCTCCCGTATCCCAGCTGTCGGGAAGCAGACTCCTCAGTTTGTCACCCAATCCCTTGTTGCGGCCAGGACTGTCAGTGTTTTCCCCGCAGCTGCCCCCAAAACTGGCCAGTCGGCCCAGCAGGTCACCCAGTGGGGAGGAGCGATGGTGCTGGGACGGCTCCTCCACCGGCTCAAAGGGCTGCTGGGGGATGTAACGGTTATACATTGCCGTCACCTCCCTGGAACAGCTTCAAGGCAGCCCGAATGACTCTGGATATCCGGGCCATTTGGATTGCCTTGTCTAGCCGTTCCCGCCGCTCTTGCTGCAAGAAGGGACGGAGAGCGGCTAGCAGAGCGGTTTTTTCATCCTGACCTCGGTTGTATTCCCGGAAGAGTGTGCCGATGGTCTGCACCACCCCCGGATCCAAATTCCCCAGGGCAGACCGTAGCCCTTCCAGTCCGGCCTGTCCGGTGTCATTGGAGGCCGGAGTGGCTACCGGCGGATCCGCCTGACCGGTGGGCATTTGGGTCTGCTGGGATGAGGGGTCCTGATTTTCGCCTTGGAGAGAACTTGCTAGGCTCATGATCTTGCCCATAGTCTCCGGGGAGGACAGAATCTGATTCAGTTTATCCTCGAAGTCGCCCACAAGCCATCCCTCCTCTGGATTTTCTTATTTCTTCAGATTCTGGCCGATTTTGCCCACCAAAGCAGCACCCTCTGGGCTGCTCAAGATGCCGTCCAGCATGGACTTCAGGCCGGAGGTATCACCGGCCTGAGCCTGTTCCGCCGCCTCCTGGAGATTTTTCCCCTGCTGACTTTGCAGCATGGCGATGAGCTTTCTGGTCTCGGGTGAGCCTAGCAGCTTGCGGAGAGCAGCCTGATCCTTCAGCAGAGCGGCTGCCTCTGGGCTTTCCAGCGGTTTCTGATTCACTGGTAATGCACTCCCTTCCATATTCCGATTTAACCCAGTATATGCTTGAGAAGTCGGAATGTGAAGGGCATTGCGGCTGGAAGGTAATCTTACTTTATAAGCGAAGGAGAATATGGGCTGCCATGAAAGCACTGGTTTTTTCTGATTCCCATGGCCATACGTCCTCTATGTGTGCCGCCATAGAACGGGAAACGCCAGATATCGTCTTCCACTTGGGAGATGGCTGGCAGGATATCATGACTGTGATGTGCGGCTATCCGGAGCTTCCTCTGTATCAGGTCACTGGCAATTGTGACTGGGGCCAGCGGGGGCCAGACCAGTTAGAATTGAATTGGGCAGGGCTGAAGCTCTTTTTATGCCATGGTCACCGCTACGGTGTAAAAACCGGGCTGGATGTGCTGACGGCCTATGGGGTGAGCCGAGAGGCAGATGTGGTTCTCTTTGGCCATACCCATCAGCCGCTGGCACAGCAGAGAAGTGGGATTTGGATTTTCAATCCCGGCAGCATTGGGACGGGGTGGCGGCCCAGCTACGGCCTGCTGACGGCGGAGCAGGATAAAATCGATTGCGAAATCATCTATTTGAAAGGGTCGTGAGCAGATATGCTTATGGTCATTGACGTAGGGAACAGCAATATGGTGTTTGCCCTCTATGAGGGGGAAAAGCTGGTTGGCTCTTTCCGGCTGGCAACGGGCAATAGCCACACGTCTGATGAGATCGGTCTCACTGTCTGCGCCTATTTTACCCGCTTCGGTCTGGATATCGGTCAGGTCACAGGAGCCATCATCGTCTCCGTTGTCCCCAATATCATGCAGTCACTGGCCAGCGCCATTGTCAAGTATTTTAATTGTAAGCCGGTTGTAGTGAATCAGCATATCACCGCCGGACTCCGCTACAAGGACGGCCAGGATCATGACCTGGAGCTGGGGGGTGACCGCTCTGTAGCCTGCCTGGCTGCGTTGGAGCAGTACGGCGGTCCACTGTTGGTGCTGGACTTCGGTACCGCCACAACTATAGACGCCCTAAACCGGGAGGGTGTTTATATAGGCGGCTCTATCTGCGCCGGGTTGGGTACTTCGGTAGATGCTCTGTACCACAGTGCCGCCATGCTGCCCAATGTACAGCTGGAGTTTCCGGCCCAAATGCTGGGGTTTGACACCATGACCCAAATTCAAGCTGGGGCGGTGGGAGGATATATTGGGGCCATCGAGTACCTGATTCGCCGCTCCAAGGAAGAATTGGGAGAGCCTTCCGCCCGTGTGGTTGCCACCGGGGGTATGGCCCGGCTAATGGCGGAAAATTCCTCTGTCATTGACGTGGTGTCTCCCATGCTGATTCCCGACGGCCTGCGGCTGCTGTACCGGCGGTACCGTGAACAACAAGCACAAAAAACTTCTCCTGCCTGAATGCGGGCGGGAGAGGTTTTTCATCCTTATTCGCTTATTCGTCATTGGGCAGAGCTTCCAGCCAGTGTACCTCTGGCCGAGGTCTGCTGGGGATGTTTACATACTGCTCTCCCTGGGGCCAGCCTGTCATCAGCGCACATCGCACCCGACAGCCTTCAGGAACATCCAACAGCGCCCGCAAATGGGGGGCGCTGTCAGTGACCTGGCGAAGGTAGCCGCCCCAACAGGTTCCAAGCCCCCGGTGATTTAAGTACAGATCCAGAGTTGCCATCGCCGCAGCTGGATCCAATATGGGATTCAGACAGCCTTCCGGGGACCAGGCGATGATGATGCAGGGGGCGTTGCAGGTCAGCAGATTCAGCCCCCTGTCGTAGAGCTTGGGCAGCTCGGGGGCGTAGCCACTCTCCCGACAGAAATCCATGGCCCGGCCAGTGAAATCCTCCACAGCCTCCTTGCCCCATAGCACAGACCAGCGGTAAGCACGCTGGTTTTTTCCGCTGGGAGCGTAGGCCGTCAGATGCAACCCCCGCTCAATTATATCCCGGGGCGGCAGTTCCGGGGAAAAGTGGCGCACAGAGCGGCGGGAGCAAATTAAGTACTCTAAATCGTCCTCCGGCGGTTCGATGCAGTGGATACCGGCCTGGGGCAGAGAGATTGACTGGGTGGGACAGGTGGACACACAGTGACCGCAGAGGATGCATCGCCGCTGGAGAAGTATCTCCGGCGGTTTTCCTATGCCCAGCACCCCCATGGAGCAGCTCCTGACACACCGGCCACAGCCGACACAGCTCTCTGCCTGGACGAATGGGAATATGTTATCCATCTTACAATAGCTCCTGTTCTCAGTTCAATAAATCAATGGGGTCGTAGCAGTCCAGCGGGAGAACATCTGCCAGCCCTATCAGCACGGATGGAAAGGCAAAACCCTTCTGAGGGCGCAGGGCGGGGTGTTCACGTAACGCAGGGCAATAACTCCCTTTAGCCAGAGGGAGGGTCACCACTACCTTGGCCTGGCTGCCAGGAAGGATTACCAGAGTACCCCGATGGAACCGGGCAATGCGCTCACAGATAGAGATGCCAAGACCAAGCCCCCGCTTAGGCGTGGGGGAGAAGGGTTGCCACAGGGCAGGACGGAGGGCATCTGCGGCCTCGCTCTCGTCCATACCTGTTCCATTGCTGCTGACGATCATAAAGATCCGGCTCTCATCTCTTCGCAGTACCAGGGAGACGGCAGGCTGTGGCTGTTCTGTCCCAATTGACCCCACAGCATTGGAAACCAGATGGAAGATCATTTGGGTTAGCAGTTCACTGCTCCCCTGAACTAGCAAATTGCCTGGCGGACATTCCAGCGTAAAGTGGAAGCCAGCTATCTGACCCACTGCCACCAATTCCCGCTCCAGCTGCAGGCAGAGTCCTGCTAAGTCCATGACTTCCAGCATATAGCCTGCTTTATCCGCTCGGGAAAGGCGGCTGAGCGCCTGCAGGTTTTGGGCCAATCGGGTCATGCGGCAGTGACTGTGCAGCACAGCAGCCATCCGCCTCCGAGTCTCAATATCCTCCGGCGGCTCCATCTCCTGCAGGGCCAGGGCGGAGGCGTTGAGACACTGGTCAATCTGCCAGCCGATAGCCGCAAGGCCATCATTCAGCTGATCCGGCTCCAGGGTTACTGGCTCCAGAACCACAAGTGTCCCCTTCGGGAGCGCATGGACGTGAAGAAAGTAATCTGCACCCCCAAAGTGAAGCTCCATCTCGTCCTCCACGCGTAAAAGTGCGGCCAGTTCCGGATGGAGAGGGGCTGACTCAGCCAGTGGGATTTCATTTTCTTGGAACAGTATTTCTGCAGGACGGTTAAAGCCCAAAACAATATCCTCCCGTACCAGCAGGGCAGGGAAGGGGATTATATCAAATAAAACTTCACCGGGCAGTTGAAAGTGTTCCATAATTGACCTCGCTGTCGTGAATCTTTTCCCAGTCTACCATAGTAGGATTATCTAAATGCACCAGTGCCACACAGGTAAATTTGGCCTGTTTTGTCCCGGCTAAGGGCGAACTTTGTCGAAACCTGTCGATTTCAAAATCCAGTATATCAGGTTATGCGGGGAATTGCAAGTGGTAGCATGTATAATCGTCCCCTTACCAGCAGGATTTCGAAATTCCCTGAGTAAAAGCGGCCGTAAAAGAAAATTTACATATAATTATTCCAAAATATGGAAAATTAAAGAAGAAACCGTGAGATTTCAAAGAAGATAGGGAGGGAATTACTAAAATTTGGCCACAATCACATGTCAAAATGCCAAAAATTCCTTTTTCCCCTTTTATGCGGGGGTGATTTTGGTTATAATAGGGATGTATCATCTGCACCAATTTACTTCATTTGAGAAGGAGTGTATTTTCAATGAGCATTAAAATCGGCATCAACGGCTTTGGGCGTATCGGACGTCTGGTCTTTCGGGCCGGCATCGACCGTCCTGATCTGGAATTCGTTGGCATCAATGACCCTGGCATGACCCCAGACTATATGGCTTATATGCTGCGGTATGACACCATGCACGGCCGCTTCAATGGCACCATTGAGTACGACGAACATTCCATCACCGTCAATGGCAAGAAGATCATGGTATACGCCGCCATGAAGCCCGAGGAACTGCCTTGGGGCGAGTTGGGCGCGGAATATGTGGTGGAGTCCACCGGCCTGTTCCTGACCAAAGAAAAGGCCCAGGGGCATTTGGCCGCTGGTGCCAAGAAGGTGGTCATGTCCGCCCCCTCCAAAGATGACACTCCAATGTTCGTCATGGGTGTCAACAACACAGCCTATGACAGCAGCATGAATTTTGTTTCAAATGCCTCCTGTACCACTAACTGCCTGGCCCCCATTGCCAAGGTTCTGAATGACAAC
>CAYUUP010000012.1:0-25864 GCA_964447925.1 uncultured Oscillospiraceae bacterium
AGAGCCAGTAGGCGTGATTGGTCTCATCGGAGTTCGCGATGGGGCTGCTCAGCAACTTGTTGATATCCCCAACGGTAATCCAGCCAATATTGGCAACAGCGCCAACATCGGAGTAGTAGAGGTAAAGACTCCAGCCGCTGATGCTGCCTCCCTCAAAGTCCTTCAGGAAATACAGACCCATATTGCACAGATACAGCGGATCGTCAAACGCGGTCCCCGAATAGACAATGTTTCCGTCACTGTCGGTGTAGGTGAAGTCGCAGCTCGGGACCACAGCTGTGTCCAGCGGGGCGTACGAGACGCTGCACCCGCTGCCTGCTGTCTCAGCAAAGGTAGACGGGTCAATTTTGTAGAAGGTGCCGTTGGTGGAACCGCTCAGATCGACATTGGAGCCGTAGAGGCTGTCACCGCTGTAGCCGCCGCCGGTGATTGCCGTGGCGCCGTCCTTCTTGCTGGTGACGCTCATGCTGTTGGCGAGGTCAATATCCACCCAGGAGGTGCCGGAAGCGGTGGTGATCTGAGCGGAAACCGTTCCGTTCACTTCGGTCAGGGGCTTGACGGTCACGGCAACAGAACCGGAAACCGTTTCCCCGGCCGCGTTCTTCGCAACCGTAGTTGCGGTAACGGTGGCCGTGCCCGCAGCAACGGCGGTGATGACGCCGTTTGCATCAACGGTCGCCACGCTTGTGTCGCTGGAGGTCCAGGTCAGCTCTTTGGTAGAGCCAAGAATTACCTTGGCGGAGACCGTTGCGGTATCTCCTGCGTAAAGCGAGACCTCGGTGGGATCCAGCTTCAGTGTCAGATCGTTGGCCTTATCGTACTGGTACAGCACGGTGACCGGCCATACATCGGCGGCAAATTCGCCAACCTTTGCCGGCACCAGCGTTTCAGCCGTGGGATCCAGCATATAGACAGACGCAGCGCTGTCACCGCTTACATAGCTGGTGATTACCAGCTTGCCGCTCTCCGTGTCATAGAACATGGATGCCTTGTCTGTTCCGTTAGCGGAGACATTGCCCAGCTCCAGACCGGTTGCACCCAGATCCGTCCTAGAGCAATAGCCACCGTTGTACAGCAGGAACTGCCACAGCTCGCCGCTTTCGGTCATGACATAGTACTTTCCGGCGGCATAGCCATTGTATGTGGTTTCGCCCGCCAGAGCGATTACCGCCATGGGGTCGCTGCTGTAATAGCTGCTCAGCGCCCAATAGCTCAGGCTGCCTCCCTCGGGATCCAGCGTTTCAAGGTAGGTGCCGTTCAGGCAGGGAGCGACGATGGAATAGCCGCCGAACTCCTCATAAATGTTGCTTGCCATGGGTGCGGCGTCCGCAAACAGCCAGGAGGAGGCGATGCCGCCCAGGTTGACTACTTCGAGGGTGTCCGCGTCAACAGCATACATATAGGAGCCGTCCTGCGTGTACAGCGTATCATCGTACAGGGTGCCGCCCGCGAACTCACTGGCGGAGCCGTTCACGGTATAGGTGGAGAGGTCATCGGTATCGAACTCCGCCCAGACCGGCTTGCTGTCAGCACCGTAGATCAGGGCGCTGAGATGAATGGTGGGAACCGGAGTTACCGTCACCTCGCAGGTAGCGCTTACGGTGGGAACGGAGACCGAGGACGCCGTAATGGTGGCCGTGCCGACGCCTACCGCTTCCACCACGCCGCCGCTTACTGTGGCAACGGTTTCATCGCTGGAGGTCCAGGTTACGGACTTGTCCTGCGCGATCCAGGGGTAGACATCAGCGGTCAGGGTGAAGGTTGTGCCCTTCATCACCGTCACTGCAGTCTTGTCCAACTCGATACTGGTGACAGGGTTGTCGGACGGTACATACTGGCTGCCGGACGGGACGATGTACAGGCCGGTCAGGCCGAGACGCAGCTGAGAAGCATACGTATCGCTTCCATAGCCGCCATCATAGGTGGTCACCTTGGTGCCCTTGCCGGTTTCGGTATCGACAGTCACCAGGAAATTGGAGCTAGAGCTGGACTGGCTTGTAATAGCCGCCATGTACAGGATGTCCTGGTCATGGTCCCAGGCCAGAGTTGCATAGTTGCCATAGAATCCGACACCGCCATCTGCCGTATGGTCAACAGCCTGCAGTTCGGTTATCTTGCCGTCTACTGCATCCTCATTGGTCCATTTATACAGGAATGTATAATCACCGGTGCCATAGTTGACGGAGTAGAAGTTGCCGTCATCATCAATGGCCAAGCCGCTAAGACGCGTGCGTGTCTTGCTCTGAGCCTTGGGGTTCAGAACTTCCACATCGTACAGGGCCTCAATATCGCCGGTGACCAGATCCATGCTGGAGATGGTCATCTGATAGTAGTCAGATGTTCCGGTCGCACGAGACAGCAGATACATCTTGCCGTCCTTGTAATTCATGGCCATGCCGACAATGGTCAGATCGCCATAATTGCAGACCTTCTCATAGTGGGAGAGATAGTCCTGCTCAGCAGCATAGATATAACCATCGCTCGCAGCCATATACACATAGCCGTCTACATAATCGGCAGCCAGCACATTCAGATCAGTGTAGCAGAAGTCCTCAATTCCGCCGTAATCATAAGCTCCGCTCTTGTAATAGAAGAACAGGTTATCAGGGTCAATCTGTACCCAGCGGTAGCCGGTACCGTGGTAGGTTGTACCATTTGTAAATCCGAAAATGTCGCCCGTATAGTCCTCCGGCGTGCCGCCGTAATAGACCTTATAGGTCGTCTCGTTGCAGGCGTAGTCGGTTACGATGACGGTGACATACTCGCCCACGGAATCGTCCAGATCCGCCGTGACGCCGCAGACCTGGTTGGCCTCCGTCTGGGTCGGCACTCCGGCTGCGAGAACCTTGCTGCCATGGCCATTCAGAATCTGGATGGAGGAGATGTACTGGTTATCCTGGGCAACCACTGTCAGGTCACCGGACACCAGATCCTTGCTCACCGAGAGCAGCTCAGGAGCCGTGTTGTCGATGGTAAAGGTGTCGGACAGGAACGCGCCCTCGCCAAGAACGCCGGATTCGACCAGCTCTGCGGCCTTCTCGTCGCTCATCGCCAGGACGGTGTTGCCGTTGGCGTCCGTCGTCTCTTCCATCAGCTGATCCTCGTAGTATTCGGGGATTGCCACAACGCCCACCGTGAACTCATCGCCTTCCTCCAAGCCGAGGGAGGAGACCTTCTTGTTCATGGTGATGCTGTAGGCGGTGTTGTACCACGCGCTGCCGTTGGTGTAGTAGTACGCGCCGGCCAGCTGCTCATTTATCGTGGTGTTGCCGATCACATTGCCATCGGCGTCCTGATAGTAGACAAACAGCGCCGCAGCGTTCCGGATCAGCGAGAACCGGTACTGATACAGCGAGCTGCCCGAGGAAATGGCCAGCCGCTCAGCGGGGTAGGTCTCCTCGACGAAATAGGGGTTGCCGATGGAGTAATAGTTGGAGGTGTCACCGGGGTAACGGATGATCAGATTGTTGGTCGTCAGGACACCGGTATAGGGCGTCAGATAAGAGTCGCCATTGTAATAGGCATACAGGTATTCGGTATAGGACACGCGGTCATACATCGACGGCTCGGACCAGTTGCCATAGAAGCCCAGCACCGGGATGGAGTGGGTCGGAGCGATGGCACCCTCCTCGGTGGTGTGCGGCTCGACATAGGTGTAGCCTTCAATGTACGCGCCCTTCGGATACGCCTCATCCAGCGCGTCCGTGTCGCCCAGGGTAACGGTGACGGTGACGGCGACGCTGCCGTTGGCCGGAACCGTTATGGTTTCGACAACCAGGGACTTCAGCAGCAGGTAGGCGTCATAGGAGGTCACGCTGCCGTCGGCATCCAGGTCGGCGATCTCGTCAATTTCAGAGATTGTTCCAATTACATAGTCGATGATAACCTGAGCATCATCGGCGTCGGTGTCGCCGTCCTTGTCGAGGTCACACTCAAACGGGGCTGTGGGGACATAGACTTCACCGTCCACCGTGTAGGTGGCGCTGGCGTTGAGAGGTGTCGTCCAGGTGTCGAGATAGGAGACGCCGGAATACTCAAAGATATCCTGCGTGAAGAACTCGCTGCGCAGAGTATACTCGTTCTCGGTGTCTGTCAGGTTGTTGATGGTGAAGGTGTAGCTGTAGACGCCTTCCCGATCCGGGTCATCGCCAAGTTCAGCCTTCACCTTGCCGTCAGCAGCAGTTCCGCTGAGGTTGTTCGCCATCATGATGTAGGAATCGGCGGAGATTGCATCCGAGACATTGGCAAGGCCAGCGCCCTGCTTCAGCACGGAGTACAGATTTCCGGACTCCTCCTCGATCAGGGGCTCTGCGGTGGACATCAGCAGGCTGATGGCAAGCTGACGGGCCGTTTTTCCGGTTGCCTCCTCCAGGCCGTTCTCCCGGATGTACTGTGCAACCAGAGCCGTCATACCGCTGATCTGCGGGGCGGCCATGGAGGTGCCGGACATATTCTCATAAGCCTGGCCCCCGGCAACCGCGCCGTTGACAGAGTAGATATTGCCGCCGGGCGCCGTAATCTCAGGCTTCAGTTCAAGGGAGCCGGGCGTACCCCACGCGCTGAAATCGCTCATGGTGTAGGTGTCGGAGTCCGAGATTTTTGCGCCGACCTGATCGCTCACGGTCATCGTACCCTCGTAGTAGAGGACATTGCCGTCATCATCCTTCACGGGGGTTGCCGCAGCCTTAATTGCCGCGCCATCCTCCTGCGTGATGGAGACGCACGGGGCGGTGTAGTTGTAGCCGGTCAGATCCATGCTGATGGTGCCAGAAGTGTTGTTATAGATGATGGTCGCGATAGCGCCAGCACTGACTGCCTCATTCGCCTTCTGATAGAAGGAGGTCGTTCCGCGGGAGACAAACACGATCTTGCCCGCAACCGCGTCGCCAAGGGCGGCGAAGTCCGCAGCAGTGCCGTATCCGTTGATCACGATGTAGGAATAGTCATCCTCGGATGCCAGCGTGGTAAGCGACTCGTTGCCATAGCCGGAGGTTTCCGTGTAGAAATAGAGATTGCCGTCAACCGCAAAATAATTGCCGGACGCGCCTGCGTTGTTCACAGAAGCGACAGTGAAGGAATTGCTGTACGATCCGGGAGAGCCGCCTGCGTGCAGGCCAACGTCGTCACTGTACAGATAGCCGGTTTCATTGTAGCTGCTGTTCGCCCAGGAGTAGGAGTTGCCTGCGGAGATGGACACAACGGTGTCACTCTCAGAAAGGCTGTCCATGATATCCTGATATTCGTCAGCGCGGCTGAATCCGGGGTTTCCGGAGCCAAGAGACAGGTTTACAGCGTCGCAGCCCAGGATAATGGCATCCTCGATTGCCGCCATATAGTCGGAATCATATGCTCCGCCGCCTGTACCAAAGACCTTCATGGTGATGATCTGCGCATCGGGCGCAACGCCTTGAACCAGCACGGTATCCAGCGCGGAGGAGAAGGTGCCGTCACCATTGGGGATGAACGCGTTCGCGGCCGCAATACCTGTGACGTGGGAGCCATGCTCACCCTGACTGTCGTTGTCATGGGTGATATCAAAGTTCTCGTCAATATAGTTGTAGCCAAACGGTATTTTGGTGTTCTGGTAAAGCGTATCAGCCGTTACGCCGCTGTTGCCGGCGATATTGAGCTGATCCAGGACGCTTTCGATTTCTGCCGCATCCAGCAGATCAAGGCTTTCGATGTAATCATCGACACTCAAGCCCTTCAGACCGGCACGATACGCCAGGGAGTAGTTGAATGCAGCAGCATCGAAGGATTGGTGGTCCAGATCAACACCGGTGTCGATGATTGCGATGCGGCTGCCGGCGCCTGTGTAGCCTGCTGCCCACGCGCTGGCGGAACCAATCTGCTCACTGGAGGTCGCCATGCTGGGGTCATCCTCGACATCAGTGTCAACCACATCCGGCTCGTACTGGTTTTCAAGAATAACGCTCTTGACACCCGGTACCCCCTCAATGGTTTCAATCCAACTGTAGGATACGTTGGCGGAAATAATGTTTGCCGCCAGGGTCAGATTCCACTTCACGTCAATCTCATCGCCAACAGCGGCGTTGATTGCGGAGGTGACATCCTCCTGATTTGCTTCCAGCTTCGCACGGTAGCTGAGTGCGGCGCTGTTGCTCGCGATTCCTGTGGTGGAGTATCCCGCCATGATGGTGGACGGATCCTCCAGGACGATGGAGACGCGGACAACGTCATTTGCGGAATATTCAGCTGCGTCCAGCTCCTGCGAGTCATCCGCAGCAGTTTCATCGAGCTTGTCCGCAGAAATTCCGTCGTTGTCCACTTTCTCAAACGCGAGTTCCTGTGTTGTGCTGTCCGTGTCTGTTTCCGTTTCCACGGCATATGCCGGGGTAGCCAGTCCAAAGACCAGAACCACAGCCAGCAACAGAGAAAGCAAACGCTTTGACAAGTGTCTTTCCATGTTTATGGACTCCTTTCAATAAAAACTTTCTGATAACCCATCAGCGGGGCATATTCCCGGAGTTTAGGCAAGGTGCCGAAAGCCCATCCGCAGGCTCCACCGGATGGTAGCTTTTGGCAGGTAGTTGCCCATTCCTTTCATATGATAACCTAAATTATACCATATTTTTCATCGAATTAACACACTAAAACCTATAGAGGACGTTACAAATTTTTCGCCAAATAAGCGCGGCTTGTATATGCATTTCTACCATTTTCCTTGCTGCCTGTAAAAATGGCGGGCGCAGGCGGAAGAACGGGGCTTTTGCCATCAGCAACAGCTGCGACAGATGCTGGGGATCACATGAGGCCACAGGCCTTGCGGGGAGAGGAGCAGCAGCCCGTCAAGCGTTGCTGTGATGTGATATAAAAAGCATACTGCGGCAGGCAACGAGGGCCTGCCGCAGTATACTTTTTCCTGACAGCGGTTTGCTTGGAGATATACCTTTATATATATTAGATTCCAAATATATCTTGGGAATTCTGATAGAACAGCTTACGGCGCTCAAGCTGAGTCATGGAAACAGTATCCAGGAAGTCCAGCGTTTCCTCATAGCTCTCAATGGGATAATCAGTGCCGAACAGCATATGGTCAATTCCCAGGCGTTCCCGTGTGCAATTGAAGGCGGCGGAGCTGAAATTGCCGCTGGTTGTGACATAGATATGATGTTTGAAGTAATAGTCCATGGAATGCTTATTGCAGGCGCTGCCCGCAGGCACCAGGGAGTTGGCCTCCCCCTGGCGGGCCATGCTGTCCATGCGATCCAGAAGGAAGGGGAAGGTTTCCCCATAATGCCCCATCATGAATTTCAGGTTGGGGAGCTTATCTAATGTGCCGTTTAAGATCAGACGGGTCATGGTAATCGCGGTATCCACATGATAGCCCAAGCCCATGCTTAAACGGACACCATAGCCATTCAGACGGTCGATGGCAGGAGGGCCGGGATGCAGATAGACAAACATATTGTATTCAGCGGCTTTTTCCAGCAGGGGAAAAAATTGCGGCTCGTCAATATAAGAACTGGTGAAATTGGTATGCGTATTCCAGGCACGGAAGCCCAAATCCTTGTGGCAGCGCTCCAATTCCAGCAGAGAGCCTTCAATATCCTGCGGGATCAGGGTGGCATAGCCCAAGAAGCGACCGGGGAATTTCGCGGCCATCTCTGCAAATTCATCGTTGGCAGTCTTGGCCACATAGGTGGCGGTTTCAGTATCCAGGGCCTGCAGCCCCCCTGCGCTGCTGACCAGCTGCGTCTGGACACCATACTTGTCCATGATAGCAACACGCTGCTCCGGCGTCATGTCAAAGATGGCATTTTCCTTTTTGCTTTGGGCATCGACAGGCTTCAGTTTCGACATGGCCGCGATATAGTTTTTGGTTGTCAAATGAGATTCATAATCGACTTTTTTCACAGCGAATCCTTCCTCCTTTATCAATATGCGTTCAAAGCCCGGTTCAGCACCTTGCCATCCTCTGGATTCCAGGAGCGGATGTTGTGGATTTCTCCGGGGGGAGTATATGTGTTGTTTTCATCCAAGGTCTTGTAAGGCTCTGGCCAGGGGACTGTGTCCTGAGGAACCTGCAATGGAGAATACGGCGAATGCAGGGGGCCGGGATCGGAAACCGGGGGAGGCGTTCCCAGTGTGGCCTGGCCTGCGGGGTCAAGCCCCTTGCGAAGCTTGTCATAGCTCTCTGCTGCCCAGTTGACACAGTCCATGCGCCCGGGCAGATCTGGACAGACCTGTTCATGAAGGTATTTCCACTCTCCGTCCTCTAGGACGAAATCAGAGCCATATCGCTCCCAGAGAATATTACAGTACCGTTTTCCGTCGGAGGTCAGGACACTATGAATGACGCCAGGAGTGATAAAGCAGCTTCTGGCACTCTTACCGTCCTCCGCTACCTCAATAATGTCAGTGACTAAGGTATGGACGGAGCATTCCATGATGGGGCGGGGATCCTTTCCGCCAATTTCAGGATAGAGCTGGTAGGTTTCCAACCAACTCTCAAAGCTCATCAGGTCATACTGGGTTACGCTGCCAAACCAGACCTGCTCAAACCCCCGCATCCGGCCAAACTGGTGTGCCCAGGAGCAGTCATCCCGCTTGCTCCATATGTTGCTCCATTCGCCGGTGGCGTCTGCACGGCCATGGTAATAGCTGTGCATCGCTTTGGTACATTCCACGGCTTGACTGGCGGCCGCGTTCTGTACCCGTTGATGGAATGATAGATTTGCATGAGACATACCGGGTTCCCCTCCTTAACCGTTGTATCCGGGATGACCTTCTGGTCCATAGCCCATGTCATCGCTAAATGTAAAATATTCCTCCGGCATAGCGGGATAATTATCCCACCAGTTGAAAATATTGTTGTGTGTCAGGAAGGAAATGTCCGGAGTACCAAATTCCACCTCATAGGGATCGGTGCCGGGCTCCGGGTAGACAGGAGTGCTGCTGTAATCCGTCCCGGCTAGAGCGGAGAGATCATAGGCAATCATCACATGCCATAGCTTCCACTGCCCGTCTTCCCGAATCAGATCAGCAGCAAACTTTTCCGATACCCAGCGGGCCTCTGCGGTGCCGTCCGGCTTGGAAATGGTATCTTGAGCGATGCAATACCACAGGCCTCTGGCGGTTTTTCCGTCATAGGCCAGTCGGACAAGGCCGGTGGTGGGAGGATGGATATGCATACAGCCAATGCCCAGATTGCTTTCCACGTTTTCAACAGAGGAATCGGCTGCGCAAAGCTCTTCCAAGTGGGCCTTACGACTGGCTTCATAGTTGAGGACATAGTAGCGCTCGATACTCTCCATGCCCACATACCAGCCCCAGTTTTTACCCAAAGACGCCGTGCGGCGGTTCGCGGGCTGTGTGACCCACAGGTCATTCAGTTCTTGGCGCCTCCAATCATTGGAGACATAATGCATCCGTTTGTTGACCAGTTTTTTGATTTCCTCTATGTCCCAGACTCGGCGCATCAGTTCTTCATCGGTATAGTTTGGAGCCTTTATTTTTTTCATATGAATCACGCCTCCATTCCGTAGCTCTGTGTTTCAGCAAAAGTTGTGTAGGGCTGAGGGATACGGGGAGATAGGGCCAGTCTCCTCCGTGGGGTGTAGAGGGAGCGAAGGGTGGAGGGAATCGTAGGCGCCGGTGGCGCGTAGCCCCGCAGGGCTTCAAATTCCGGCAGATCAGGATAAGGCCGTGCGGGTTCTCCCCAACTCTGGCCGCAGATACATTCCACATCAGTGAGATATTGCATATGCCACAGTTTCCAAGTACCGTCTTCAAGGATGAAGTCCACTGCGTAATAGCCCCAGAGCCAATAGGCAACCGGCCCGGCTGTACCCACACGGGCTTCTGTTCCCATGCTGTACCACAGGCCTTGGGCAGTCTGAAGATCGTCCGCAACCTCAATTACCGGTGCATAAAGGGGCCGAACCTTGAATTCACCGATGCCATACATCTCATCCGGGGTTTTGCCCTGAGTCTGCTCCGGAAATGCCTTGCAGAGTACCGCCGCAACCTCTGCGGTGTGCTGGTGGACTGCATGATAGTATGCGCGGATGCTCTCAGGGCCGGTGAACCATCCCTGGTTAAAGCCAAGACAGATGTCTTGGCGGTTTGACCAGAATTTCTCATAGATTTCAGCCTCACGGTTCAGAATAATGCAATTTGCGTATTTTCCCATGAGATTTTTCAATGCTCGCTGCGTCTCCCATTTTTCAAGGAGTAGGCTGACGGGGGATTCCTTCATTCCTTTCAAACCTCCTGATATCGTTTATTTCAGGCATATATTACAAGAATAAGTTTAGCATACAGCGCCTAAAAAATATGTGTGAAGCCTCCCAGATTCTTTGCAGGATTTTGTGATGCGCTCACAAATCAGCTTGACGGGCAGCTGCCGCTGTATGCCTGTAGAATAGAAATTAGGAACCGTTGATGGGCGTTTGCATTGAGTTGGTAGATATGCCCTAACAGGAAACAAGGGACAAAACCATTCCTAGTTATTTTGTGCCAATTTGAGGTTGACAAACATCTGGCCGTTCGTTATACTGAAAATAGGATTTGATGTCGATGCCTAGATGTTGGCAAGGAGAATGCCTTTATGGAAGACAGCTTTTTTTATTTGCCGGAATATCTCCGCGAGTTTCAAATTGCGAAAATCAGCAACTCCGGCAGCAGGATACCCATTGATACGATTGGATTCATTCATGATACTGAGATATGCTCTGATGAGAATTGCCTGTATCTGGGCTATTTGTCCGAGAGCGGGCGGCTGTCGTCGGGAGCAACGGCAATCCTTGTGGAGGACACCTGCGGGAAGGAAGCTGCCAGGCTGCCGGCTCGCTATGTAATTCTAAAGGATGGGACTGAACTGGAGCGGGTTTATCTGGCTGCGGGGGAATTTTTGAAGGACGGCATTGCGTTTCATCGGAGAGCGAACGAGCTGATGGAGATGCTCTTCCAAAAGCGGGATTTGCGGGAGATTATTTGCTCTGCGGGTGAAATCCTACAGATGAAGCTGGTACTGGCAGATAGCCTCCTCAAAATATTGTGTACCAACCTGGGCTGCCAGGAGAACGGGCCGCTGTGGGAGAATTATATTTCATCCGGTTATGTGCCTGATATTCGCTGGCTCAAAGACACAGATCAGTGTGAGCCAGTGTTTGTGCAGCGGACGATCAAGGCGTACGCGTATAGAAGGGAGGGACAGCAGAGCGACCACCTGGCTGTTATCCTCAGCGATGGTGTCAACACACTGGCGACACTGTGTATTACCAAGGAGCTTGGACCCTTTTCCCGATTGGAGCTGCGGTTGATCGGCATTTTTGCCGAGGTGCAGTTAAATTATCTACAACACAAGACGCTCATGGAGATGCGGCACACCCGGTCAATGTCCTTTGAGTATGCCTTCCGGCCTGTTTTTATGGATAAACATATCAATTGGGTGGAATTTCGGCATAATGCCGAGCAGGCGGGGTTTGAGTTTGCGGAATGTTATGCCCTGCTGCTTGTGGACTTTTTCCGCAACACCCCTGTAGATCAGAGCCGGAATATTATCCGCACATATTTGGAGGAGGTGCTGCCCACTCAGCATTCCATCATTGTGGAGGAGGATCTGGTTTTTGTGCTGGGCTTTCCTGACGAGGAGGCCTTTATCGGCTGGGATCGTTCCAAATTATTAAATGTGCTGGAAGAATATAATTTATATGCTGCTACCAGCCGGATTTTCTCCGATCTGAAGGAAATTCGGCGCCACTTTGAAAATACAAGGCATATTCTGGAACATTTTTATTGTGCCCCAGAGGGAATCCGACTGCTGTCGGCAGATACTATGGGAATACTATATGTGGTGGAGACGCTGATGCGGGCGGGACAGCTTGAGGATTTCCTTGAGCCGAAAATCCTCAAGCTGCAGGAATATGACGCAAAAAACCATACATCATATCTGAAAACCCTGTACGCCTATCTGCGTCATTCCCGGAAACCCCTTCTTGCCTGCAATGATCTGCATATCCACCGGAATACCTTGGATTATAGGATCCAGCGTATCGAGGAAATGATCCACGTAAACTGGAACGATGGCGATGAAGCCTTCCGGCTTTTTCTATCTCTGAGTATTCTCTATTACAAAGAAAAAATAGATGCATATCAAAGCAGTACTTGATTTCACTATTATTTTATACCCACTGAAAGCTCACTAGCTTTAGTACCCGGCAGGGTACTTGCTTGTGAGCTTTTCACAGGTTTTGAGAAGAGATTTGGAAGTGGTCACACATAAAATCAGATTTGTAAATGCTATAATAAGACCATAGCAAAGAACGGGACAGCAATCCAGTCCGGGCACGAAAACGGGTGGGATTAGGCTGGAGAAAGAAAGGCGTGAAGAGAACCGGTATAGAGAGGTGCAGTGGGAAACGGCGTCATTTGCGTTCTGCGCATGGCGGATGGAATAAACAGAAGGAGGCTGCAGCTGTGTTTGAGGAGAGATATCTGGCCCGCGTAAAGCGGTTCTATCGGGTAGACCGGGTATTGGAGCGTATTTTGAAGTACCTTTCGTTTTTGTCTGCGATTTGTGTTGTCCTCACCGCGCTGATCGCAACGGCAAATGTCATAGTGCAGAAAATCTTCCATGGGAATATTTCCAGCACCAATGATTATGTGACGTATATGTTTGTGGTCATCATCTATGCGGCCATTCCCCATGTGCAGATGGAGACAAACCTGACAAATGTGGATATTCTTAGTGTCCACTTTTCCAAAAAGGTGAACCTGGTGATTTCCGTGATTGGTGATGCTGTCGGTGCAATAACTTTCGGATTTATTGGATATGCGGTGTTTAAAAATGTGTTTACTCAGTATTTTACATTAAAAACCGTGGCCGCTATTGGCGCAGCGGGAACCTTTGTACTCTGGCCCTTTGCGCTGTTGGTTGCAGTCTCCATGCTGCTGACCGTGTTTACTTTTGTTTGGAACAATGCTCGCCGGATCATTTACCGGGGAGAGAAGTTCATTCCACTTTCCCTGTGCCGGGCGATTGGAGTGGAGCCACCGAAGAGGTTTGGCCCGCAGCCATCAGAGGAAGCGGAAGAGAAAGAGGGTGGTGCTGATGAGTAACCTGACGATCGGTCTGATTATCGTTGTGCTGATGATGGTGATGCTGTTTGCCGGCATTCCTTTGGGGGTCACTTTCCTGTTCACCTCTGCTCTGGGACTCTATTTAATTGGCGGCTGGGTGACCCTATATAACCAGTTTTCCGTGGGACTGATGAGCCTTAGCGCATCCTACAGCTTTGCTGTGGTACCCCTCTTCCTGGTGGTGGGTATTCTGGCAGGAGATACAGGAATAGCCTCCAGCGCCTATGTCTCCGCAAGGACCTGGCTGGGCCGGGTGCGTGGAGGTCTGCTATATACAACGGTGCTGGCAAATACAATTTTTGGCGCTGTCAGCGGAATCCCCGCCGCAGGCAACGTGGTCTTTGCCAAGATCGCTTATCCTGAGTTGAGAAAGTACGGCTATGATTCCGGCACTTCTCTGTCCTGTATCTGCTCGGCTGGGGCGCTCTCTGCATTAATTCCGCCCAGCATGAGTATTCTGATGTTCTGTATTCTGGCCGAAGTTTCCATTGGTGACGCGCTTTTGGCAGGTACAGCAGGAGGGATTCTGTTCACACTTGTGCTTTGCGCCACAATTTGGGTTATCGGCAAAATCTGGCCGGAAAAAATCCCCACGAGCAGTGACGGAATCAAATATACAGTTAGGGACAAGTTGAAATCTTTGAAGCTGCTTATCCCTCTGGCCTGTGTCTTTGCCTTTATCATTGGCGGATCATTTCTGGGCTGGTTCCCAGCGACAGTAGGCGGCGCTATTGCCGTGGTCATCCTGCTGCTCTATGCGCTGGGAAAGCGCACTCCGCTTTCCGCCATTGCAAAGAGCATTTGGGAGGGGGCGCATGACTTCGCGGGCCTGTATCTGATGGTGCTTGGCGGCCAACTGTTCGGACGGTTCATTACCGTGTCCGGCTTAGCGTCGGCACTGGTAAACTGGATTTCCGGACTGGACGTGGATAAGCTGGTCATCTATGCCATCATTGTAGTTTTCTATCTGATTTGCGGCTGCCTGATGGACTGTATGTCCATCCTAATTATCACGATACCCATCATTTTTCCCCTGCTTAACCAGATCGGCTATGACAAGCTGGTAATCTGCATCGCGCTGGTATTTTTGGCGAATGTTGGCGGCATTACACCTCCGGTGGGTATGTCCGTATTCCAGACCGCAGCTGTTACTGGTGAGCGTACCGGAGTGATTTTCAGAGGCATGATTCCGTTCTTCGCTGCATTTGTTATCTGCATTTTTGCAATTGCCCTGTTCCCCAATTTGTTGCTTTGGCTGCCCAACCTGCTTGGCGGCTGAAAATTAAAATGAAAATGGAGGTCATTCAAATGAAAAGGTTCCTTGCACTGCTGTGCGCGCTGGCCATGATCCTATGCCTGGCTGCCTGCGGCGGCTCAAACAACGCCGATAGTGATACCGAAGGCACCCCATCCGGCACCGAGACGCAGGATGGCTCTGATGGAACTGGAGACACCGAGGAAACCGAGAATCCCGGAACCAGCAGCTATGACACTGACAGCTGGGAGAGCGTCAAACTTAAAGTGGCCACTTCCGGCAACGAGAACGACTTCTCCACGGAATGCCTGGTCTATTTCCTGGACACCCTAAAGGAGCGTTCCAACGGCAAGATCGACTACACCCTGTACCCCGGCGGAACCTATTGCACTGCCGCTGAAGAATATAGCTACGTTGCCTCTGGAGCCATTGACATGACTCTGTGGAATCAGTCCATCAACGCTACTGAATTCCCCATTATTGCCATTACTGGAAGCGCTGTGGGAAATGAGGAGGCAGTTGCTCTGGCAAATTATATGTGCTATGAAAATGAAGAAACCTCTGCCATTTTTGAAAAATATGCCACCCAAGGCAACATAAAAATGCTGGGGTATATTCCTGCTGGTTACGCACTGTTTGTGGCGAATAAAGAGGTTCACACCTTTGCCGATTTCAGCGACATCACCTTCGGGACCATGCTGAACGCCTCCCTGTGGGAATCTCTGGGCATGAATGTTGTCTCCACAAGCCCCGCAGATATGTATGAGGCTCTGTCCCGCGGCACGATCGATTCCGCCTGTCAGGCATTGCCCTCCGCTCTGAGCAAAATGTTCTATGAGGTTGCGGATTACGGCTTGCTGGCCGGCTACTCCAGTGTGGCATATAACCTGATTGTTAACCTGGATACCTGGAACGGTTTCTCTGCGGAACAGCAGGCACTGATCAGTGAAGTGGTTGACGATTTCACCGCACACAGCATTGAGTATTACAACGAGTGCCAGGAGCAGTGGATTGCCACCTGGGAGGATAATACCGGAATCCCCCTTAACTATATGAGTGATGAAGACAGCCAAGAGTATGTCAAGCACGCTTACGCGATGAACTATGCAGCCTATCTGGATCTGGCCAAGAATGCTGGTCAGGAAGAGGATTTTGAGACAGTTGTTGATGCGCATAATGAATACTTAGGCTTCAACTGCCGCACAGGGGAGTGATTGGCTTGGTCTCATCCCGGCTATTTTAGACTGGGATAAAGCCTGCCGTGCGCAGTGATCGGAAGGCTCAGAAAACATGACGTCGGGGTCTGCGAAAACAGTACCCCGACGTTGTTTGTTCTTCATGTGTTCGATGGAATAAGGAAAGGATTTTTCCACAAGGCATCTGGTTTTGTAAAAGCAACGGTCATATTCACGCTGCTTTTGTACAGTTCTTATCCTATTTAGACGAGGAAATAGGAGACAGCAGCCCAGGGGTGGCTATTCACATTGGCGTAGCTCATCCAGCCACAAGCGCACACAGGCATCGCTGGGCATCCGCCAGTCACCCCTGGGAGAGAGGGTGACGGTGCCGACCTTGGGACCGTCAGGCAGGCAGGAGCGCTTGAACTGCTGGGCAAAGAACCGGCGGTAAAAATTTTCCAGCCAGTGGAGTAGTGTCCCACGGTCATAGTCCCCCTGAAAGGCATATTCCGCCAGCCGCAGCACCTTTCGGGGGGCAAAACCCCAGCGGATGGCATAGTAAAGATAGAAGTCGTGAAGCTGATAGGGTCCAACCAACTCCTCCGTCCGCTGAGAGATTTTCCCCTCCTGGGGGGGCAGCAGCTCTGGGGAAACAGGCGTGTCCAGGATATCTCGGAGAACGGGAGCCAGCCCCGGCTTTTCTCCTGCCACAAATTCCACCAGATGGCGCACCAGCGTCTTGGGGATGGAGGAATTGACTGCGTACATGGACATATGGTCACCGTTATAGGTGGCCCAGCCCAGAGCCAGCTCACTGAGGTCACCGGTACCAATGACCATGCCGCCCGTCTTATTAGCCAAGTCCATCAACACCTGGGTGCGTTCCCTGGCCTGGCCGTTTTCAAAGGTGACGGAGAGATCGTCCATAGCTTGGCCGATATCAGAAAAGTGTTGGGTGACGGCAGGACCAATATCTACCGTCCGCAGGGTGGCGCTCAGTTCCTCCGCCAGCCGCACGGCGTTGGACTTTGTCCGGTCGGTGGTGCCGAAACAGGGCATGGTGACTGCTAAGATGTCCCGATGATCCCGGCTCAACATATCGAACGCCGCTGCAGTGATGAGAATGGCCAAGGTGGAGTCCAGCCCGCCGGAAAGCCCAATGACTGCTGTAGAGGCGTGGGTGTGTTCCAGCCGTTGCCGGAGGCCCAGAGCGGCAATGGTGAAAATCTCCCCGCAGCGTCCTGCCCGATCGCCGCTGTCCTCCGGGACAAAGGGGTTTTTATCCACTCGGCGGGTCAGGACAGTCTCCTCCAACTCAAGCGCAAAGCACTGCGGATCAATATCCGGAGCAGCTGCGGGGAAGGTGGTCATTCGCTGGCGCTCGTGAGCCAGCCGTTCCACGTCCAGTTCGGTGATGGTCAGTCCCGTGCGGAACCGGCTCTCTGCCAGAATTGCGCCGTTTTCCGCGATCATGCTGTGACCGCCGTAGACCAGGTCAGTGGAAGACTCCCCGGCCCCGGCCCCGGCATAGAGATAGCCGCAGACCAGCCGCCCGGAGGTGGCGGAAACCAAGGTACGGCGATAGCTGTCCTTACACACCAGTTCGTCGCTGGCAGAGAGATTCAAAATCACTGTGGCGCCCTCGGCGGCCAGCCGGGTGGAGGGGGTGTCGGGCGCCCACAAATCCTCGCATATCTCAATGCCCAGTGTCAAATCCGGCACGTTCTCACAGCGAAAGACCAGTCCGGTGGAAAACCTCGGCTGCTGGCTGCACAGGGGAACGTAAAAACCTGCCTCCCCCAGCTCCCGCCCGGAGGTGAACCAACGGGCCTCGTAAAATTCCGTGTAGTTGGGGATGTGGGTTTTTGGAACAAGACCCAGAACCACACCCTTGTGGCAGAGGGCAGCGCAGCTGTAGAGTTTCCCTCCGTGCCGGTAAGGCAGTCCCACGGCAAAGACCACGTCCAGACTCGCCGTCCTCCGGAGCAGGAGAGTCAAGCCCTCCTCCGCTCCCCGGAGCAGGGCGGACTGCAAAAAGAGATCGCCGCAGGTATAGCCCGTCAGACACAGCTCGGGCAGACACAGAATTTTAACGCCCTCTGCCGCCGCCTCCCGGATAAGCGTCAGGCAGCTCTCCGCGTTATATCGGCAATCGGCTACCCGGATCCGAGGGACACCCACTGCCATTTTGATCAGTCCATCATACATAAGAGAGATACTCCTTATTCATACCTTCCGGTGATTTACAGAAACAGTACGGAAATGGATATGGCCCCGCTGAACAGCACCATCAGCACAAAGCCCGGTGCAGCTGCCATGCTCCGGAGCGTCTGACCTCCGCTGTAGGGGCCGGGAACAAAATGATAGCGGGGCCGCCAGCGGATGAAAATATAGACTGCCCCGGCAATGCAGGCAATGACAAAGACGCCGAAAGCCGCCAGCGCCCAGGTCACGTCCATCGTCAGCATGGCGATGCAGGAGACGCCGTTTACCAACATATGGAAGGAAATGGTATAGCGGAGCTTTCCCGTCTTTATCACCACGGCGCCAAAAACACAGCCCAGTCCAAAGGCAAAGAAGAACTGGGAGAGATTCAGATGGAACAGGGCAAAGAGCAGGGCCGACAGCATCACCGCCCCCCGTTCGCCCAGAAAACGGAGCCGGTTCAGCACCAGCCCACGGAAAATCAGTTCTTCACAGACTGGGGCCACGATGACCACCAGCCCGATCATGGCCACGGGGGACATCTGGGAGATAATCTCGGTGGAGAGGTCTGTCTCCGATGCGCCGAAGAGGTCACTCAACGCTAGCTGAAGAAAAGAGGTAGCATAGCTGAGGGCATAGCCCAGCCCGAGGGAGAATACTGCCGTCCGCAGCCACGCCCGCCGGGACAGGGATACCGGCTCCTCTGCCCGGCCCTTTGGCAGCTTGCGGATCACCAGCCATAGACCCAAGGGGGCCAGCCCGTAGGTGACTGCATCAGTCAGCAGCAGTTCCAGACCATAGGTCAGCTGGCCGGGCCAGCGCTGAACAAGGGCAACGGATACCAGCCCGCCCCCCGCGAGATAGACGGCAAAAAAGGCCAGCATTCCCCAGCCCAGCCGGGAAAGCCATCGCCGCAGCAAACGCCTCTCCGTCTTTATCTCGTCCATACGCCCGTCCTCCCAACATACTATCCCCCGCCTATACAATATCCGATTTTTGCCCTGCTGTCAAGGGCCGGGCAGGGGAGCGGCAAAGAAAAGCACCGTTTCGCAGGTGTAAGGTCAACAGAGAAGCGCCTGGCTTGCAGACAGGCCGACGCCCTTTTGTCATACCCCCAACAGGGCGGTGGCGATGGCGAAGTAGATCATCAGGGAGAGAGCGTCCACAACAGTGGTGATGAAGGGACTGGCCATCACCGCCGGATCAAAGCCCAGCCGTTTGGCCAGAATGGGCAGGGAGCAGCCCACGAGTTTGGCACAGATGACCGTGCAGACCAGTGTCAGGCACAGGATCAGGGCTACCAGCACAGTGACGCCCGCATTGCCCATCAGCAGCCTGTCCACCAGCATCAGTTTGACAAAATTGGCCGCCGACAGGGTCGCGCCGCAGAGGATGGCCACCCGGAATTCCTTCCACAGGATGCGGGGCAGGTCGGCAAATTGGATCTCCCCCAGGGAGATGCCCCGGATGACGGAGACAGATGACTGGGAACCGCTGTTACCGCCGGTGTCCATCAGCATGGGGATATAGGCGATGAGGGCGGGATAGACTGCCAGGGCATTTTCAAAGCCGGTGATAATCATGCCGGTGAAGGTGGCAGAGATCATCAGCAGCAGCAGCCAAGGGATACGGGCCTTCCAGGTATCCAGTGGAGAGGTGCGGAGATAGGGCTTGTCGGTGGGCAGGATGGCCGCCATTTTCTCAATATCCTCTGTGGTCTCCTCCTGCATGACGTCAAAGACATCGTCGGCGGTGATGATACCCACCAGCCTGCCCTCGGTATCCACCACCGGCATGGCAATGTAACCATAGCGGCTGAACTTCTGGGCAACGCTCTCCTGATCCTCCAGGGTGACGGCGGAGATGGTGTTGGGATCCATAATATCCCCAATCACATCCTCATAATCCGCCATCAACAGGTCACGGATGGTGACATAGCCTAGGAGCCGCCGCTGACTGTCCAGTACGTAACAGACGTTGATGGTTTCCACATTGGCGGCGTTCCGGCGGATACGCTTGAAGCTGTCCTCCACCGTCATGCTGATTTTCAGATCGAGGTATTCCGGAGTCATGATGGAGCCGGCGGAGTCCTCCGGATACTTCAGGATCTCATTGATGCTCTTGCGGGTCTCCGGGTCGGAGGAGGCCAGAATGCGCTTCACCACGTTGGCGGGCATCTCCTCCACAATGTCGGCGGCATCGTCCAAATAGAGTTCATCCAGCACTTCCCGCAGCTCAGCGTTTGAAAAACTGCGGATGAGCTGCTCCTGATACTCTGACGAAAGCTCCACAAAGACCTCCGCAGCCGACTCCTTGGGCAACAGACGGAACACAAGGGGGACGCTGCGCTCCGGCAGCTGCTCCATGATCTGGGCCACGTCCGCCCCCTCCTCCGGCAGCAGCAGCCCCCGGAGCTGGGCATATTGTTTTCGCTCCAGCAGATCCTCAATAATGGCCACCAGCTTCTGCTGGCGTCTGGCGAAATCAGCCATTGTGTCCACCCCTTTCCTCTGGCAAATACAAAGCCCGACACCGGCGGGCATCGGGCAAAAACGTGAACAAAGGGCAGCTGCCAGAGAGGGCAGCCGTACTCTACCGTTCAAGCTTTAGCATCGCAGGGCAATGAAGCTGCGTTAGACGGCACCTTGGGTTCGATGTCGCCTGTTCAACCCTCGTATCGTGTCTCCACGACTTTGCGGCAGCAGCCCGTATCCCTGCGGTAGCCTTACCTACCGGGACATCTTCTTTCCTATATTCTATCATATGCCATTTTCCGATGGTTGTCAACCCCGCAGCGCAAATTTGGCGGGAATTTTGCCGCCAGAACAGCTGGAATACCGAAAAGTCGTTTCGCACGAAAACTGGGTTGCTAAGGCTGCGGCCCTGACCGCACGAAAAAGGGGGCAAATTTACGCGGCTTTCTTCCGCATGGCTTATCGGGGCAGTGTATTGGAACGGCTGCTTTCTCCCTAAAACAAAGCTGACCCCGCTTGAACGGCGGAGTCAGCTTGCTGCTTCAAGATTAACATTTCCTGCCACAGGGTTCCCTTGCGTTGCCCGTACAATTTGAGGCGGCCCAATGGGTTGGGGACTTGCCGTTTCGCGGGGAAGGCTCCGGAAATCAGTCTACCTTGGGGCCTGCGGCGGCCACTTCGGGAGGCATATGGGTGTACTTCTTGAAGTTCTCTACAAAGGAGGCTGCTAGGGCTTTGGCAGTCTTGAGATAGGCCGCCTTATCCTCCCAGGTGTTCTCAGTAATCAGCAGATCGGAGGGGACACCTTCCACGGCGGTGGGTACTTGGACGCCAAAAACCGGGTCGGTGACGAACTCGCCCTGCTCCAGCGCCCCGGAAAGGGCGGCGGTGACCATGGCCCGGGTATATTTCAGCTTCATCCGTTTGCCAGTGCCGTTCCAGCCGGTATTCACCAGATAGACATGAGCGCCGGCGGCCTGCACCTTCTCGCTGAGCATCTGGGCGTAGACTGAGGGATCCAGAGGCAGGAAGGGTTCGCCAAAGCAGGTGGAGAAGGTGGGTACGGGAGTGGTGATGCCCCGTTCGGTTCCTGCCAGCTTGGAGGTGAAGCCGGAGACAAAGTAATACATAGCCTGATTGAGATTCAGTTTGGAGATGGGAGGCAGGACACCATAGGCATCGGCAGTGAGGAAGATCACCGTTTTGGGGGTGGCTCCGATGCCGGGGATAGCAGCGTTGGGAATATAGTCCACGGGGTAGCCCACGCGGGTGTTTTCCGTGAGGGAGCCATCGTCGTAGTCAGCGGTGCGGGTGTCCGGATCTATAATGACATTCTCTACCAGGGAGCCAAAACGGATGGCGTTCCATATCTCAGGCTCGTTTTCGGCAGAGAGACTGATGCACTTGGCATAGCAGCCGCCCTCAAAATTAAAGACGGTATTTTCCGACCAGCCGTGTTCGTCATCGCCGATGAGCTTGCGGTTGGGATCGGCGGAGAGGGTGGTTTTGCCTGTTCCGGAGAGTCCAAAGAAGACGGCGGAGTCTCCATCGGGGCCGATGTTGGCGGAGCAGTGCATGGGGAAGACGCCCTCGTGGGGCAGCACATAGTTCATGACGGAGAAGACACTCTTCTTGATTTCGCCGGCGTACTGGGAACCGGCAATCAGCACCAGATGCTTCTCGTAGTCGATGAGGATGGCGGCCTCGGAATGGGTGCCGTCCCGTTCCGGAATGCACTTGAAGCCGGGAGCGGCAAGAATGGTGAAGTCCGGGGCGAAGCTGTCAAGCTGCTCTGCCGTGGGCCGCAGCAGCAGCTGATGGATGAACAGGTTCTGGGAGGCTAGCTCATTTACCACCCGGAAGGACTTGGTATAGGCGGGGTCGGCTCCGGCAAAGCCGTCAAAGACGAAAATTTCCCGCCCCTGGAGGTAGGCCACCAGCTTTTCATAAATGGCATCAAATTTTTCCTGGGGAATGGGGCGGTTGACCTTACCCCAGGCAATCTCATCGTGTACGCCCGGGCTGTCCACGATAAACTTGTCATCAGGGGAGCGACCGGTGTACTTCCCTGTCTCTACCAGCAGGGCGCCGTTGTCCATCAAGCGGCCCTCGCCCCGCCGCAGGGCGTATTCCACCAGCACGGCGGGGGCCAGGTTGCGATAGAGGGCCTTGGGGGCGATGATGCCCAAGCCTTCCAGTTCCTTTTCTAGCTTTGTCATAGAAATGACCTCCTTATATGAATTTTATGAATACGGAAAAAGGGCGGGATCCCGTCTGCTTTTTTCATTGGGGGGACTTTCTTATGAAAATGCCCGTGGCCGGTCCCGCTTCTTGGCCTGCGGGTGGATTGACGCGCTATACCGCCGCTGTCCGAAATCTCGGCAGCTTGCGGTTCACACCAAAAAGATTTGCACGACCTCCGGTGGCAGCGCTGGGAAGGGGATTATCGCTTTTGCGGGGACTTCGCGCGTTCCGATGAGTTTTTCCATCCACACCATATCATACCAGCGGCCAAATTTATAGCCGCTGCTGCGGAATCCCCCCACCATCCGATAGCCCATGTGGGCGTGGAAGTCCACGCTGTTCCGGGTGACGTATTGGTCATCTGTCTCCGGCAGACAGATACAGGCGTTGAGATTCAGAATGCCCTGAGCTTGGCAGATGCCCTCCAGAGCAGCATAGAGCCGCCTGCCCAGCCCAAGCCTCCGGCAATTCATGTCCAGATAGATCGTGACCTCCGCCGACCAGCCATATGCGGGGCGACCAATGAAGCTCCCAGCGTAGGCATAGCCCAGGATGTGCCCGTCCCGCTCCGCTGCAAGATAGGGGTACCTTTTCAGAATATGGAGGATGCGCCGCTGAAATTCTTCCACGGTGGGTACGTCATACTCAAAGCTGATGGCAGTATCTGTCACATAAGGGGCGTAGACTGCCAGCAGTGCTGCTGCATCATCGGGCGTAGCCACCCGGAGTCGAATGCCGTCACTCTCGGTCATGATGTTGCCTCCTTCTTCCGTTACCCCTGTATGGCTGCCCCCAGCGCCAGTGCCAGACGATAGAGGGCGGGGATATCCAGCGATTCTCCCCGCACTCTCTCCGGAAGGCCGCAGGCGGCAATAGCCCTGGTAATCTGCTCCTTGGTCAGTTCTCCAAAGGCGGAGGCCAGGCTGTTGGCCAGTGTTTTCCGCCGGAGGGCAAAGGAACCCCGGACAGTGCGGAAAAAGAGTTCTTCATACTCCGGCAGGATGGGCGGCGCTTTGGTAATCATCCGGATCACAGAAGAAGTGACCTTGGGGGCGGGGAGGAAGGCCTCCGGCGGCACATCAAAAAGGACCTCACAGTCCGCGTGATACTGACAGAAGACGGAGAACGCGCCGTAGTCTGCCGTGCCGGGGGCGGCACAGATGCGGCGGGCCACCTCCCGCTGAAGCATTACAGTGATGTCCCGGAACAGACCGCCTTCCAGCAGCCGGGTTAGGACGGGAGATGTGATGTTATAGGGTAGGTTGGCACATACCACCGGCGTCAGCCCGTCACCGTAGACCGCCAACAGCTGGGCTAAATCCAGCTTCAGGGCATCACCGGGGATGACGGTAACGTTGGGGCGGCCTGCCAGCGATTCCCCCAGCAGCGGAAGGAGAGCCTTGTCTAACTCAATGGCGATGACCCGACCGGCCCGTTGAGACAGTTCCACTGTCAGCGCACCCACGCCGGGGCCGATCTCTACCACGGCACAGCTTTGATCTGCTCCGCAGGCGGCGGCAATGTCCGCCGGGACCTGGGGGTTGATGAGGAAGTTTTGCCCCATGGACTTGGAGAAGCGGAAGCCGTGGCGGGCCAGCAGACTGCGGAGGTCACGCTCACTGCACAGATTCATAATAGCGGCCTCCTTTCCCGGGATAGTGTCCCTTCGTTTTTATACGTCTGCCCGACCCAGAGCGAAGGCCCGCCGGTTCAGATCCAAGAATTTTGCCGGGACACAGGCGCCAATGGCCTCCTGCCAGGCAGAATCCGGAAAGTCGAAGTAGCGGGACAGCCGCCCCATCAGCACCAGATTAACCGCCTTGGAGGAACCGGCCTTCTCCGCCAGGGAGAGGGCGTCAATGGCATCTAGCCGGATGCCCAGGGACTTCATCTTGCTTTCCAGCCGGGCAGGATACTCCATAGCCCCGGTAACAACGGGCATGGGATCCACCTGCTGGGTGCTGACCACCATCTGGCCGCCTGGCTTTAGATAGACCAGCCACCGGGCAGCCTCCAATAATTCAAAGGACATAATCAGGTCGGCTTCCCCCCGGTCGATGACCGGGGAGCAGACCCGCTCTCCGTAGCGTACGTAGGTGACTACGCTGCCACCCCGCTGACTCATGCCATGCACCTCAGATACCTTCACGTCATAGCCCTGCTCCAGCAGCAGATGGCCCAGCAGCTTGCTGGCCAGCAGACTGCCCTGACCGCCAACGCCGACAATCATAATATTCTTTGTCATAGCTCCCTCCCTCAAAGCGCGCCAAAGCCGCACAGCTGGCTGCAAACACCGCAGCCAACGCACAGGGTGGCATCCACAGTGGCCTTGCCGTCCCGGATGCTCAGAGCGGGACAGCCGAGTCCCATACAGGCCTTACAGCTTTTGCATTTTTCCCGGCAGACTGTGAGAGGCGGATTGTGCTTCACATATTTCAGCAGGGCGCAGGGCCGGCGGCTGATGATGACAGACGGCTCGTCCGCCGCCAGCTCCTCCTTGACCGCCCTGCGGCAGGCTTTCAGATCATAGGGGTCTACCACCCGCACCCGTTTGAAGCCCATGGCCCGGCACAAGGCCTCCAGGTCGATCTTTCCTGCCGGCTCACCCTTGATGTTGTAGCCTGTGGTGGGATTTTGCTGGTGGCCGGTCATGCCGGTGATGGAGTTATCCAGAATAATAACGGTGGAATTGGATTGGTTATAGGCAATATTGGCCAGGCCGGTCATGCCGGAGTGCATAAAGGTGGAGTCGCCGATGACAGCTACGGTCTTGTGTTCACTCTCTGGCCCCCGGGCCTTATTATAGCCGTGAATGGCGCTGATGGAGCCGCCCATGCAGATGTTCACATCCATGGCGAACAGCGGGGCCGCCGCACCTAGGGTATAGCAGCCGATGTCCCCCAGCACAGTGCATTTCAGCTTGGACAGAGTATAGAACAGGCCCCGGTGGGGGCATCCGGCGCACATTACCGGCGGACGAGCGGGGATGGTGTCCTCCAGCTGGAGACCCGCATGGATAGGAATGCCCAGGGCGGCGGCCACTACATTCTGGGAGAATTCCCCCTCCATGGGAAAGAGGGACTTACCCTCTACTGCGAGCCCCAGACGGCGGCAGTGGTATTCAATGATGGGATCCAGCTCCTCAATGACCACCAGCCGATCCACTGCGGCAGCGAAGTCCAGAATCAGCTTTTCCGGCAGAGGGTTGATCATGCCCAGCTTCAGGATGCTGGCCCTTTCCCCAAGCACCTCCTTGGCGTACTGGTAGCAGGTGGAGGAGGTGATGATACCCAGGGAACGATCTGCCCCCCACTCCACCCGGTTCAGCGGCGCAGTCTCGGCGTATTCCCGCAGACGGCGGATGCGATCCTCCACGATGGGGTGGCGGCGGATAGCGTTGC
>CAYUUP010000013.1:0-8724 GCA_964447925.1 uncultured Oscillospiraceae bacterium
CAGGCCGGGATCAATACCTGGTCAAGCCTGCTGACGAAGTGAGGCGAGCGCTGCGTTTTTGCAGCGAAGTGAGACGAGCGCTGCGTTTTTGCAGCAACAATCTCGCCACTGACGATACCCCCCATCGCCAAAACTGGCGGCGGGGGGTATTTTTGGCGTTATCAACAAAAATATTAGCTGGTTTTTGTGGAGTTTTTTCTTGACAAACCGCCCATTGTACGGTATAATAAAGGCACAAAAGGAAAAGACACCGACTAAAAACTGGAGGTATTGAAAATGACTAAATTGTGGAGCGTAACTGTAAACGGCATCGGAATGGAACGCCCGGAAACAATATTTGCACCCAGCCGGGCAGAAGCGGAGAAAGTGGCCGCGCGGTATGAGTGTTCTGACGATGTGGAATATGCCGGGAATTTCTCCGACCGGAACGCGGCGGAACGGCTTGCTCCCTGTGGAGCAATTGACCCATACGACACGGACGGCTGGAAATGGTGGTGGGATCTCTGGAAAGCCGGGAAGGCACCGTTGCGTTGCGAAATGACGGAAGCGTGGTTAATGGATGCGTACAAAAATATGTAAGCGATGCGGGCAGCCCTTTGACACGGACAAAAAATATACCTGCCTCTGCTCCTCCTGCTCCCTGGCGGCGAAAAGGGCATCGGTGTACCGGCAGAGGATCTGCATGGACTGCGGCGCGGCGTATATGGGCTATCCAAAGTCCAAGCGCTGCCCGGACTGCCAGCAGACAATCAGCCGGGCAAGAGATCGGGCGTTAAGGGCCTCCGGCCCAAACCGGCATATCGGTGATACAGATCTTTGTACCGTCTGCGGCAAGCCCTATATTGTATGCGGCGGGCTGCAGCGGTACTGCCCGGACTGTGCGCCGGGCGCTGTCCGGGAAAATGTGCGCTCCGTCAAGCGGGAATACGCGCATAAATGGGTCGAGCAAAACGGCGAGTACCGGAGGCAGATGCGGCGGAGCGAGAAGGTCTGCGCCGTATGCGGCAGGGCATTTTCCCCCGGAGATCCGTCAGTGACCTGCTCCCCGGAATGTGCCAAAAAGTGGGCGGTGCTTCAGGAGCAGCGGCGGCTATACCGTACCGGGAAGCGGAACACGGCGCCCGGAGAGCCCTATAGCTCCGGATTGCCGCAGTCCGGCGTTGTGGGTGTCACGGCCCGGAGAAACGGCAAGTGGCAGGCCACATGGAAAAAACACTATATCGGCGTATTTCCGACGGTGGAAGCAGCGGCGGAAGCGATAGAACGGTACAAAAAACAGGAGGCCGAACGATGACGGACAGGCAATTTTTGGAGTGCTACCGGGAGAGTAAGAATTACACAGATGCAGATGCTTTTGCGTCGGACATGGCGCTGGCGGATATCTGGGGTGACCCGGAGGGCTGCGCTGATATCCCGCAGGAGCGGATTGACGAGCTGTACCGGGTGTGGGATGCCCTGCACCGCAGTGTCCGGGACATCTGGCAGGCCTCCGGAATGTCGCAGCGGGGGCTTGCGGAAAAATTTTGCATCCAGTACCGCACAATGGAAAAATGGTGCTGTGGTGATCGGGTGCCGCCTGATTATGTGTGCATTATGATGCAGCGGCTGCTTGGGCTGCTTTAAGATCAGCCCAGATGGTAGACCGAGGCCCCCGGTACAGGCATATCGCTCGTGCCGGGGGCGCTTTTTTGCTTATGTGGTGTGTGATTCTGCCTCGCCTACGACAAGTACACCGCGAAGCACTGAGAAAAGAAAAGCGCCGGAGGCATCAGCCCCCGGCCTTTTTCTTTTGCCCGAACGTCACCACCGCCATCAGTAACCCCTCATAGAAGTATACTGTGCAACGGTTCAAATCCGCGCCATTTGGTACGGCTGGAGGGACTCGAACCCCCGACCTACTGGTTCGTAGCCAGTCACTCTATCCAGCTGAGCTACAACCGCATCTGTTCCCTTTAACGGATCCCATATATATTAACACACCTCTGAGGAAAATGCAAGCACTTTTTTCGGCGTGTCCCCAAAAAAATGGGAGACGCGGCCCGGAGCGATTTTCGGGCCGTGCCTGCGTAATCCCATTACAGTTCCCGCTGCTGCAACTGAAGCCGATCGGCAATCATTGCGATAAATTCGCTGTTGGTGGGCTTGCCCTTGGCATTGGAAACGGTATAGCCAAAGTACTTTTGCAGCGTCTCTAAATCGCCCCGGTCCCAGGCCACCTCAATGGCGTGGCGAATCGCCCGCTCTACCCGGGAGGCAGTGGTATCAAAACGCTTGGCCACATCGGGATACAGCACCTTGGTGACGGCGTTGATGACATCCATGTCCTCCACCGCCAGCAGGATGGCCTCCCTCAGATATTGATAGCCCTTGATGTGGGCTGGAACACCGATCTCATGGATGATATCAGTGACTTGGCTCTCCAGTCTCTGGGAGAAGCGGGGCGGCTCCGGTTCCTCCGCCCCCTGCAGCTGGCGGATGCGGCTGGCAACAGTGGCACAACGGCTGGGCTTCATTAGGAAATAACCGGCTCCCAGCTCTGCTGTTTGACGAACCAGATTGCTGTGGACAAAGCCGGACAGCACCAGGATGGGCATCTTGATGTCCTCCTCCTTCAGCCGGTTCAGCAGTTCCAGGCCATCTAGACCAGAGAGTACCAGATCCATTACCAGCACATCCGCAGCGCCCTGCTTTGCCAGCATCAATGCTTTCTGTCCGTCGGAAATAGAATAGACAACTTCCATATCGTCCTCTTGGTTCAAGTCATCAGCCAGCAGCCGTCGGTAGTCATCGTCCGCATCGGCCAGTAAGATACGTGTCTTCTTCACGCAGCTCAAGCTCCTTTCCGCGTATAAATGCCATCGCTCCGGCAGGGGCGATGTTGACTTATCAATAATTTAACACATATCATGCCAGAAATCAACTGCTATCTGCAAATTTATAGCATATTTTCTTTCTTGCATTTTCGACGCAAAGCCTTTTCTTTCGGTTTTATTTTGCAAAATATATAAAGCTGCGGCGGGATTCGTCACTTTTCCCGGCGGGAGACAAACAAGGGGCTGTTTCCAAGACTTTTCAGTCTTTTATAACAACCCCGGGCAAATAGAAAATCAAAGAGGCCGCCTCAGTCGAGACAGCCCCTTTAACAGATATCAAAGAATAATCAGCTGCTTTGGGGACCGGGTCAGCACCTCCGCCCCTGTCTCCGTCAGATACATGGTGTCCTCAATGCGGACGCCAAAGCGTCCGGGAAGGTAGATACCCGGTTCCGCAGAGATCAGCGCCCCCACAGGCATTGGATCAGGGTTGGTGGCCCGGGCGCCGGGATCCTCGTGGATCTCGATTCCCAGGCTGTGGCCGAAGCTGTGGCTGAAGTACTCCCCGTAACCGGCATCTGCAATGATCTTCCGGGCAGCCCCATCGATATCCCTGCCGGAAACGCCTGCCCGGGCTGCGGCGATGCCGGCCAGCTGAGCCTTTGCCACCGTGTCATACACCAGCCGCATCTCATCGGTGGGCTGACCCACCGCCACCGTGCGGGTCATGTCGGCGCAGTAGCCCTGATAGAGGGCGCCGTAGTCCATGGTGACGAATTCCCCTGTTCCAATTTTTCGATCTCCTGGGACGCCGTGGGGCAGACTGGTCTTGGGGCCGGAAACCACGATGGGATCAAAGGCATTCTTGCTGGCTCCCATGGACATCATCAGGTAGGTCAGCCGGGCGGCAAGTTCCTGCTCGGTGACGCCGGGCTTGATATCATTCAGGATTTCAGTAAAGGCCCGGTCGGTGATCTCCTGAGCGCACTTCATAATGGCAAGCTCCTCGGGATCTTTGGAGGCCCGCAGCCCACCCAGCAGCGATCCGGCTGGAAGCAGCTCCACGCCGGAGAAGGCTGCTTTCAGCTTCTGATACTGGGCTACGCTCATGTAGCTCTCCTCAAAGCCCAGCCGCCGGATGCCCAGCTGCCGCATTTTTTCCGCCACCAGCATTTCATGGGATCTCCCGCTGGAGATAGCATCAATGGTAGTGCCGGTGATTTGAGCCGCCGCTGCCTCGGTATAGCGGGCATCGGTGACATAGTAGCACTCCGTCCGGGCTACCAGTAGCATTCCCTCGCCCCGGAAGCCCAGAGCGTAATACTCGCCTGGCTCACTGGTCACCAGCATGGCGTCCAGCTGAAGATCCTCCAGCCTTGCTGCGATCTGCTTTAGATGATTCATATTTCATTCGTCTCCTTTGTATTGATCCGCTCCATAGCAGAAAGGTACTCGGCTTTCATAGCCAGGGCATCCGCGTCCTGGGTCCCAGCCGATTCACAGATGATCACAGGACTCCACCCTCGCCGGGCGATGGCCGCCATCAGCGGGGGATATTCCGGCCCCCAGCCGGGATCCTGAAAACGCAGGTGGCGGTATTCTCCGCCCCTCAAGGTGAACTCAATCTTGGAAAAGTGACTGTGAAAGTGGCTGGCCCGGGATTCCCCCAGCCTGGCGGCGATGGTGTCCAGCAATACATCCGGCTCCGGCAGATTTCCCAGCCAGCGGGCATACAGGTGTCCAAAATCCACGCAGGGTATAAGGCGGGCGTCCAGACTGCACAGCTCCAGTACTTCCTCCAAATCCCCCAGCTGATGAATCTTTCCCATTGTTTCCGGGCAAAGGGAGAGGTATCCATAGCCGGCAGCGTCGCAGGCAGCGATAGCCTGGGAGAGTGTTTCCTTTGCGATTTCCAGCGCCTCCCGGCGGCCCCGGCCCATCAGAGAGCCGGCATGGATGATTACCCGCCCAGCCCCCATCCAGTCTGCCACCTGACAGGCGGCAAGAATATAACCAATGGTCTGCTCCCTGCGGGCAGGGTCAGGATTGGCCAGACTGATGAAGTAGGGCGCATGGAGGGAGAGCCGGATATCCGACTCTCCGGCCCGACGGCCCACCAAACGGGCGGTCTTCTCCCCCACATGGACTCCCTTGCCGCACTGGTACTCATAGGCATCCAGCCCAATGCTTTTCAGCCATGCTGGCGCGTCAGCAGAGGCCCGGCTGACAATCTGGAAATTCTCCGGGTTGCCTGCCACGCCAAAGAGGGCGCTCACAGTCTGTCCTCCCATGGAACCGCCGCCCGGCGAAAGGGGGTTTCCACCCCGTAGCGTAGCTTGCGGAAGAGAGAGTCCAGCGCCAGCGGCTCCACCAGGATGGTGAGTACATTCGCCCGGTTTCCGCCCCACATATCGGTGAAAACCTGGTCACCCACCATGGCGGACTGGGTCGGATCGCGTCCGGTCTGCTCCATGGCGGCGTGAAAGCCCCGAAGTCCTGGCTTGCCGGAGTGTCCCACAAAATCAATGCCCAACGCCTGACAGAAACGGGTCACCCGGTGTGGTTTCCGGCAGTTGGACACCAGAAAGAGCTGTATCCCTGCCGCCTCCAGCGCCTCTTTCCAGGCAGTCAGCTGGGTGGTAGGGAGGGGCTGGCGATAGCGGGCCAGGGTGTTGTCCAAATCGGCCATCAGCAAGGTGATGCCCCGGCGGCGCAACTCCTCCGGACGCAGGTCATAGATGCTGCCGCACCGATACCGGGGGATAAGGGAACAAGCCATAGACACACCTCTGCTTTCCGGGTCTTTTTTCAGGGCCTTCCGCATATACTGCTTTGAGCGAACCATGTCCTAAGTTAGTATAATACTTTTCCCCTCTGAAAACAAGAGAGTTTGAAAACATTTTCTCACCCATCTGAAGCTCTGGAGGGGAAATTTTGACAGGAGGTTATTTTATGTCCGAGCTGCCTCGGCTGGTTTTAATCACGCCTCCCTCCCAGTGGGCCGCTGCCCGGCTCCTTGCCGGGGAAATCGCCCATATGTCATATCGGGTGGGGGAAGGTCTGCTGTTGACACGAATGGCAATGCCCGCTGCCCAGCAGGGAGGGCTGATGTATCTCTCCGGAGGTGAGACGCCCCTCCGGGGGGATGGGGGTGCCCTCTGCCGCCAGATTTTGCGGGAATGTTCCGCCCGGGGCTTTTCCGGCGTTATTGCCGACTGGGAGACAAGTCCCACGGCAGAGGCCGTCCTGCTGACTCGACGGCTGGACGAAACCCTGGCAGGCCGGGGACTATCTCTCTATGTGCCGGAAGAATTTGCCCGCTGTGCTGTCCACAGCCGCATTATGGTTCCCTCTGCCCTGTCCGGCGGCTCTCTCCGGGCCAGGCTGGAGGATGCCGCCGTGCGCTATTCCCCCCAGCGCACCGTGCTGGCGGTGATGCGGATGGCGGAGGACTTCACCCTGCCTGCCCCCTCAGGCCGGGGACAGCCCCTGACCGCTTCCCAACTGGAGCAACTGCGGAGCAGTCTCTGCCCGGCAGTATACTGGTCATCGGAGTTGTGCGCACGCTACTTCACCTATCAACGCTCTGGGGATGAGGTCCACTTCGTCCTCTTTGATGACGGGGCTTCCATTCGGTGCAAGCTGCAGCTGGCAGCAGAGTTGGGCATCGAGCGGGCTATTCTCTCCTGGCAGGAGTGCGGCGGCTTTCTCTCCGACATTGTGGGACAGCGGCAGGCCTAAAGTTCCGGTTCAAAGGGGAGATGCTTCACATAAAGCGGGAAATTTAGCCCTCCCTCTTTTCTTTTTGGAAAAAATAGGCTATAATGAAGGTACCGACAGGAACCCCGGATGGCGGTTGCCTTTCCTTTGGAGGGAGCGCTTTTATATGAAATTTACTAAGATGCACGGCTGCGGGAATGACTATATCTATGTAGACTGCACCCGGGAAATGCTGAAAAATCCGGGAGAGTTGGCTCTCCGGCTCTCTGACCGGCGCTTCGGTATTGGCGGCGACGGCCTGATTTTGATCTGCCCCTCTGACAGGGCGGACTTCCGCATGGAGATGTACAACAACGACGGCAGCCTGGGGGCCATGTGCGGCAACGGCATTCGCTGCGTGGCCAAGTTCGTCTATGACAAGGGACTGACAAATAAAACCCGGCTGGCTATCGACACAGACAGCGGCGTTAAATACCTGGATCTGACCGTTGAAGACGGAAAGGTTGTCCTAGTTCGGGTGGATATGGGCATACCGGAGACATCCGCTGCTGCCATCCCCGTCACCGGGATGGGGGAAAACGTCATCGGCAAGCCGGTGAACATTGCCGGGCAGGAGTGGACGATGACCTGCGTCTCCATGGGGAATCCCCATGCTGTGGTCTGGACGGATGACCCGGAAAAATTGGATCTGGAAAAGATCGGCCCCCAATTTGAACACGCGCCCTTCTTCCCCGACCGGGTAAATACCGAATTTATCCAGGTGGTCAGCCCGCAGGAGCTGAAAATGCGGGTATGGGAACGGGGTGCAGGCGAGACTCTGGCCTGCGGTACAGGAACCTGTGCCGCCGCCTATGCCGCCTATCTCAACGGGCTGGCAGGAGGTTCCGTCATTGTGCATCTCCGGGGGGGCGACCTCAGCATTGAATATGACCGGGGCAGTGGCCACATCTTTATGACCGGCCCCGCCGTCACCGTATTTGAGGGAGAGGTACAGCTCTGAACCACACCCACATCGGATAGATTTCTGAAGAGAAGGAGCGTCAAACGATGAAGCTGTCTGCACTTTTGGAGGGGCTGGACTACACCTTGGCACAGGGGGATATAGAGAGGGATATCTCATCTCTGGTGTACGACTCCCGGAGGGCAGGGAAGGGCAGTCTCTTTGTCTGCGTCCCCGGCGCCGTCTCCGATGGTCACAACTATCTGTCCCAGGTGATTGGCGCCGGCGCCGCTGCCGTGGTGGTGGAGCGGGAGACGCCGGAGGTGGATTTTCCCCCCCGGCTGACCGTGGTGCGGGTGGCAGACTGCCGCCTTGCCCTGGCCCTGCTCTCTGCCGCCTGGTTCGGCCACCCCGCCAGGGAGCTTATTACCATCGGCGTCACCGGCACCAAGGGCAAAACCACAACTACCTATATGATTCGGGATATCCTGGAAAAGGCCGGACTGCCCACCGGCCTAATGGGAACCATCGAAGTGATTACCGGCAGCCATGGACCCCACATCCACGCCGTCAACACTACACCGGAGTCCTATGCGGTGCAGGAATACTTCCGGCAGATGGCAGACAACGGCTGCAAGTATGTAGTGATGGAGGTATCCAGCCAGGCCATGAAGCTCCGCCGGGTGGCGGGCTTCACCTTTGATTATGGCATCTTCACCAATCTGGAGGAGGATCATATCGGCCCGGCAGAACACGCCGACATGGCAGAGTATATCGCCTGCAAGGGGATGCTCTTCCGTCAGTGCAGGGTGGGCATCGCCAACCGGGACGCGGATTATCTGGAGGAGGTTATGGCAGACCACACCTGCTCCCTAGAAACCTATGGCTTGACGCCGGAGGCTAACCTCTGGGCAGATGACATCCAGCGCATCCAGCGCCCCAGCTATCTGGGCGTCTCCTATTGCCTCCATGGGACGGAGGACTACCGGGTGGAGGTGGATGTCCCTGGCGATTTTACCGTATACAATTCTCTGGCTGCCATCGCCCTGTGCCGTCACCTGGGCGTTTCCCGGAAAAGTGTGCTGGATGCCCTGGGCCGGGTGCAGGTGAAGGGTCGGCTGGAGATTATCCCTACCCCGGGAGAATACACCCTGATGATCGACTACGCCCACAATGCCATGAGTCTGGAGGCTCTCTTGAAAAACATCCGCAGATATGGCCCCCAGCGGATCATTTGTCTCTTCGGCTGCG
>CAYUUP010000013.1:8734-25814 GCA_964447925.1 uncultured Oscillospiraceae bacterium
GGCAACCGGGCCAAAGCCAGGCGGTATGAGATGGGGGAGGTGTCCTCCCGGCTGGCTGACCTGACTGTGGTCACCTCGGACAACCCCCGGTTCGAGGAGCCGATGGATATCATAAACGATATTCTGGAGGGCGTCCACCGTGGGCCAGGGAAGTACGTCACCATTCCTGACCGAAAGGAGGCCATCGCCTACTGTATGTCCATCGGCCAGGCCGGGGACGTCATCCTGCTGGCGGGCAAGGGCCACGAAGATTACCAGGAGATCCAGGGCGAAAAGCGCCACATGGATGAGCGGGAGTTGATTGCCGATATCATTGCGGGAAGATGACTCCGCTAAGTAAAGGAGTGAATGCGGCGTGTACAACGCGGAGCTGATCGCCGTGGGGACGGAGCTGCTGCTGGGCAGCATCGCCAACACCGATGGGCAGATGCTCGCCAAAGAGCTGTCCGCCCTGGGCATCGGCGTCTATTATCAGACCGTGGTAGGAGATAATCCGAAGCGGCTGGCGGGAGCCGTGGAGCTTGCAAAAAGCCGGGCGGATATCCTCATTACCACCGGAGGCCTAGGCCCTACCTGCGATGACCTGACCAAGAACGTCTTGGCGGACTGCTTTGGGCTGAAATTAGTCTCACATCATGAGAGCGAAGACCGGATTCGATCCTATTTTGCCGGGATCGGCAGAACTATGACTGAAAATAATCTCCGGCAGGCCATGCTGCCGGAGGACTGTACTGTACTGAAAAACGACTGGGGAACCGCCCCTGGCTGCGCTTTTTCCGCCCAAGGGAAGCATGTGCTGATGCTGCCCGGCCCGCCCAGGGAGTGCGGCCCCATGTTCCGGATATATGGCATTCCCTACCTTCACGCCCAGGGGCTGACGGAAGGACAAATCATTTCCCGGACGCTGAAGCTCTTTGGCATTGGGGAATCCGCTATGGAGGCCCGGCTGCCGGCCGAGTTGGTGGACTGCCCGAATCCCACCCTGGCTCCCTATGCGAAGTTCGGGGAAACGGAGCTGCGAATCACCGCCCGGTGCGCCTCCCAGGAGGAGGGGGCAGCCCTTATTGCCCCGGTAGAGGCCCAGCTGCGGGATATCTTCGGTTCACTGATTTACGGCGTAAACGTGACATCCCTGGAGGAAGCTGTCTCTCGGCTGTTGCGGCAGCGGGGGCTGACACTCTCGGCGGCGGAGTCCTGCACTGGCGGGCTGCTGTCCAAACGGATGACTGACCTTCCCGGTGCCACCGATGTGTTCCGCGGCGGGGTGGTGTGCTACACCAACGATTTGAAGGCGGATGTGCTGGGAGTCTCCCGTAAAACACTGAGACAATTTGGCCCCGTCTCAAGTCAGTGCGCCCGGGAGCTGGCAGAGGGCTGCCGACAGCTCTGCGGCAGTGATCTGGCCATCGCCATCACCGGCCTGGCAGGGGCGGCGGGGGATGATTTTGGCACTCCCGGCGGCCGGGTATATATCGCCCTCGCCGATGGCAGAGACTGTCAGGTGAAGACCTGCGACTTCGGCCATGAGAGGGAACGGGTAAGGCAGATGGCTGCCCACACCGGGTTGGATATGGTGCGGAGATGGCTGGACTGATGCCGCATGTGGCCTTAACGGTTTTATGACACAAAACGGGGCCGGCCCGATTGGCTGGCCCCGTTGCTTTTAATCATCGTAAAATTCTGCCCGTACCAGTGCGCAGAGGAATTTTGCTGCCTTATCAGTTCCGAAGCGACTGCTGTCGATCATCACATGGCGGTAGTCAAACTCTTCACGGACGCCCTCGCAGCAGCGGAGTCGGTAGATCTCCCGGGAACGGTCAACCTCCCGGATGGAACGGCGGGCGGTTTTCTCGTCCATCTCCAGATAGTCGATGCAGTTCTGCACCCGCGCCTCTACCGGGGCATAGAGAAAAATATTGAGACAGCGGGGATGATCCTTCAGCACCGCATCAGCGCAGCGGCCTACGATGATACAGGACTCACGGTTTGCCATGTCACGAATGATATTGGCCTGAATGTCGAAAATCTCCCGCCGGGTACTCATCAGACTCAATCCTAAGGGATACTGTGTCCGGGCGGCAAAGCGGGAAGCGGCTTTCTCCTCCAGCTCCCCCACCTCCGGGATGGGGACACCCATCCGTTTGGCGGTTTGCTCCACAATATCCCGGTCATAAAAGGGAATATTTAACTCCTGCGACATCTTGGAGGCGATGGTTCTGCCCATGGCTGCAAACTGCCGGGAGATGGTGACAACATAGTTTTCCATAGAATCAACCTCTCTTGCCTTGATCCCCAGCCACCCAGAGCGGCGGGGACGTTGTTTTTACTGTGCCACTGCCGGGGCCTTCCGCCTGCGCTTCTGCATGGAACGCACCACACAGGACAGGGTGAAGTTGATAATGAAATAGATAATGAAGGCCACACCGAACAGCACAAAGACATCGGTAACATTGACGGTGGCCTGGCCGGTATAGTTATAAGCTACGCTCATAATGCGCCGGATGCGGGCCATCAGTTCAATGATGGCCAGATTTGCCAGATAAGAGGAGTCCTTAATGGTGGTGATGACCTGACTCAGAAGGGTGGGGATAATGTTGCGGTAGGCCTGGGGGAGAACGATGTAGACCATGATCTGCACGATGTTGAAGCCCTGGGAGTGGCCCGCCTCAAACTGACCGGCGGCCACGGAGTTGAGTCCGCCCCGGACAATCTCCGCAATGACAGAGGAGGTGAAGAGTACCAGCGCCACCACGCCCTTGAACAGCAGGGACATCTCTGCGCTGGAGAGGCCCAGCATTGCCTGCTTGAAAAAGGGCGGCGTGGGGAAAAAAACCAGACAGATAAAAATCCACAGCAGAAGTGGGGTGTTGCGGAAGACCTCAATGTAAGCGGTAGCGAGCCACTTGAAGATACGGGTACGTCCGGTGCAGTAGTTCCGGGCCAGGGCCAGAATGCTGCCCAGCACGATGCCGATGACCACCGCCAGCACGGAGATGACCAGCGTAAAAACCACGCCCTTCAAAATATAGAGCAGCAGCGCACCGTTTGACAGCATGGACAGGCTGGCTTGCAGATTGCTCATGCGCCCACCTCCTCTTCAGCGCTGGAAGCTGCCGCAATCGTCTGCCACTGTTCCCGCTTCTTCAGCGAGGTCTCCCAGGCACTGGCCAGGGAGGACAGGGGAAAGCAGATGATGAAAAAGATGATGCCGCAGACTACATAGGCGGGGGCGTAGGCGCCGCCGGTGGTTGCGCCGGTAACAAAGCTATAGGTTACGGAGATCAAATCAGAGCCGCCGATGATGTAGAGACAGGAGGTATTTTTGATTAGATTTACCACCTGATTCACCATGGGGGGCAGAATGATCTTGATGCTCTGGGGCAGGATAATGTGGTACATCATGCCGCCATAGCCGAAGCCCTGGGAGCGGGCAGCCTCAAACTGTCCCACCGGAATGGACTGGATACCTGCCCGGATGACCTCAGACATATAGGCCCCGTGGTAGATGCCCAGGGAAATCATGCCGGTGTACAGGATGCCGATGCTGTGGCCGGAAAAGGCCAGCACGTAGTACAAAAAGCAGAGCTGCACCACCACAGGGGTGTTTTGGATGAATTCCACATAGACCCGGGCGATGCCCCGCAGCACCCTTTTCCCGCTGGTGGCCATCAGTCCAAAAATAATGCCCAGAACGAGGGCCAACAACAGGCCCACCACAGCGGTGGCCACTGTGGTGACAAGTCCCTTCAGGAAGGCCGCCCGGTAGGCCCATATCTTTGCCCAGGAGGCCGCATAGAACAATCCCAACTCTGCTCAACTCCTCTGAATTTCTGAATATCCGGTTCCCCGGAGGTTCGGCCCTGCGCCGGATCCTCTCACCTGCAAAGCTGCAATATGCGACGATCTCAGATGCAAACCGGAGATATAAAACACAATTGATTTGCATTTGAGAGGGCCGCTTACCGTCGGTAAGTCCTCCCTGGCCTCCCCCTGTTGGGGGAGGCCTTTTGGAAAAGGAGTGGAATCAGTAAAAGGCTCAGTCGATTCCGTTGCTTTCAATCAAGCTGGCAATGGTTCCATCCTCCAGCCAGCCGGTAATCAGCTCCTCACACAAGGTGGAGAGTCCGGAACCCTTGGTGGTGGCGATGCCGTACTCCTGGGGGGCGAACTCAGCATCAATGTAGGAGCGGCTGTCGGTGTTATAGATGGACAGGATGGACTTATCCACGCAGAAGGCCTGCACTTCATTGGCAGACAGGGCAGTGGAGATAGCGGGATAGTCATCATACTGCTGGAAGGAGACGCCTTCGGTCCAGGTGGTGGCATCAAAGGTCTCGGTGTTGAAGTCTGCGCCTTGAATTATACCGTTGTCAATGAGAGCCTGCACCAGTGCCCGGGCGGAGGTAGAACCGGAGGAGACGCCTACCACTGCGCTGTGATCCACCAGATCCTGGAGGGTGGCGATACCGGAGGAGTTTTCTACCAGCACGGAGACGTAGTCGGTGTAGTAGGCGGTGGTGAAGTCCCAGCTCTCCTTCCGTTCATCTGTAATGGTGAAGGTGGCCAGCACACAGTTGATGCCGCCGTTATCCAGCAGCTCTGTACGGGTGGCGGCGGTGACAGTGGTAAATTCCACATCAACGCCTAAGTAGTCTGCAATCATGTTCGCCAGGTCGATCTCCAGGCCGGAGCGCTCACCGGTGAGCGTGTCCTCATAGCCAAAGCCTTCTACGGCGTCCTTCACGCCGACCTTCAGAACGCCGGCGTTCACGATGGCCTGCACATCATCACCATATGCGGCTGCGTCAAAGTTAACAGTGGAATTGGAATTCTCACTGCTGTCGGGATTAGAATTGCTGTTGCTGCCGCCGCAAGCTGTCAGGGCAAATACCATAGCCAAGGCCGAAAGCAGGGCAAAGACCTTCTTGATTTTGTTCATTAAAGTGTCCTCCTTATAAAAATGTGTTATATGACTCATGCGCATTCCCATGGCCGGGGCTGTGCAAAAATCAACGGGATAGTCACCGGATAATCTTTCCCAGGAACTGCTTTACCCGCTCATGCTGGGGATTGGTAAAGAAGTGTTCCGGGGTTCCCTCCTCCAGAATCTGGCCGTCTGCCATAAAGACCACCCGGTCGGCCACCTGACGGGCAAAGCCCATCTCGTGGGTGACAACCACCATGGTGATACTTTCTTTGGCCAGCTTGATCATGACGTCCAGCACCTCCTGAATGGTCTCCGGATCCAGGGCGGATGTCGGCTCGTCAAAGAGGATGATCTTAGTCTGGGCGCAAAGCGCCCGTGCGATGGCGATACGCTGCTGCTGACCGCCAGAAAGCGTGGTGGGATATACGTGAGCCTTATCCGTCAGGCCCACCACGTCCAGATAGTGATAGGCCAGATCTTCTGCCTCCTGCCTGCTCTTGTGGTGCAGCTTTGTGGGAGCCAGAGTCAGATTTTTCAGCACGGTCATATGGGGATAGAGGTTGAACTGCTGGAATACCATGGAAGTGGTCTCCCGCACCAGCTTAGTCTTGTTTTTGTGCGTCAGCTCTACGCCGTTGATGTACACATGGCCGGAAGTCGGCTCTCCCAAGAAGTTCATGCAGCGGATGCAGGTGGACTTGCCGGAACCGGACGGCCCGATAATGACCAGCTTTTCGCCCTCTTTCACCTCCAGGTTGATATCCTTCAGGACGTGCAGCTCGCCGAAATACTTATTGACATTTTCCAGCTTGATCATACAGTCGCTCTCCCGTCTTTCGCAGATTTCAATATCAAAAAGCGCCCTGCAGTAAATACACAGCGCCTCGCTTTTTTACATTATACAATAGTTTCTCTGCCCTGTCAAGAAAAAAGGGCAAAAAGCTGCAAGTTCATTTTCTGGAAAATTCATATCAGCAGACGGGGTGTGACAAAATTCGGGATATCTCTTGCTTGATTCGCTGGCATAATTGCGTTTTGCAAAAATTTTTGAATATCAAAACATATGGAATATTCATTTAGGGGCAAAGCGACTGTGCGTGGAGGAGGAGATCCGATCCCCTTGATTCTGAAAAGCACCGACAGAGCCGGTGCTTTCCAGAATCAACAAATAGCAGCAGGGCCGCCCCAAAGGAGCGGCCCTGTTATCTATCCTGCGATTCAGTTCCGATAAGAGACAACCACCCGGCGGTTAGGGTCGGTGCCGGTGGAGTAGGTCACAACACCCTCATAATCCTGAAGGGCAGTGTGGATGATATGACGTTCATAGGAGTTCATCGGCTCCAACACCATATTCCGGCGGTACTTGACGGCCTTGCTGGCAGTTTTCTCTGCCAGACGGATGAGGGTTTCTTCCCGTTTGGCGCGGTACCCCTCGCAGTCCATGCGCACACGGATGCGATCCTGACGGCTGCGGCTTTTATTCACCACACAGCTGGTCAACTGCTGGATGGCGTCCAGGGTTTCGCCCCGGCGGCCAATAAAACCGCCCATATGCTCACCTACCAGCTCGACCTTATAGGTATTCTCCTGCGCCACGGAGATCACAATCTCCGCCTGGTGATCCATATGCTTCATCAGTCCGGTGAGGAATTCCCGGATCTGAACGGCGGCGGCATCGTCCTCCGCTGCCGGGGAGAAATCATAATCCATAACCACGGGGCGCGCTGGCTGCTCCTGCACAGGAACAGCGGCCTGTGGCATTTTTACCTCACGGGGCTTCTTTTCCTTTTTAGGCCTGGGCTTCCGCTCTGGCTCCTGCCGGGCTTTCTGCTTTTCTTCCGCTATCTGATGTTCTTCTTGATCCTGCCGGTTCAAATCCTCCGGGTCAGGCAGATCGGGGGCCTCATAGGTCACCCGTACCTTGGCGGGGCTGCTGCCGATGCCCAAAAAACCGGTCTTGGCTCGGGCCAGCAGCTCTACCTCCACATCATCCCGCTCCAGCCCCAGCTGGGCCAGCGCATTGGCAACGGCTTCCTCCTGGGTCTTGCCGGTGGCTTCCAGATATTTCTTCATGGCATTCATACCTCCAAGTCCGTTCAATTTTTTTGATGACCGAATTACTCATCTTCGCTGTCGGCGTCTCCTATCCTCTCCCGACCCAGCAATTCATCAAAGATGGCCTGTCCATCGGGGGCAGCTGTTTCCTCGGACTCCCCGGAGACGGTGTTTCCCTCCGGCTCCGGCAGATGGGCTGTCTCATCACCGGAGGCATTGCCAAAACCGGCAGCCCCGTCTTCTTCCGCTTCCGCCGCATTCTCTGCTGGGACGGCTTCGTCAAGTTCCGCTTCCGTATATTCGGCCTGAGCGGTGTCCTCCTCGTCCTGCTGCTTTTCCCGGCGTTTTGCCTTGGCAGCCAGTGCCCGCTCCACGGCCTCCTCATCAATGATGGCGTTGGGATCCTTATAAGGGGTGACACCGCCATAGCGGTCGGGGTCATAGCTCCGGCCACGTGCGTGGGCGCGGATGCCCACAGCGCTGGCGCTGTTATCAAACTTGGTCTTGTTGGGGTTTGGTTTTTTCTTCTTGTTGCGATTTTTCTTGTTCTCCTCGATCTGACGGGCCTTTCGCTCCGCAGCCTCTGCCCGTTTTCTCTTTTCTTCCTCCTTTTCCGCTGCCTCTCTGGCCTTGCGCTGCTCCTCCAACTCGGCAAACTTCTTCCGCAGCATCACAGAGCATATCTTATCCTGAACCATACTGAAGATGGCGTTGAAGGCCATATAGACGCACATGCTGGCGGGCATGATGTAGCCAAACCATAAATACATCAAAGGCATGACATACATCATGGTGCGGTTGGTTTTGGCAGTGGCATCGGAAGCGGTACCCTGTTCTTCCTCCGCCTCCTTGCTGACGGCGTTGGTCTTTGTGCTGTAGCGGGAATAGAAAAAGTTCAGCGCTGTCACCACGATGGGGATGATGAAGAGTCCAATGCTGTTCCAGTTGATGGTGTCCCAGGTCCAAAATTGCCAGTTGGGGGTCTGGGAAAGATCAATGCCAAACAAATTAAAGTTGATAGCCTGGAGATTGCCAACGTTCTCTCCCGCGTTGGCTACCACGCCCTTCACCGCATCCATAACGGTGCTGTCACCGAGCAGAGAGGCCAGGTGGATTTCCTGATAGGCCGCATTCCCCAGATCGTAGCCCAAACCAGTCACCGTCTCGATGGCGGCGGTGACAGTATCGGCACTGATACACATCATATAGAGGAGAGGCCGACGGATGACGTAATACAAGCCCATCAGAATAATCAGCGGGGCAAAACTCCACAGGCAGCCGCCCATGGGGTTGACGCCCTCCTTTTCATAGAGCTTAGTTACCTCCTGCTGATAGCGCTGCTTATCCTTGCCAAACTGTTTTTCCAATTGCTGCATTTGGCCCTGGAGGGCGGTGGTCTGCATCATGCTCTTCTTGCTTTTATAGGAGAGGGGGAATAGCACCACCTTGGTCAGGAAGGTAAAGATAATAAGGGCCAAAGCATAGCTGCCAAATACATCGTACAGCCATAGCAGAAATCGGCCAAAAATTTGAAGAAAAGCAGTTATCATGTGTGAAGCTCCTTCGATATCTATGGTACTGGGTCGTATTCCACCGATTTTTGCCGGTGGAAGGGCTGGCATTTCGCCAGTCGTTTGGCCGCCAAAAGAGAACCCCTGGCGGGACCGTATTTCTCAATGGCCTCCCTGGCATACGCCGAGCAGGTAGGCAGAAACCGGCAGGCAGGGGGCCGGGCGGGGGATATTCTCTTCTGATAGAAGCGGATGAGGGCCAGAAGGCCCCGCTGGATCAGGTCTTTCAAGACTGCTCCCTCCGGCATAGCCCCAATTTTTCCATTCCCTTGAGAAAATCTTGCTCCAGTCGCTGCCAGCGGCATTTTGCCGTGGATCCACGGGCAATGAGTACAATATCATAGCCGGGGAGAAATTCCTCTTCGTGAAGGCGATATACCTCCCGTAGCCGACGGCGGGCCCGGTTCCGGGTGACGGCGTTTCCAATCTTGGTGCTGGCAGTCAGCCCCAGACGGTTCTGTTCTGTGCGGTTCCTCCGGCAGCAGACCACCACCGTGGGGCGAACTGCCTGTCTGCCCTTACTGTACATCCGGCGGAACAGGTGATGCTGCTTCAGGGAGACGGTATATTTCATATGACGTCCCTCCGATCTTCTCCTGTAAAACAGGGGTGGACGAAACTCATCCACCCCAAAACAGCCGGTTGTCCCGGGGGAAATCCCTCAGGCGCTCAAACGATAGCGACCCTTGGCGCGGCGGCGGGCCAACAGCTTGCGGCCATCGGCCGTGGCCATCCGCTTACGGAAGCCGTGTACCTTGGAACGCTGACGCTTCTTGGGCTGATAAGTCCGTTTCATAATCTCATAACACCTCCATGTCAAAGTCAGGGCGGGGATCGTAACCCGGCCGCCCCAGAGGGTGCGTAACACTGCACCTGCCCAGCTTTGGGCGCAAAGACCCCATCATGTATGGGAACACGCAATCTATTATAGCGCAGGAAAAGGCCGGTGTCAACCAAAATTTTAAGGAGAGATGGCATTTTTTGTGTAGGTGTTACAATGATCTTTGACAAACCTACAGTGGGCATATTTGTTTGATGAACTTATAGTGGGCATATTTGGGGGGACCGGCTGCATTGGGCAGATGAACAAAAAGCGTGCCTTTGCAGCCCTGGTAATTCGGCATAGCTGACATATTTTGAAAATCTCAAAAATAAGGGTTGACAATCATGTTAGGGTATGCTAATCTATATATAGGTTAGTTGGCACTAACACCGGGGGCGGAATAGCCACCCGCATCAAGCTCCGCTGTTTACCATACTAACCTTGCCAACTCCTCCAGTTTCATCCTCACTTCTGATTTTGAGATGTGTAAAGCGCATCTCCTGGCAGAGACTTTGCCGGTCTGTGCCAACAAACAGCCACGAAAAACCGCCCTTTCACAGGGCGGTTTTTTGCTCGGGATTGATGTCTTTAAGTCCCTCAATAATTGGTTCCCAGTTCCAGCACCACTCCGTCAAGCGTGACGATCTCTCCCAAAGTCCCGCCGTAATGGCTATTTTGTCTCCTGATGTGCCGGTGTGTTGAAGAAGGGTTCCATTTTGATCTTCGGGAACAGCTTCTGGGACAGGCCAACAAATCTGCCCGTCAAGAGTACCGCCGCTACCGAACTGATTCCCACGCTGGCCAGGGAGCGGGTAGAGATCAGATTGATAATAATGGCCGTTGCCACATAGGCCGCGTCCGCAATCATCTTCACATTGGATAGTTTCTTCTGATATACCTGGCTGATTACATTGTTCATCTCATCCGGCGCGGGCAACATCAAATCGCAGCCGCTGATCAGCGCTACACCAAAGCCCTGAATGGCAATGCCCAGTACCAGCACGATGCACTTCTGCCAAATTGTCATCTTGGGATCCCAGAGGTACATGAAGAAGTCCACCAGATAGCCAAAAGGGATGCCCACACACATTGTCAGCACACTCTTCAAGGTGACCCTCCGCTGGATTAAGATCTGTAGGACAACACAGACCAGATGTAGCAAAATGGTGGTATTGCCGAGGGTTAGCGGTGTGATATTCGCCACGGCATCCGGTACCGCCGTAATGGGGGAGACGCCCCAGCTTGTACGTTTTAGCATCACCAGGCCGATGGCCATGCAGATCAAACCGCTCAGATATTGGATGATTCTTCTTGGTAGCTGTTTGGATTCCATTGCCTTACCTCCGCCTTTCCTCGTGAGTCCAGCTTCACATAACAAAGGGTTTATCATTTAATAGTCTCATTATATCACATTCACAGCAAAACACAAGAGGAGGGGCCGAACCTGAAAAAATTTCAGGTTCGGCCCCTTGCAATTCAAAATTCAGTTCTGCTTATCCATCCAGTTTTCCACAAAAGCGGCAATGGCGCTGGCTGTTTCCTGGGGAGTTAGGTGGTCAGTACAGATGCACAGGTCATAGGCGGACATCTCGCCCCAGGGATGGGCGCCAAAGAGCGTGTGGTAGGCGCTGCGGCCCGCATCCACCTGGCGAATATACAGGGCGGCGATCTTCTCATTCACCGCCTTTTTTTGAACGGTGTTGGCAATGCGCCGCTCCATAGAGGCGTAGGTATAAATGTTCACCACATTGGTCATATCTTTCAGGACAGAGTCCGCGCAGCGCCCCACAAAGACGGCAGGCCCCTCCGCTGCCAACTTGCGGATGATGGCTGCCTGGGCCTCAAAGACCTGGGCGCTCTGGGTCATGCAATCCGCAGTCTGGCCCTTAGTCAGCCGCTCCAACAGGGCGGCGGCAGAGTTTTCCGATCCTTCAAACAGCTCTGCGGGGAGGCCGCTCTCCTTGGCGGCCTGGGCCAGGATCTGATAGTCATAGTAGGGGATGCCCAGCTGCTGGGCCAGCAGCTGGCCTGCCTCCCGGCCCCGGCTGCCGGATTGACGGCTGATGGTGATAACGGGCAAATTTTTCATTAAATACACATCCTTTCCGTGCAGCTCGTCTGTTTTATGAACGCCTTTATTATAACACCCTTTTTGTCGCTTGGCAACGGGGACTGCATTGGGCTTCGGGACGGAGCGCAGCAGCCTGTGTCTTTGCCCTTCCTCTTGGGAGAGGAGGGATATGCTGAGGACGCCCTGCACGTCCCAAAGGCAGAAATTTCCCGCCCGGAGCAAAGGACCTCAACGCTTAATACAAAGGGCTGCCCCTTGCAGAGACAGCCCTATATCAGGAAAATGAAATTACTTCCCGGAAACCAGAGCCTCGGTATCCCGCGCGATCATCAGCTCCTCGTTGGTGAGAATGACCAGCACCCGGACGGTGGCATCGGCTGCGGCAACGTCCTTCTCCTCGCCCCGAATTTTGTTGGCCTCCGGGTCGATTTTGATGCCCATAAAGGCCAGAGGCGCGACGATATGCTCCCGCATATCAGCGGAGTTCTCACCGATGCCTGCGGTGAAGATTACGGCATCCACGCCACCCATGGCAGCGGCATAGGCGCCGATGTACTTGGTCACGCCATACTCAAAGGTGCGGACAGCCAGGGCAGCCCGCTCATTGCCTTTGGATGCGGCTGCGTCCAGATCGCGGAAGTCGGAAGAGACACCGGAGACGCCCAGCACACCGGACTTCTTATTCAGGATGTTCACCATCTCGGTGATGTTCAGGCCGTGGCGGCCCATCAGATACTCCAGAATGCCTGCGTCCAAGTCACCGGAACGGGTACCCATAGGCAGACCGGCCAGCGGGGTGAAGCCCATGGAGGTGTCCACGGACTTGCCGCCGTCCACTGCGGTGATGGAGGAGCCGTTGCCCAGGTGACAGGAGATCAGCTTCAGCTCTTCAATGGGCTTGCCCAGCAGAGCAGCAGCCCGCTGGGTAACGTATTTGTGGGAGGTGCCATGGAAGCCATAGCGCCGCACCTTGTCCTCAGTATAGTACTCATAGGGCAGATCATAGGTGTAAGCCACAGGAGGCATGGTCTGATGGAAGGCGGTGTCAAACACGGCCACCTGGGGGACGCCGGGCATGGCGGCCTGGCAGGCCTTAATGCCGGTGATATTGGCGGGATTGTGGAGGGGCGCCAGGGGGTTGCACTCCTCAATGGCGGCCATAACGGCATCGTCAATGACAGCGGATGCGGTGAAGGTTTCGCCGCCATGCACCACACGGTGGCCCACGGCGTCGATCTCGCCCATAGAGGCGATGACGCCGTGATCTTTGTCCACCAGAGCGCTCAGAACGGCGTTGATGGCCTCGGCATGGGTGGGCATGGACACATCTGCCGCGTCGATAACCGTCTTGCCGCCGGCCTTATACGTAAACTTACCGTCAATGCCGATGCGCTCGCACAAGCCCTTGGCCAGCACAGCTTCGGTGGCAGGGTTCATCAGCTGGTACTTTAGAGAAGAGCTGCCCGCGTTGATGACCAGAACATTCATAACTCAATTACTCCTTTAATTTAAATGAATTGTCGGCGGTCAGTCCGCGATTTTCAGCCCGCCGTATCTTGCCTTTCTATTTTACACCCTTTCCGGGGGAAAAACAACCATTTTTTCAAAAGTGAGCCCCGAAATTTCCCCGCACCCAGCGCAAGGCCCCCGCACCGATAAGGCGCGGGGGCTTATTTGCGGGGAAGATCATGTGCTGATCACAGCACCGGCTTAGAACTCGGCCTGATTCAAATATTCAGCGGCGTTCTCAGCGGTGATGTAGACCAGCTCAGTGCGATGGAACCGGGCAGTGCTGCCGGTGGAGAAGTACTCACCCATAGCGGTGACAGTGCCGGCGGCGATGCTGTCAGCGCGGTTCATGACAGTCAGTTCCAAATCACCGTCCAGGACAGCCTGGATTGCGTCAGACTGGCCGGTGAGGGAATAGACCTTGACCTGGCCGGTGAGTCCGGCCTCGTCCAGAGCCTGCACAGCGCCCATGGTCAGATCATCGTCATAGCCCATGATAATGTCACCAGCCTTCAGACCGGCGGAGATCCAGTTCTCGGTGACAGTCTTGGCTGTAGTACGGTCGGAATAGCAGTCCTCAATGCCGGCCAGCGTGTAGCTGGGATAGTCGGCCATATAGCCCTGGAAGCCGGCGTTCCGGTCGATGTAGTCCTGCAGGAAGGGAACGCCGTTGACCTCATAGACGTTGCAGGTATAATCCGCACCGTTCTGGCTGACCACATAGTTGGCGATGTTGGCGCACATCTGTTTCTGGTCGGGACCGATCATAGCGGTGACGTACTCATAGCCATCGGCGGCGGAGTCAGCGTCCAGAGCGCAGAGGAACATGGGGATCCCGGCATCACTGCACGTTTTTGCCATCGCAGACATATTTGCCGGGGTGCCGCCGAAGACGCACAGCGCGTCAACGCCGGAGTCAACCATCTGCTGGCAGTACTGGTCGAGCAAATTGGCATCGGTGTTGGCATCCAGTACCTTCACCGTTGCGCCGCAGGCCTTGGCATACTCCTCCAGCTTGGTGCCGACACGGCCGCCCCAGGGAGCGGCGGAGTTGATGGTGACGTAGCCGATGGTCTTGCCGGACAGATCAACTTTTTCGTAGTCCAAGTCAGCCCAGACTTCGCCGTCCGCCAGGACATAGTCCCAGGTGTTAGAAGCGTCCGTGTCACCGGGCTCCTCAGTCTCGGTTCCATCGGTATTGGGTTCCTCAGTCTCGGATTCGGTTCCCTCAGATTCTGAGTTGTCTGAGTCGGTGTTGCTGTTGCCGCCGCAGGCAGCCAGGGCGAGTACCATAGCCAGCGCCAGCAGGAGGGCAAAGAGCTTCTTGAGTTTCATAAAATCATATCCTTTCCCGTAACGGGCCAGCGGCCCAAAATTTATATGACAGCCCGCACAAGCGGGATATCAACAGAGAGATACAGCGGCCTCAGTCATCCGCTTTCTTGACGGTGGTAAAGTGATCCACCAGCAGGATGACAATCAGCAGGATGCCTGTGACCAGATTCACCATAGCGGTATTCAGATAGAGCGCGCTCATGATCTGGCTGATGACCCGCATGATCAGAATGCCCAGCAGGATATGGACAGCGGTACCCTTGCCGCCGGTCATCTTAATGCCGCCGATGACACAGCAGGAGATGGGCAGGGTGGAGAGGGCCACGCCCTGGGTATAAATAGCCGAACCGGTATAGCTGACCATTAGGAAACCGCAGATACCTGCCAGAACGCCGGCAATGACGTAGGCGACAAACACGACCCGTCCGGGGTTGACGCCGGCAAACTTTGCCGCTTCAGGATTGTCTCCCACCAGCTTGATGGAGTTGCCAAATCTGGTCTTGTACATCCACAGGGCGGCAACTACAATGAATACCGCGAGGATGATCACCATGGGCGTCAACCATTTAATACCAAAGAGCTTGGTGGTGCCGATGGCCTTCACCGCTGTGCTTTCCGAAGGAGCATAATTTGATTTCGCAAACTGCAGGACATAGCCGTCGAAGATGTAGTTGGTGGCGATGGTGGCGATCAGAGGGGAGATGCCGATCTTGGTGATGATGAACCCGTTAAAAGCCCCTAGCAGGCCGCCCAGCACCAGAGCCGCGAGGATACCGACCAGCAAGGCTAAAATTGCACTGCCGCTGGCAGTATAGACGGCGTTGAAAGCCGTTACCATGGTGACGCCGCAGCTGGCAGCCAAATAACCCAGAGACAGGTCAATGTTGCCCGTCATCATGACAATGCCCAGACCCAGAGCCACCAGCCCGTATTCGGCGGCGGTCAGGATCGCCTGATAGAAGCTGGTGGAGAACCCGTCCACCAGGGTAAACGCAACGATCAGTAAGAGTAGCAGGATCAGGACGGAGTTGTTATCCCGCAGCTGGCGCATGGCCCATTTTTTGCGATCCGTTGTGCCGCTCTTCAAGACTTTTTCTTCCACAGTTTGACCCCCTTTCCCTTCATGGCATCCAGAGCCAGAATGAATACCATAATGATGCCCATCAAGATCTCACTCATCTGCTCGTTGAGACCCAGCATAGTGAAGCCTGCAGTGAGTACACCGTAGAAGAACACACCGATGATGGTGGCCCAGACGGAGCCCTTGCCGCCGTTGACGGCGCAGCCGCCCAGCACCACGCAGAGGATGACCTCCATCTCCTTGCCGGAAGCGGACTGGGGGTTGGCGGATTGGACGTTGGCCATGGTGACCACGGCGGCCAGGCCGCAGACAAGACCCACGATGGCATAGGCAATGGTGATGTTCCGGGCGGAGCGGATACCGGAGAACCGGGCCGCCACCGGGTTGGAGCCGATCATATAGAGCTGCTGGCCATAGACTGTCCGGGAGAGGAGCAGGGCCAGCACAACGGCCACCAGCACAAACCACACCACAAGGATGCTGACGGGGCCGAACTGGGCCTTGCCAAACCACCGGAACGCGGCGGAGCAGCTCGCAGGGATCACCAGCACGGTGCCAGCGGAAACTAAAATGGCAAGTCCGGCAAAAATAGAACTGCTGCCCAGAGTGGTGATGAAGGAATTCAGCTTCAGGTAGCCCACCAGGAAACCGTTGAGCAGGCCGCAGCACAGGCCCAGCAGCAGTGTGCCACCCACGGCCAGAAGCGCGTTGTCATAGTTCAGCATGAACCAGCCGCAGACGCAGCCCAGGAAGGTCAGCTGATAGCCAACAGAGAGGTCAATGTTGCCGGTGATCATCACCAGAGTCATGGCGAAAGCCATAATGCCGACGTAAACCTGCTGACGGAAGATGGCGAGGAAGTTGGAGGGGGTGATGAATACCAGGCCGCCGTTTCCCTTGCCCATGATCTGGAGGACAATCTCCAGCAGGATAATGACCACGATGAGGGCAACGAGGACTGAGGTGCCGTTCATGCTGAAGAATTTCTGCACCAGGCCGTTTTCCTTCTTTGCCTTTTCAGGAGCCTGATTGCTCATGCGGAAGCACCTCCTTTTGTAACCGCGTCAATGACGTCCTGCTTACCGATGGAGCAGGCCAGAACCGTCTCGGAGGAGAGGTCAGGGGTAATGGGCAGCTGGGCGGTCATCCTGCCCTCAAAGACGGTGATGACGCTGTCGCACACACCCAGGATCTCCTCAATCTCAGAGGAGACAACCACAATGGCCATGCCGCTTCTGGCCAGATCATTGATAATTTCATAAATCTCCGCCTTAGAGCCGACATCAATACCCCGGGTCGGTTCGTCAACAATAAGTACCCTAGGCTTCATGGTCAGCCACTTGGCCAGGACCACCTTTTGCTGGTTGCCGCCGGAGAGGTTGCCTGCAAGCTGGGTGATGGAGGGTGTCTTGGTGCGCATGGCAGTGATATATTCGTTGGCGTCTGTCTTTTGCCTGTTCCGATCGATGACACCCATCCTGGCCAGATCGCTGAGCTTCACCACAGTAGAGTTCAGCAGGATGGAGAGGGAGAGGGCCAGGCCCTCTTTCTTCCGATCCTCAGTGCAGAAGCCGATGCCGGCCTCGATGGCGGAGGCGGGACTGCCGCCCTTCAGAACCTTGCCGCCGACGCTGACGGAGCCGCCCTTTTTCACCTTGTCCACGCCGAAGATGGCCCGCATGATCTCGGAGCGGCCCGCGCCCACCAG
>CAYUUP010000014.1:0-25083 GCA_964447925.1 uncultured Oscillospiraceae bacterium
GAAGCGCTCCGCCCATATCCTTAAATATCTCTATTAAAGGAGTGATTGCCATGAGAGTGCTGAAATACGCCACTTCCCGTGTCAAGCACGACAGATTGGTTAAAAGGCGCTATGCTTTCTAACAAGGTTGCGCCAGGAGCATTAGTATTAGATGTCAACGTCAAATGAACTGCATTAGCGATCGCAATCGCTACAGATCAAAAAGCCGTGTTCCCGGTTGACAACAGGAGGTGAAAAAGGTAAAATAGTGTCAACAGGGAGAGAAAGGGGAAGAGTTTTATGAGCCATGCCGGACACGATAGCGGCAGTCTTCCACACATTGTCATCTATGCCACAGGCGGCACCATTCAATGCGCAAAGAATGCTGTCAGCGGGAAGGTAGCTCCGGCCATGACGGGGCAGCAGCTCCTGGGTTCGCTGCGGGAGCTGCAGGAGCAATTTGTATTCGAAGTCATAGAACCCTTCACCATGCCCGGTTCTGATTTGACTCTGGAAGAGGGACTGAAGCTAGTGCAGTCGATCCGTCAGGTACAGCAGCGGCCTGATGTGGATGGCGTGGTTGTGATGCAGGGGACGGATACCATGGATGAAATTCCCTATTTCGTCCATGTGACCCTGCACTGCGAGAAACCGGTGGTCTTTACCGGCTCCATGAAAAGCTCCCGTGACCTCTATAGTGATGCTCTGGGAAACGTGGTGGGAGCGGCACGTGTGGCTGTATCTCCCCAGTCCCGGGGGCGCGGGGTGCTTGTGTATTTTAATGAGACGATTTTTTCCGCCGCTGATATCAATAAGTACCACTCCAGCCGTATTGATGCCTTTCACTCCTTCTGCGGGCCGCTGGGTGGCGTGGTGGAGGATCAGGTACACTATTACCGGAAAAACGAACAGGGGGTGATCTACCCAGCAGAACGGGTAGATCTGTTTGTCCCCATTCTCAAGTGCTATGCGGGGGTGGACAACAGTTTGCTGGAGTATCTGCTGGAGCGCAGAGCGGAGGCTGTGGTCATCGAGGGTTACGGCACGGGCAATATCCCCCACTATATGGCGGAAACGGTGTGCCGGGGTATCCAGCAGGGTATTCCTATGATTATTTCCACCCGCTGTGTGGATGGGGAAAGCTATTCCTGCTATGACTATACAGGAGGAGGCGCACAGATGGAGCAGTGCGGCGCGATTCTGAGCGGTGCGCTAAACGCGATTAAGAGCCGCATCAAAGTAATCGCTATGTTGGCCTGCGGCATGGATGTGGAACAGATTAGAGCTGCTTTCTGAGATCCGTACAGGAGCGGGCGCTGCGCGGAATTTACTGATTAGAGCAATACCAGTAGGGGAATACCTGATGGCTGCTCTCCGGGAATGGATTGCGGAGCCCCTAAAAATCCAGCGGCGGCAGCGCTGTGGAGCAAAGGCTCTGATAGGACTCCCACTCTTCCAGCGTTATGGGAGCAGTGGGCATCAGGCCAGTGCAGTCCATGGCGGAGGCGGCGCTGGAAATCTGGGGGAAAAAGTCGAAGGGCAGCGAAATATCAGGCCGCCTTGGTGGTTCCTTAAAAATACGCATAAAGTATCCCTCCCGTTACAGTATGCCTCCGGGGAGGGATAATTATTTGAAAAATTTTAGAGCAGATGGGGGTGGGGCAGACGGCGGATGAAGCCCCCATCACATCAGTTGCCAGGGGAGAGGATCGGTTCCTCAAGGGTCTACTCATACAAAAAAGTATGTTTATGCTATCAATTTATAGGCTAACAATATAGAGGTGCGGCAGCGCTTTGAACTGTCGCACCTCTTTGGCGTCCAGATGCTTTCTATCGGCGCTTGAAGCCATGTAAATCAAGGCTCCGGCCAATACCACTGCTTCCCCCGGCATCCTTTGGATGCGCCGGGAATTCAGACGCTGGGAAGAAAATTAAATTTTCCTGAAGAAAGTAGTTATAACACAATTATGTAACATCTATATGGTATGATATCAATATGAGCCAGTCACCAGCCGCCCGGCGGCGGCCTGCGTGAAAATATAAGAACCGGGCGCAGTTCGACAAGATAACAGACCGAACGGAGGGAGAGCCTTATGCCAAGAGTCCTGATTATAGAGGATGAAAAGCCCATATCCAATCTGATTTATACTACACTGGTCCAGGAAAAATATGAATGCGAATGTGCCTTCGATGGGGGCCAAGGGGCAAATCTCATCGAACAAAACAACTACGATTTGATTCTGCTGGATTTAATGCTGCCGGTGATTGGCGGCTATGACCTGCTGGAATTTATACGCTGTAGAAGTACCCCTGTGATTATTATCTCTGCCATGGGACAGGTGAAGGATCGCATCCGGGGGCTGCGGCTGGGGGCGGATGACTATCTGGTTAAGCCCTTTCAAATTGGCGAGCTGATGGCCCGTGTTGAGTCTGTCCTCCGACGGGCGGGTAAGCTCAAGCAGGTGCTGACGGTGAAGGACGTGGAGGTCAATTTGATGTCCCATACTGTGACCAAGGCGGGACAGGTGGTTGAACTCACCCGGAAGGAGTACGGTCTGCTGGTGGAGCTGATGCGTAATCGCAACGCTGCTATGAGCCGGGAATATCTCTATGAAACGGTGTGGGAGGAGGAATATACCGGATCCACCCGTACACTGGATTCTCACATTCAGCGGTTGCGGAAAAAGCTGGACTGGGGCGATGTGATCCGCACGGTCTTCCGGCTGGGCTACCGGCTGGAGGACAGGCCGTGATTAACCCGGTGGGCGGAATTTCATACAGAGCATAGGGGGAGAGCCGTATGAAGTTTTTCCTAAAGCTGTTCTTCTGTATGGTGCTGGCGCTGACTGTTGCGCTCTCTGTTACCTCCCAACTGATTGTGACAAGAACCCTGGATGAGAATATCAGCCGGGAGGTGGAGAACCAGCTCAGCCAGTACTGTATGGTAAAGTACAGCCTGCAATCGGGCATCCTGATTGTCTGGCAGAACAGCCAGAATATGTCAGACAGCGACATCAGCGAGGTGGCAGAGCAGGCCAGCGCCCTGCTGGAGCAGGGGACTGAGCTGACGGTATTTGACCAGACAGGGGAGGAGATCTATTCTGGCGGGGAGACAGTCTCCTGGGAATGTCTCACTGATGTGGGGGACACCGGATCCGCTGTCTATACTATCTCAGAGGAGGGCGGGGCCTACCGGCTGACGGTTTATGGCCCGGTAGAGCAGAGCGGCCAGAATCTGGTGCTTGTGCTGGAAAGAGATATCACCGAGGTTTTTGCCTCTGCCCAGTCCCTGCGGGAGATCTGCCGTGGGGTCTATGTTCTGGTGTTTATACTGGCCACCCTGCTGTGGCTGGGGATGAGTTATGTATTGATTCGGCCTGTCAAGGAGCTGGAACGGGCCACCCGCGCCCTGGCGGAGGGACATCTGGAGAGCCGGGCGGAGATCAAAAGCCAGGACGAGTTGGGGGATCTGGGTCGATCCTTCAATGCTATGGCGAACGTTTTGGAGGAAAAGGTGGAGTTGCTGGAGGAGACTGCCCAGCAGCGGGAGACTTTTGTGGCCAACTTCGCCCATGAGTTAAAGACCCCCCTGACGTCCATCATCGGCTATGCTGACGCTCTGCTCCAGGAGCGGCAGCTGGACGGGGAGCAGGCACGGGCAGCTGCCGGATACATTATGAGTGAGGGAATGCGGCTGGAAGCCATGTCCTTCAAGCTGCTGGAGATGACGGTACTGAAGAAGCAAGATTTCCTGCTGGAGGATGTGGAGATGGAGAGCTTTCTCCGGGATATCCGGGAAACGCTGCGGCCAGTGGCTGCCCAGCGGGGCGTCCGTCTGGAGGTCCGTTGGGAGATGCTCTGGTGCCGGATGGAGTGCGATCTGCTAAAGACACTGGTGCTGAATCTGGCGGACAATGGCATGAAATATGGCGGGACTGTCCTGGTCATTACCGGCCAGCAGGCAGAGGAGCGCTGCCGCTTGACGGTGGAGGATAACGGCATCGGCATCGGGCCAGAAGAGCTTTCCCAGGTGACAGAGCCATTTTATATGGTGGATAAGTCCAGAGCCAGAAAGTCCCACGGGGCCGGGCTGGGTTTGACACTATGCCGGGAGATTGCCCGCATCCACGGATCGGATCTGCATATAGAGAGCAGCCTGGGAGAGGGTACCCGGGTCTGGATCGAATTGGAAATGTCTCCCGAACCGGCGGGGGGATTGGAGAAAGAGAGGGGGGAACAGAATGCTGCGGAATAAGGTCATTCCCATCGCCTTGCCCCTTTTGGGTATCCTGCTCCTCTTTGGACTTGGGCTGCTGCTTCCCGGCTGGATGACAGAGCGGGTGGGAGAGAACTATCTGGGCGGTTCCACCGCCGTTTCCCTGACAGAGGTGAGTCCCTACGGCGAAAGCGCGGCCCTATACCAGAAGCGGATAGAGCAAGTGCAATATGACGGCAGTCTGCAATTGTATTACCTTGAAGATGTCTCCAATTATGACGTTTATGATATTGAGGGAGAGGCCGGGGACTGGGAGGGGTTGCCATTCAAGTCCTATCAGGAGGCAAGCGGCTGGTACTGGGGCCAGGAATTTCTTGCGCGTTGGGCAGAATCCTTCGGCGGAGGGGGCGCCAACGAGACGGTACTCCTTTATCGGAATGAGAGCGGCAAACCGTCCGGCTGGTATATTGCCTATGGTTTATATGCGGAAGAGGAAACCTGCTGCCTGGAGGTCTGGCTGGATGGCTATACTGGATTGCCGATGAAAGTGGTACTGGATGGATTCACCTATTCATACAGCGGCGTAATGCTGGAAATCTTCGCGGACTGGCTGAGTCAGCTTTTTCGGGAGAACTTCAGCCTGGACTTTGACCTGACACCGGAGGAGCAGTCTGCGGAGATTATGGATCGGATCGCCGCCCAGAGTGCCAGCGGCATGACGGATTCCGGCAATGAATATCACAGCGATGTGGAGTATACCCTCGAAGCCAGCAGCCACGGACTGGTGGCGCAGCTTACCTGCGGTGGCCAGTATTATTATTACAAGGACGTAGCGTACAATTATTATCTGTGCTTTACCTTTGTGTGACGGGGAAATCATCATCTTATCCGCTTGTGAAAGCTGCTGTGAAAATGGGAGGGGCGCTGCTGGCAGCGTCCCCTCCCATTTTACTCAACTGTAAATATGCCAAGTTTCCAGCAGCACGGTGCAATCTTTTTGTCACCTTCCCTTCTTGCCTTTAATATGATAAATTGTTATAATGTTAAATAACTATATATTGAGAGCGGCGGACTTCTCCAGAGGCCAGGCAGCTCACAGAAAGGAGAGCAGACTCATTATGAGTGAAGATCGCATTTTCAACTTTTCTGCCGGCCCGTCCATGCTGCCGCTGCCTGTGCTGGAGCGTGCCGGGAGGGAGATCACGAATTATCAGGGTTCCGGTATGTCCGTGATGGAGATGAGCCACCGCTCCAAGGTGTTCCAGAAAATATTTGACGATACCCAGGCAAAGTTCCGCCGTTTGATGAATGTGCCAGAGGATTATGCTATTCTCTTCCTGCAAGGGGGCGCCTCCAGCCAATTCTCCATGGCCCCGCTGAACCTCATCAGCAGGACGGGCGAGGCGGACTATGTGGTGACGGGCAATTTCTCAAATATCGCCTATAAGGAAGCCCGGAAGTACGGCAAGATCAACTTGGCGGCATCTTCTGCCGATAAGAACCACACCTATATTCCCTCTCAGGGGCAGTTGAAGCTGGGAGCGGACGCCAGCTATTTCTATTACTGTGCCAACAACACCGTCTATGGCACCGAGTGGCAGTATGTTCCGGAGACGGGGAATGTACCCCTGGTCTGTGATATGTCCTCCGACATCCTGTCCCGTCGGGTAGACATCTCCAAATACGGCGTCATTTTTGCCGGGGCACAGAAGAACATGGCTCCGGCTGGCCTGACTGTGGCTATCGTCAAGAAAGAACTGGCCGGCCATGAACTGGCCTATACCCCGCTGATGATGAGTTACAAGACCATGATCGACAAGGACTCCATGTACAATACCCCGCCCTGCTGGTGCATCTATATGCTGGGGCTGGTGCTGGACTGGCTGGAGGAGCAGGGCGGCGTCCCCGGCATGGAGAAGCTCAAACACGGCAAGGCCCAGATGCTGTATGATGTCATCGACAATTCCAGGCTGTTCACCTGCCCGGTGGAGATTGGCTCCCGTTCCGACATGAACGTGGTCTTTAACTCCGCCACCCCGGAGCTGGACGCCAAATTTGTGGCGGAGAGTACCGCTGTGGGATTCTCCAACCTGAAAGGCCACCGTTCTGTGGGCGGTATGCGAGCCTCCATCTACAACGCCATGCCGGTGGAAGGGGTGGAAGCCTTATGTGACTTCATCCAAAAATTCGAGCGGGAGAACTAATTTTGAACGGACTCGCCGGGGCTGCTGCCTGGCAGCCCCCGAAGGAGTGAAAGACTATGTTTCGTATCAAGACATTTAATAAGATTTCTAACGTGGGTCTGCAGAAGCTGGATAAGGCCAGCTTCCAGGTCAGCGCTGATTTTGAGCAGTACGAGGGCATCCTGGTGCGTTCAGCCAACCTCCACGATCTGGAGTTTCCCAAAGAGTTGCGGGCTATTGCCCGGGCCGGTGCGGGAACTAATAACATCCCCATCGACCGCTGCTCGGAGAACGGCATTGTGGTCTTCAACACCCCCGGTGCCAATGCCAATGCCGTAAAGGAACTGTGCATTGCTGCCATGCTGGCTGCCAGCCGGGACATCATGGGCGGCTCTGCTTGGTGCCGCAAGCAGGTGGAGGACGGCGTTGACATCACTAGCGTGGTGGAGCAGGGCAAGGCTGCTTTCAGCGGCCCGGAGATTCGGGGTAAGGTGCTGGGCGTCATCGGCCTGGGAGCTATCGGCGCGCTGGTGGCCAACGCAGCCATTGCCCTGGGTATGGAGGTCTACGGCTATGACCCCTATCTGTCGGTAGACGCCGCTCTAGGGCTGGACAGCCGGGTGCATCATGTGGTTAAGCTGGAGGATATCTATCAGAACGCCGATTATATCACCTTGCACATCCCCTATAACTCAGAGACGGACAGCATCATCGACGCCGAGGCTATTTCCAAGATGAAGGGCAATGTCCGCATCATCAACTTGGCGCGGGGCGAACTGGTGGACAGTGAGGCCATTGTGACGGCGCTGGAGAGCGGTCGGGTGGCTTGCTACGTCACTGACTTCCCCAATAACACTCTGACACTGGCTAGGAATGTGGTACCCCTGCCCCATCTGGGAGCATCATCTCCGGAGAGTGAGGAGAACTGCGCCGTTATGGCCGCCTGCGAGATCGCCGATTATCTGGAGAGCGGCAATATTACCAACTCGGTGAACCTGCCCAATGTCAGTATGCCCCGTACCGGGGCTGCCCGGATCTGCGTCATCCACCGAAATGTCCCCGCTATGTTGAATACCATCATGGGAGTGGTTTCCGCTCAGAATGTCAATGTAGAGAACATGATTAACAAATCCAAGGGCGAATATGCTTACACCATGCTGGATGTGAATCAGAAGGTGGACAGAGGCCTGAAGGATGAGCTGATGGCTGTGGAGAACGTCTGCCGGGTGCGGATTTTGCAATCCTGAGGATGTCGCTGCGAAAATTCTGTCTAAAGCTGAAAAAGGGGCTGTCACGTACGTGACAGCCCCTTTGCTTGTGTTCCTTGTTTGGGAGGGAGAGGTAAAAACCGACCCCCGAGTGGAATCGCTGTTATGCTGCTACACATGAAAGACCTTCCCAGTCTGGGAGAGGTCATACCGCCCAAGCTGGTTCAGCTCGGCCCGGAGTTCCGGCCCGGTGATGTAGTCCAGCAACAGGCGGAAGCTCAATTCTGATTCCCGGCGGGTGGGGAAGACCAGGTCATACCACTCCTGCTGGAGGGGGATAAAGTCCACCTCCGGGATTTGCAGGGCAGCGGCCTCTGCCCCCAGCCCATAGTCTGCTTCACCCCGGCCCACGGCGCCCGCTACCAGCAGGTGGCTGCCCTGCTCTGTGGCATATCCCCGGATGTTGGCGGCATCCAGCCCCATGGCCCGGCGTTTCTCGTCCAGCAGCACCCGGATGCCGCAGCCTCTCTCCCGGTTTACAAAGGTGATGTCCTGCCTGGCGAGATCGCCAAAGCCGGTGATATTCTTCGGGTTGCCCTTCTGGACATAGAACCCCGCCGTGCGTCCCAGCAGGCGTACCACTGTTGCCTCCAGGCCGGGGAGCAGGGCTTCGATGTAGGGCAGGTTGTAGCTTCCAGAGCGTTCATGCCACAGATGGGCGGTGGCAATATCCACCTGACCGGCGTAGAGCTGGGTCAGGCTGTTGTAGCTTCCGGCGTGGGAGCGGAGGATGGGCAGCGCCCCCGGCAGGGCGGAGACACGGCTGGCGATGATATCCAGGCAGGTGTCTTGTCCACAGAGTACCAGAGATGAGGTGGGCGCTCCGGTGGGGAGAGTCATGGGGACGGCCTGCCCCACAGAGGCAGTTACCAGTTTTTCCAACTCTGACCGGGAAAAGCGCAGCTGCTTTCCCAGCCGGACAGCGGGAAGCTCCCCCCGTTTTACCATCTCATAGACGGTGGACTTTTTCAGTTTCAGCAGTTCCGCAGCCTCTTGGGCAGTCAGCAAATCAGCCATAGTGGCCACGCTCCTTATAATTCTCTCGTGTCAGATGTCAGGACAGAGTGGTAGGGGAGTCACGCCTCCAGCACGGCTCCGTGAGCAGCAGAGGTCACCAGTTTGGCGTAGCGGGCCAGATAGCCGGTGGTCACCTTGGGGGGCGGGCAGACCCAATTTTCCCGTCGAGCATTCAGAATATTCTCATCCACCCGCAGCTCAATGGTGTATTCCGGGATGTTGATATAGATTTCGTCTCCGTCCTCCACCAGTGCAATTAGCCCGCCCATGGCGGCTTCGGGGCAGACGTGGCCGATGGCGGCGCCCCGGGTGGCTCCGGAGAAGCGGCCATCGGTGATGAGGGCCACAGAGGAGCCAAGCCCCATGCCGATGATGGCAGAAGTGGGATTCAGCATCTCCCGCATACCGGGGCCACCCTTTGGCCCCTCATAGCGGATGACCACCACGTCACCGGGGACGATTTTCCCAGCATAGATGGCCTCAATGGCATCCTCCTCGGAGTCGAAAACACGGGCGGGGCCGGTGTGTTCCATCATCTCTTCGGCCACGGCAGAGCGTTTGACAACGCAGCCCTCTGTTGCCAAATTGCCCCGGAGGACGGCGATGCCGCCGGTGGGGGAGTAGGGACTCGTGGCCGGGCGGATGATACTGTGGTCAAGATTTTCTACCCCTGTCAGATTTTCAGCCACTGTCTTGCCGGTGACAGTGATCAGGTCGGTGTGGAGCAGCCCCTGCTCTGCCAGTTCCTTCATGACGGCATAGACGCCGCCCGCCTCCTCCAGATCCTCCATAAAGGTGTCGCCTGTCGGGGCCAGATGGCACAGGTTGGGCGTCCGGGCGGAGATATTGTTGGCCATACTCAAGTCGATTTCCACTCCGGCCTCGTGGGCGATGGCGGGAAGGTGGAGCATAGAATTCGTGGAGCAGCCCAGCGCCATATCCATAGCCAGGGCGTTTTCAAAGGCAGGGGCGGTCATGATGTCCCGGGGGCGGAGGTTTTTCTTTAGCAGATCCATCACCTGCATTCCGGCGTGCTTTGCCAGCCGGATGCGGGCGGAGTAGGGGGCGGGAATGGTACCGTTGCCGCGGAGGGCCATGCCCAGCACCTCTGTCAGACAGTTCATGGAGTTGGCAGTGTACATGCCGGAACAGGAGCCGCAGGAGGGGCAGGCAGCGTTTTCATATTCCTCCACGCCAGCTTCATCCAACGTCCCAGCGTGGTAGGCCCCCACGGCCTCAAACATATGGGAGAGACAGGTGCGGCGGCCATCGGGCAGACGTCCCGCCAGCATCGGTCCGCCAGAGATAAAAATCGTGGGGATGTTCACCCGGGCGGCAGCCATCAACAGTCCGGGAACATTTTTGTCGCAGTTGGGGATCATTACCATGGCATCAAACTGATGGGCGATCGCCATGGCCTCAGTGGAGTCAGCAATGAGGTCACGGGTCACTAGGGAGTATTTCATACCGATGTGGCCCATGGCAATGCCATCGCAGACGGCGATGGCAGGGAACATGATGGGGGTACCCCCAGCGGCCCGGACACCGGCCTTGACGGCCTCGGTGATTTTATCCAGATTCATATGACCGGGGACGATTTCATTGTAGGAGCTGACCACCCCCACCAGAGGACGCTCTAGTTCCTCACGGGTATAGCCCAGAGCATAGAACAGGGAGCGGTTGGGGGCGCGGGAGATGCCTTTTGTGACATTATCGGAGCGCATGGGAATCCTCCTTCTATGGCAAGAGGGGTAGGCAGCCCGCCCACCCCTCTCCGGTAGTTGGATGATACTGCCGACGGTCAGCGCCGCCTGCGGCAGGTGGGAAAAATCAGTTGGAAGCAGTGTCCGGGTCGGTGTCATCGCCCCAGAGCATATTCTTTCGCAGCTCTGAGCCCACGGTTTCCATGGGGTGCTGGGCCAGGATACGGCGGGAGGCGTTGAAGAAGGTACGACCGTTCTTGTTTTCCGCAATCCATTGACCGGCAAACTTGCCGTTCTGGATGTCAGTCAGGACGGCCTTCATGTTCCTCTTCGTCTCCTCATAGGGGAGAACGCGGGGGCCGGAGACATACTCACCGTACTCGGCAGTGTCAGAGATGGAGTAGTTCATCATGGCAACGCCGCCCTTGTTAATGAGGTCAATAATCAGCTTCATCTCGTGAATGCATTCAAAGTAGGCATTCTCAGGGGCATAGCCAGCTTCCACCAGAGTCTCAAAGCCCAGCTTCATCAGTTCCACCACGCCGCCGCAGAGGACGGCCTGCTCACCAAAGAGGTCAGTCTCAGTTTCATCCTTGAAGGTGGTTTCCATGACGCCGCCCCGGGCGCCGCCGATGCCTGCAGCATAGGCTAGGCCCAGCTTATAGGCGTTTCCGGTGGCATTCTGCTCCACGGCGATGAGACAAGGGACGCCCTTGCCCGCCACGAATTGACTGCGGACAGTGTGGCCAGGCCCCTTGGGAGCGATCATCAGCACGTCTACATCGGCGGGTGGGACAATCTGGCCAAAGTGGATGTTGAAGCCGTGGGCGAACATCAGAGCCTTTCCAGCGGTCAGGTTGGGGGAGATGTCCTTCTTATACATATCCGCCTGCCGTTCATCATTAATCAGGATCATAATGATGTCGGCGGCACGGGTGGCCTCTGCAGTGGTCATGACAGTGAAGCCGTCGGCCTCGGCTACGGGCCAGGACTTGCCGCCCTTGTACAGGCCGACAATGACGTCGCAGCCGGCATCCCGCAGGTTCATGGCATGGGCGTGGCCCTGAGAGCCATAGCCGATGATGGCGATCTTCTTTCCATCCAGATAGGAAAGCTCGCAGTCCTTCTCATAGTACATTTTTGCCATAGTTATACTCTCCTTTTACTTTGGTATCCTCAGTGATGGTATAGTGTCCCCGCTCCAGAGCAACCATGCCCGTCCGGGCCAGCTCCAGAATGCCAAATTCATGCAGCAGACCCTCAATGGCGTCATCCTTCTGCTCAGAGCCGATGACGGCCAGGGTGATAGAGGCAAGGGAAACGTCAATGATTGAAGCCCGGAAGATGTTGGCAATTTGAATGACTTCGTTGCGCACCTCACGGGATTCCGCCCGGACCTTGATGAGTACCAGTTCCCGGCGGATGGAGCGCTCTGGCAGCAACTCCTTAACAGAGTGGACAGGGAAGAGCTTCCGCAGCTGGCTGATGATCTGTTTGCACTGGAGATTGTCTGCCAGCACTTCAATGGTGATGCGGGAGACCTCCGGGTCATCGGTGGCGCCCACCGCAAGGGACTCGATGTTATAGCCCTTGCGGGAGAACAGGCGGGAGACTTGGCTCAAGACACCGGCGGAGTTGTCCACCAGGACAGACAGGGTGTGCCTGGTTGCGTTCTTGTTCATAAATCTCTCCACTTCCTCTCAGTCCAGCAGGAAATCAGTGACAGGGCTGCTGCCGCCCACCATGGGATGTACCATAGCATCGGTATCTATTATGCAGTCGATAACCGCAGCCTTGCCGGTTTCCAGCGCCTGCTGGAAGGCGGCTTCAAATTCCGCCTGGGTGGAGGCCCGGCAGCCCTGAATCCCATAGGCCTCCGCCAGCTTCACAAAGTCCGGTCCCCGGTCCAGATCAGTCTGGGAGTAGCGGTGTCCATAGATCAGGCTTTGCCACTGGCGCACCATGCCCAAGGTACGGTTATCAAAGATAACAGTGATGACGGGGATGTCATAGTGTTCCACTGTGGCCATCTCGTGGCAGTTCATACGGAAGCAGCCGTCACCGGTGCAGTGTACCACCACCTTGTCCGGGTTGCCCAGCTTGGCGCCGAAGGCGGCACCATAGCCAAAGCCCATAGTGCCGAAGCCGCCGGAGGTGAGGAGCTGTCCCGGCCGGTTGAAGTGGTAATATTGGCAGGCCCACATCTGATGCTGGCCCACATCGGTGGCAATGATGGCATCTCCCTTGGTCAGACGGTAGATGGTGTCAAGAATTTTGTGGGGAGCCAGATGCTCGGGGTCGTGTTCCAGGGGAGGCTCCTTCAGAGCGGTGATAGCCCTGAGCCAGGGGGAGAAGTCGTAGTCCTTGATCTGGATGCGCTCGTTCAGCAGCTCCAGCACCTGACGGGCATCGCCGATAATGTGGTGGTCGGTGATGACATTTTTGTCAATTTCTGCCCGGTCAATGTCGATTTGGACAATCTTGGCATTGGGGGCAAAGCTGGTGGTATCGCAGGTTACCCGGTCAGAAAAGCGGCAGCCGATGGCCAGCAGCAGGTCGCAGTCGTGGGAGGCCACGTTGGAGGCGTGACTGCCATGCATCCCGATCATACCGGTGAACTGGGGGTGGTCACCAGGACAGGCGCCGCCGCCCATAATGGTGGAGGCCACCGGGCAGCCCAGCTTCTCAAAGAACCTGCGGAACTGAGGTGTGGCCCCCTGTGAACGGATCACGCCGCCGCCCACCAGCACCAGGGGGCGCTTGGCCTGATCCAGCATATCCACCAGGGCGTCAATGTCACCGTGGTCAGGCTCCGGAGGACGCAGATCATGGGAAGCCCGCTGAATCAGTGCGGCCAAACGACCATGGAGGTGGTGCTGGCTGCGGGGGAGGGGAGTGAATTCCACCTCCTCATAGGTGACATTCTTCAGAATATCAATGAGAACAGGACCGGGACGGCCAGAACGGGCTACGGCAAAGGCCTCTCGGATGACATCCGCTAGCTTGTCCGCATGGCGCACCAGATAGTTGCACTTTGTGATGGGCATGGAGATGCCTGTGATATCCACCTCTTGGAAGGAGTCCTTGCCAATAAGGGATTCGCTCACATTGACAGTGAGAAAGACCACCGGTGAGGAGTCCATATAGGCAGTGGCGATGCCGGTGACCAGGTTGGTGGCCCCAGGGCCGGAGGTGGCGAAGCATACCCCTACCTTACCGGTGGAACGGGCGTAGCCGTCGGCGGCGTGGGAGGCACCCTGCTCGTGGGAAGTCAGAATATGCCGGATTTTTCTATTGTAGCCGTGCAGCTCAAATTCATCATAGATGTTCAAAATCGTGCCGCCGGGATAGCCAAAGACGGTGTCCACGCCCTGTTCCAGCAGGCATTCCATCACCACTTGAGAAGCGGTCATGCGCATGGTATCATACCTCTCTAAAAATGTAGATATAATTATCTTACCTCTGAATGAACAGCTTTGTCAAGTCAGCGTGTGACAGTTTTTATAGGATGTTTACCAGGGTGTTTCGGACTTTTACACAATAAATTGCACTTTTCCAGGGATGTGCGGCAGGGACTGGACAATTTTGCCAAGAGCGGAAAGGCACCCGAATATGTGATTCCGCCGGGGTGCCGGCCAGTTCTTTTTTCCCCTTCTCAGCCATAGACTTGTACCATATCCGTGAGGGAGGGATTTGTATGATGTTTGAAGAACGGGAAACTGTCTCCGCTGTTCCCCATCGGCTGACGCTGGACAATCGGGAGAGGCTCACCGTCTCGGGCGTGGAGGAGGTGGAGAGTTTTGACGAGAATTCCATCGTCATGACCACCGGGCAGGGTGTCCTAATCGTTCGGGGGGAGGGGCTGCACATCGGCAAGCTGAGTCTGGACGGCGGTGACCTGCTGGTGGACGGCATGGTGGATGCCATCAGCTATGAGGACATCCGTCAGCGGAAGGGGGGCTTTCTTGCCCGGCTGCTGGGATGACCACCAGTGTAATCCAGCAGGCTTGGGGACTAGGCGGCGGCCTGCTGCTGGGACTTGCCGTGGGGCTTTTATATGACATTTTGCGGGTCATTCGCGGCAGGCTTCAGCGACCCGCTATCGGTGTTTTGCTGGATCTGTTCTTCTGGGCGGCAGTCACGGTGACACTTTTTCTCTGGTCGGTGATTGCGGGACGGGGGCGGGTCTATCTCCATCTGGCCGGCGCTCTATTCTGCGGTGGCTGGGTGTATTTTACACTTTTCTCCCAAGTTTGCCTGCCACTGTGCCGTTGTGTCGCGGACTTTTTTGCCCTGCTGTGGTCGGTTTTGACCTTTCCGCTTCGCTTCCTGGGCAGTGTTGTAAAAAAATTTTGGAAATTTTCAAAAAACCTCTTTCATTATTTTCAAAAATGGGTTATAATAAACGTATTACTTGGTTTGTCACCATCAAAGCGGACGGACTTGGGCAAGAGAAGGAGGGGACGCGACAATGGCACAAAGAAAACATACACGGGTCAGGTTTACCCGGGCGGGCGTCATCACCAAACTTGTGGTATTAAGCCTGCTGATTGTAGTGGCCATTTCGCTGTTGAATCTCCGGGGAACAATCCAGTCCGCCACGGCAGCCAGGGATGCTCTCCAGGCCAAGGTGGACGAGCAGACACAAATCAATGCCGCCCTAGCAGATGACATCAAAAACAGTGATGACCCTGACCGTGTGCTGGCTGTTGCCAAGGAGCGCATGGGGCTGGTGGAGGACGATGAGGTCGTATTCTACGACTCTGCGGGCTGATGCGGCAGATCCAGCAAGAGAGAGAATTTTGGGAGGAAAAGAGAGAAGCTATGGAAATTGTTGAGGGTGCAATTCTGGAAGGCACCGTCTCCAGTATCACGAAATATGGCGCATTCGTCTCGCTGCCCGGCGGCAGAGCGGGTCTGGTACACATCTCTGAAATTGCCAATACCTACGTAAGCGATGTAAATGACCATTTGACCGTGGGACAGACTGTAAAGGTGCTGGTGCTGGGCATTGACGAAAACCGGCGTATTAACCTCTCCATCAAAAGAGCGCTGCCCAAGACCCCCAGGCGAGAGTACAGCGGCAGACGGGACGGGCAGGGTGACCGGAATCGGCAGGGCAGCCGGGAGTACAGCAGTGACCAGCGCCCCCGGCGGGAGGAACCCAAGACCCCTCCCACCTTTGAGGACAAGCTGAAGCAGTTTATGGCTGAGTCCGACAGTCGGCTGTCTGGCCGCTATGAAAAGGCCCGCGTCCGACGGAACGGCGGAGGGCGCCGGGGCAGCTGATACACCATTACATATTGATTTTTCCCCGGCCAAAGTCCTGCGTGGGACGGCCGGGGCTTTCCACTGTCTTGGAGAAAGGAGCGTATCTCTGGCTATGGTCGATGAAGTATTCCTCTTGAAAATGGGTGAGGTGGTGCTGAAGGGGCTGAACCGGGGCAAATTTGAATCCAGGCTGGCAGCCAATCTCCGCCGCCGCCTGAAGCATTGTGGCAGCTTTAATATCCGTACCCGGCAGTCCACCGTCTATGTGGAACCCCAGAGCGAGGACTGCGATATGGATGCTGCCTGGGAGGCGGTACAGACTGTCTTTGGCGTTGTGAGTCTCTGCCGCACCCGCTCTTGCCCCAAGTCAGTGGAGGGCTTTTTTGAGGCTGCCAGCAGCTATCTGGCCCCCCAACTCAAAGCGGTCAGAACGTTTAAGGTGGAGGCTAAGCGGTCGGATAAGTCCTTCCCACTGAATTCAATCCAACTCTCCCAGCAGGTGGGCGGGATGCTGAACGCCGCTTTTCCCCATCTCAAGGTGGATGTCCACAACCCGGAATTTACCGTCTATCTGGAGGTGCGGGATTTTGCTGGCTATGTCCATGGTTCTCCCCAGCGTGGCCCGGGGGGACTTCCGGTGGGAACCGGTGGCCGGGGAGTGGCCCTGCTCTCCGGTGGCATAGACTCCCCGGTGGCCTGCTATATGATGGCAAAGCGGGGACTGGCACTGGAGATGGTTCACTTCTTCAGCTACCCCTACACCTCGATGGAGGCCAAAGAGAAGGTGCTGGAGCTGGCCCGGCTGTTAGTACCCTATTGCGGCCAGATCACCGTTAATATAGTTCCCTTTACAGAGATTCAGGAGGAGCTGCGCCGCTCTTGCCCCCAGGAGCTGTTCACTCTGGCTATGCGCCGCTTCATGATGTTGATCTCTGAGAAGGTGGCCCGACGGGTGGGTGCTGGCTGCCTTATCACAGGTGAGAGTCTGGGCCAGGTGGCCAGTCAGACCCTGGAGGCCATGGCCGTCACCGGGGCGGTGTGCAGTCTGCCGGTCTTTCGGCCTGTCATTGGTCTGGATAAGGAGGAAATCATCCGAATTGCCCGAAAGATTGGCACCTATGAAACCTCAATTCTCCCCTATGAGGACTGCTGTACCGTCTTCACGCCCCGCCACCCCAAGACCAATCCCAGGGTGGAGGAACTGCTGACGGCAGAGCAGAACTACGATTTGGAAGGGCTGGCTCAGAAGGCCTTTGAGAACATTGAATGTGTTCAGGTGAATTATCGGGATTGACGCCCGCTGCCGGGTGAAGTCCTACAGCTCCACTGCCATACAAGGCCTATCGCTTTATAGAGAGGATTGCTATGAAAGAACTCCTTGAACTCTTCCTCACCTTTGCAAAAATTGGCGTCTGTACCTTTGGCGGCGGCCTTGCCATGCTGCCTATTATGGAGCGGGAGCTGTGTAATAAGCGGAGCTGGGTGACATTCGATGAGCTGGCGGACTACTACGCCATCGGCCAATGTACCCCCGGAATCATTGCTGTCAACACCGCCACCTTTGTCGGGTGCCGTCGAAAGGGCATTTCCGGGGGGATCGTGGCCACTCTGGGCTTGGTGTTCCCCAGCATCGTTATCATCTGTCTGGTGGCAGCCTGCCTGCGGCAGTTCATCGGCTATCCCGCCGTGATCCACGCGTTCAACGGAATCCGGGCCTGTGTCTGTGTGCTGATGGCCAACGCCATGTGGAAGCTGGGCAAGAGCGCCCTGGTGGACTGGGTCACCATCATTATCTTTGGCGCGGTGCTGGCCGTTTCGCTTTTCTTGGGGCTTTCCCCCGCCATTCTGGTGATCGCCGCCGGAGCGGTGGGACTGGCAGTCCGCCGGATGAGGGGGTGGCAGTCATGAGTACCTTGCTGCTCTACCTCCGGCTGTTTTACGAATTTTTCCATACCGGTCTTTTTGCCATCGGCGGGGGCATTGCCACCCTGCCGTTTTTACAGAGTATGGCTGCTGCCACTGGATGGTTTGACAGCGCCGATTTGGCGGACATGATCGCCGTATCCGAATCCACCCCCGGTGCCTTTGGCATCAACATGGCAACTTATGTGGGCTATAATATAGGGGGCATTCCCGGCGCGATTATTGCCACGCTGGGCATCATTACCCCCTCTATCATCACCATTATTATTATATTTGCCTTCCTACAAAAATTTCGGCAGAGCAAATATGTGGATGCTATTTTCTACGGCCTGCGTCCAGCCTCCACTGGCCTGATCGTGGCCGCTATCTGGGAGGTGGTACTCATCGCGCTGCTAGATGTGGAGGCATTTTTGCAGAGTGGCTCTGTGCTTCAGCTGTTTCGGTGGAAACATCTGCTGCTGGCGGCTGTGCTGCTGGCCGGTACTCACTGGGAGAAGCTGAAAAATCTCCACCCTATCGTCTGGATTGCTATCGCCGCTGCGGCAGGCGTGGTATTTCAGCTGTAGAAGAACTATCGGAATGAATCATAGGACGTGCAGGAGGAACCCTCGGAGCTGGAATATCCTTCATATGGGGAATCATTCATGCGGCAGGGAAGGTTCACCGACGCCTCTATTAAGCGGTCAGCGCATGGGTGCGGGAATTCGAATAGCGCGGGGGCTATCATTGGGAAAACAACCTGTAGACGCGGAAGAGTGGCATGACACTTGGTCATGCCACTCTTCCGCGTCAAATTGTGATTTGATGCGACTAACCCCGGGAACTGCAGGGCCTTTGTGGAGCTGGTAATGTGACTCGAACACACGACCTGCTGATTACGAATCAGCTGCTCTACCGACTGAGCTATACCAGCAAGATGAATTTGCAAGAGATAGTGTACCACATTTTTTCCCTCACGTCAACGGAAATTTCCCCAATTTCCGGCATAAACTGGAAGATTTTCGGTGGAGTGAAGCTGATGGGAGGCCGCTATGAGGGGACGGCGGTCTCCCATGTGCCTAATGCTTATCTCGTTATCCCAGCCGGACAGCGGCCCAGAAGCCTTCCTCCATGGCCTGACGGGCTTTTCTTGGAGAAATGCAGTCTCCCACAGGGATGACGTCCACGGCGGTACTCCGCAGGGCATCTACCGTGGCGGCGTTGGGCCGCATACCCATGGCGTAGACCACAGAATCTGCCAGGATGACTACCTCCTGGCCTTGGGCGTCCAGGGCCGTTACTCGGCCTGGTTGGATGGCAGAAACCCGCAGCCCGGTACGGCAGGTGATGGGCGCCTTGGCAAAGGATTGCATCATGCCCTCCCGGTGCATCCAGTTGGCTTCTGGAGCAATGGTATCCTGCATCTCAATGATGGTTACATCGTGGCCCTGTTCCGCTAGGAAGAGACCGGTTTCGCAGCCCACCAGTCCGCCGCCCAGCACAGCCACAGATTTGCCCAACCCCTCCAGCTTGGTGTAGACAGTGGTGGCGTGTTCTGCGGTGTCCAGGCCGGGAATAGGGGGCTGGGAGGGGGTGGAGCCGGCGGCCACGATGACGGCGTCATAGCCACCAGCCTGAACAAATTCTGGCGTGACCGTGGTATTCAGCAGAATCCTTGCGCCGCTCTTTTCCAACTGGGCAATGAGATGGTTTTTCAGCCGCATGAGATCGACCTTCAAATTGTCATAGTCGGTGAACCGCAGCAGCCCTCCCAGCTTGTCCGCCGACTCTGCCAGAGTCACATCGTGGCCCCTCTTCGCTGCGGTGGCGGCTGCTTTCATACCGCCGGGGCCGCCGCCTACCACCAGAACCTTCCGCTGGACAGCGGCGGGGTGGATGTGGGTACGGAAGAAATCCTCCCGGGCAGTCATGGGGTTCACAGCGCATTGGAGATTATTCCCCTCATGCAGTCCGGTGAGACAGTCCAGGCAGCGTAGGCAGGGAATGATATCTTCAGCGTGGCCATGCTTGGCCTTTTCCGGGAGATGGGGATCTGCAATCAGCCCCCGGGCCATGCCGATGATGTCTGCCTTCCCCTCTGCCAGGATAGATTCCGCCAGGGAGGGGTCGGTGATGCCCCCCAGAGTGAGTACTGGCGTTTTGACGCCCGCAGCCTTGATGTCTGCCGCATAGTGGACATTGACACCGTGGGGCAGGAACATGGTGGGGTGGGTATGGACAGCCTGGGCCTCCTCAGTATCCAGACCGGCGGAGACATGTATAATATCCACCTTACCGTCCAGCAGTTTGGCGAAAGCGATGCCCTCATCCTTGGAGAGTCCTCCTTCGATCTCCTCCGAGCCGCTCATGCGGTACTCAATGAGGAAGTTAGGGCCGCAGCGCTGACGTACCCGGTCAATGACCATCAAGGGAAATTTCGCCCGGTTTTCCAGTGAGCCGCCAAATTCATCCGTGCGGGTGTTATAAAGGGGGGAGATGAACTGATCCAGCAGCCAGCCGTGACCGCCATGGAGCAGCACCATGTCGTAGCCGGCTGTTTTCAGGATCTCGGCGCAGTCGGCAAAGTGGTCGGCTACAGCGTTCATGTCCTCCACCGTCATGCCGTGGACGTGAAGCTCCTCTGTTACTTCGTTGCCGTGGAGAATACTGGTGGTGACCTCGTGGATTTCCACCGGACCCCAGGGCATCCAGCCCTCACCGCCATTGTTGGCCTCGGCCACCGCCGTCATGCCGCCGTGGTTCAGCTCATGAGAGGCCACAGCACCCCCGGCGTGGATTGCCTTAGCGATCTCTGCCAGCATGGGCTGGTTTTCCGGAGTGATGGCAAAGGAACGGGGGTTGGTGGCAGCGTGTTCCCGGTCTACCGGAGTATCCCCTAGGGTGACTACTGCTGCTCCGCCGAAGGCCTTTTCTGCAAAATAAGTAATCAGGGAGTCATCCGGTCTGCCCCGGAAGTCCATGTGGGACATCATGTTGGGAACAGAAAAGATACGGTTGCGAAAGGTTGTTCGCTTAATGGTGAGGGGTTCAAACAGATGAGGATAATAGGGATTCATAGCGTTAACCTCCAGTCAAATCAGTGGGTCTGTCAGGCCGGGATAATTGGACTTGTGTAAAATATTATACAGGAAGACGGCTGAAAAGTAAAGTAAGAAAGGATCCGTTTTCTGGGACTGTGAAAAATCCTTCAGAAGCTCCCCCAAAAAACTTAACGCCAGCCCAGCGCCGTCTTCAGAACGGCCAGATTTTCCTCCATCAGGGAGAGATAGGTGACGCCGCCTTGGGCCTCCTCCAGGGTGACGGACTGCATGGAGTTCAGTGTCAGAATATCTGCGTGACTGGACATACAGTCCGCAATGGCGCGGGCTACGCTGCCATCGGAGCCATCGATAGTCAGGATAACAGGCAGCCTCAACTCGTCTGCCTTCTCTGCCAGGAAAATGACCGTCTCAAAGCTGGCCTCCGATTCGGCAGAGCAGCCGGGGAAGGCGGCGTAGTAGTTCAGGCCGTAGTCCTCCACCAGATAGCGGAAAGGGAAACGGTCACCAAAGAGCAGGGTGTCTGTGCTGCCCCCTGCCGCGGCTTGCTGATACGCAGCGTCCAGGGTGCTTAGCTGTTTCAGATAGGCGGAGAGGGCCTCATCATAAGTATCGGCTCCATCGGGATCAAGGGCGGCTAGGGCGGCAGAGATGGATTGGCAGAATAGGGCGGCGTTGCGGAGAGAGAGCCAGACATGCTCATCATAGGCTGTCTCGTCCTCCTTGCCCGCTGTCTCCATGCCCTCTATGACCTCCTCCTCGTAGGCACTGCTCCCCAGCAGTTCCAGCAAGTTCAGGGTGAGCATATCGGCGTTTACCGCTGCGGCTAGGGCATCCCCTACCCAGGTATCGGACTCGCCGCCCACATAGAGGAATAGGTCGCAGTCGGAAATGGCTACAAGATTGTCCACAGTGGGTTGGAAGCTGTGAATATCCACGCCGCTGTCCAGCAGCAGAATTACGTCATATTCCTCCACCCGATCACCCAACAGCTGTATCACCCAGTCATAGATTGGGAAGACAGTGGCCACTATGCTGATTTTATCTTCGCTATCGGTGGCGTTAGACTGCCCACTGCTGCAGGAACAGAGCAGGGAGGTCAGTAGGCACAGAGCCAAAAGCCCGGCAGTTAAATTTTTTATCCGGCGTTTCATAACAGGCAAAGCCCCCATAATTCAGAGTATACTCCCGCTATGATAGGATATTTTGACCGGAATGTCAAGGCTTTTCGGCGCTGCCCGAGCGTTGGAAAGGCGGCATATCGGGCAGTATATTGTAATGCTGCTATGAGGAAATCAGTGTTTTTGAAGGAAATACTGAAATCCAGAAAGAGTAAATGCCGTCCAACTGTACTGGGGTGTTGCAAATCCTTCTGTCCTGTGGTATGATATAATAGTAATGTAAAAACTGCGACGGGCGGCGGCAGCATAGGCACTCACTGCCCACAGGGAGGACAGGTGATATCAGCGTGGATGAATATCAACCCCAGCGGATGGAGACATCAGCGAATTCTGGCAAAAAGAAATCTCGGAAGAAGGGCAAAGCGGGACAGGTGATTATGATCGTCGTCATGGTAATCTGTCTGGGCGTTTTGATTTTCAGCGGGATAAAGCTCTGGAGCATCCTCTCCGGCTACAACCGGCTGGTGAATACATATAACGGTCTGGCCGATGAGGTGATTACACCAGTGGAACCCGGTGAAACAGTTGTTGAAAATGAGACAGACACTGATACGGAAACAGAGGAAAAAGCCGTTGTCCTGCCCCTGGATTATCCCCCCATCGAGGTGGACTTTGACAGCTTGCTTTCCACCAACCCCGATGTAGTGGGCTGGCTCTATTGTGCGGACACAAATATCAACTACCCGGTGGTGCAGGGTGAGGACAACAGTGTCTATCTCCATGCTCTTTGGGATGGCAGCGGTACCTACAACAGTGGTGGCACTCTGTATATCGACTGCCTGAACAGCCGGGATTTTTCCGATGACAACACCATCTTCTACGGCCATAACATGAAGAACGGCTCCATGTTTCATAACCTGCGCTATTACTACTCCCAGGGCCAGGACTACTATGATTCCCATCCTTACATGTATCTGCTAACTCCCAATGGCAATTACCGTCTGGAGGTGTTCAGCTGTCACAGCACCAGCTCCAACTCCAGTGTCTACACCATCGGCTTTGGCAGCACAGAGAGCTTCCAGAACTACCTGGACAGTGCTATCTCGGCCTCCACCTTTACCACTGACATCGATGTCACTACGGAGGATCGCATTGTCACCCTGTCCACCTGTGCCTATCTCTATGAAAATGCCCGATATGTGGTGCATGCCAAACTGGTGGAGATCAACTGAGGCTTATTTATAGCTGTATATAAAGGGGCTGGCTTGCTGGGCCAGCCCCTTATCCTTCTCTTATGCTGTTCATCACCCGGCCCATGCCATGGACATTCTTCCCCAGAACTGCCGGAAAATACCGCCCAGGGTCAGCCGGGCAACGTCCTCTCCTGCTGCCAATGGATACTCCGCTACTGTCTTACCCTCCAGCATCACGGCCAGCGTACCCAGAGGATCACCCACTGCAACAGGGGCGTCTACCTGCTCCGGCAGGGTCACCTCGGTGGTCAGAGCGCTCTCCTGCCCTTTTTCCACCACCAACACAATCTCCCCTGTCAGGGCGGCAGAAACCTCATCCTGTTCCCCCAGCACAACTGGGACGGTGGGCAGCTGAGGAGAGAGCCGCGCCAGGGTATAGCAGCCAAAACCGTAGTCCAGCAGTGCCTTGGCGGTGTCAAACCGCTGGGCAGAAGTTTCCGAACCCAGCACTACGGCAATCAGCTCCATACCGTTCCGGAGGGCAGAAGCGGAAATGCAGTAGCCCGCGCCATCGGTGGAACCGGTTTTCAGCCCGGTGGCGCCGTCGTAGTAGTAAATCAGTTTATTGGTGTTGGCCAGCTGGAATTCCCCGCCCCGCAGACTGTCCATCCAGATGCCGGTGTAGTCCCGGATCAGGTCGTGGCTCAACAGTTCCCGGGACATCAGGGCAATATCCCGGGCCGTGGTCAGGTGGCCCTCGGCGGGCAAGCCAGTGCAGTTGCAGAAATGGGTATTCTTCATCCCCAGCTGAACGGCCCGCTGGTTCATCCTCTCCACAAAGGCGTCCTCACTGCCGGCGATAGATTCCGCCAGCGCCACGGCAGCGTCATTGCCCGATGCCACCGCCACCGCCTTTAGCAGATCGTGGACGGTCATCTGCTCTCCTTCTTTCAGGTAGACCTGGGAGCCGCCCATCCCCGCTGCCCGGTCGGAGACGGTGATGCTCTGATCCAGAGACAGGATTCCGCCCTCGATAGCCTCCGCCACCAATAGCATGGTCATGACCTTGGTGACAGAGGCAGGCTCCAGCTGGTTATCCGCATTCTCCTCGTAGAGGACGGTTCCCGTTTCCCGCTCCATCAGCAGGACGGACTTTGCGGATGTCTCCACACCGTGGGCAATGGGGATTGCCGTCAGGCATAGCAGGAGACATACCCCCAAGGCAAAAATGCGCTTAAGCATGAAAATCTCTCCCTCTCTCATTTCTAACGCTAGTTTGAAACAAGGGGGGAGAGATTATGCATAGAGTTTTGCCATCTCCTCTTTTCGGGAAAACGGCAAAGCGCCACTGCGCGTTTGATCAGCTGTTCATCTGACGACGGCGAGAGAGGTTCATGGTGCCATCCTGCATATCGGAGATGGAGTCCAGGGACTTCCCGGTTCCATAGGCCACACAGGAGATGGAATCCTCCGCCAGCCGAGTCTCAATGCCGGTGTGAGACTCAATGAGCTTGTCAAAGCCCCAGACCATGCTGCCGCCGCCAGTCATAATAATGCCGTTGGTGGAGATGTCCGCCACCAGTTCCGGCGGTGTCCGCTCCAGCACACTGTGAATGGCCTCCAGAATGCGCTGGGCTGGCTCCTCGAAGGCCTCGCCCATCTCGCTGGAGTTGACTGTGAAGACCCGGGGCAGACCGGTGAGCAGGCAGCGACCCTTGACCTCCATTTCCACCTCCTCCGGACGGGGGAAGACGCAGCCGATGGCGATCTTCAACTCTTCTGCTGTCCGGTCGCCTATGAGGACGTTGTGCTTCCGCCGGATATATTTCACCACTGCCTCGTCAAATTGGTCACCCGCGATTTTGATGGAGGCAGATTCCACTACGCCGGAGAGGGAGATAACAGCAATATCTGTGGTGCCGCCGCCGATATCCACCACCATGTGTCCCTCGGGCTGGGCGATGTCAATGCCTGCGCCGATGGCAGCGGCCACTGGCTCCTCAATCAGGCAGACCTTGCGGCAACCCGCCTGATAGCCAGCGTCGATGACGGCCCGCTCCTCCACCTCGGTGATGCCGGAGGGGACGCAGATGACCACCCGGGGCTTGAAGAGGCGGAAAGCCGCCACCTTGTGGATAAACTCCCGGAGCATCCGCTCGGTCATGTCGTAG
>CAYUUP010000015.1:0-24674 GCA_964447925.1 uncultured Oscillospiraceae bacterium
CTTGCGAGCACTGGCACCTGAAGCCAGCGAGTCTACCAATTCCACCACTCGCGCATGGCACGGTCAACATGCATTATATTACCATGTTTCCCATCAGCTGTCAAGCATTTTTTTGAGATTTCCCGGAAATTTTTCCGGTAGGTCTTTTTTACCCGGCCCGCGTCATATATTTCCAGGAGGAGGTGGATCCGTTGGGGTCAAAACAGCACCGGAGCTTTTGGGAGCGAACGGCAGAACGGGTAGATCTGCCGGTGGATACCTTGGGAGGACTGCCCATCATTGAACTGATTGGCCGTCGGGAACTGCGGATGGCGCACCACCGGGGCATTCTGACCTATGCTGGAGATGAAATCTGCATCAGCAGCGGCAAGCTCACCGTCACCGTCCGGGGTACACAATTGGATCTGAAAGCCATGAATGCGGACGAGCTGGTGATCTCCGGTGAGATCCGCTCCGTCTTGCTGGACTGAGGGGGCAGAATATGCAGAAGGCCGTCAATTTTTTCCGGGGCAGCACACTGCTGGAAATCTCCGGCCCCTACCCGGAACGTTTTTTTAACATCTGCGCTGCCCACGGGGTGGGTTTTTGGGATGCGGAGCGGTTGGACGCCCACACCTTGCGTCTGCGGGTAGCGCACCGGGATCGCCGTCGCTGTCTGGATCTGGGCGAAAAGGCGCTGTGCCAGGTGACGGTGTGCCGGGGTATGGGGGTACCCGCCTTTCTGGGCCGGTTCCGCCGCCGATATGGGATGCTGGCAGGGCTTGCTCTCTCCATTCTGGCCACCCTTATCCTGTCGCAGTTCGTGCTGGTCATTCAGATTACCGGCAATGAGTCCGTCTCTGATGTCTCCATTCTGTCTGCCCTGAAGCACGCGGGCCTATCAGTGGGCAGTTTCGGCCCCGCCCTGAACCACCGGAGCATTGCCAACGAAGTGCTTTTAGAGCTTGACAGCCTGTCTTTTCTCTCGGTGAACCGCTACGGTGTCCGGGTGGAGGTCATCGTCCGGGAATCGGAGGCCCCGCCGGAAGTGGAGGTTGAGACGGCGGGAGCCGATGTAGTGGCCCTTCGGGATGGGGTGGTGGTGTCGGTGGAGGCTCTCCGAGGCCAGTCCCTGGTGGAGGAAGGGCAGGCAGTATTGGCGGGAGAGATCCTCATCAGCGGCCTTGTGACCCATGAGGACGGATCCGGAGCAGGAACCATCACCGCCATACAGGAGGTAAATGCCAAGGGCGAGGTCTGGGCCTACACCAATCGCACTCTCTCCGCCGCAATCCCCTTGAATGTCTCTGCCAAAGCGTACACTGGCCGGGTGCGCACGGGTTACAGCCTGAATTTTTTCGATTTTTCTCTTTCTTTTTTGCAAAACACTGGTATTTCACTGGGCAGCTATGATAAAATAAGAACAGAGCATTCCCTCTCGCTGTCCAATTGGCTGACCCTGCCTGTCAGTTGGACTACCATCACCTACACCCAGTATGAGGTCACCGCTTTAGCGCTGGATGCGATCAGCTGTGAGAACTGGCTGCGGAGCCAACTGGAGCAGCAACTAATGGAGGAGCTAGGGGAATCAGGGGAATCTCTCTCCCGGGTATGGACAGTAGAGGAGTTGGACGGCATACTAACCGTCACTCTGGAAGCTGCCTGCCTGGAGCAGATTGGGGCAGCTGTGCTGTGGGAGTAAACAAATCACAAAAGACACAGGAGTGGAAGGCATATGGCAGAACAGAGCATCAGCCTAGACAGAATGGAAGAGGCAGTAGACCTTTTTGGTGCCTTTGATGAGAATATACGCATCATTGAGCAGACGCTCTCACTTCGGGTGGTGAACCGGGATGGCGAGCTGAAAATCAGCGGCGACCCAGAGGACGTGATGGCCGGTGTAAAGGCAATTGAAGGTCTGATGTCCCTCTCCGCCCGGGGAGAGCAGATCAATGAGCAGAATGTGCGCTACATTATCCAGTTGGTGCGGGATGGCCACGGTGACCGCATCTCTGAGTTAGCCCGGGACGTCATCTGCGTCACCGCTAAGGGCAAGCCCATCAAAGCCAAGACGGTGGGACAGAAGGCCTATGTAGACGCCATTGGCAAAAATGTCATCACCCTGGGTATTGGCCCTGCCGGCACGGGAAAAACCTATCTGGCGGTGGCTGCCGCTGTCACCGCCTTCCGGGACAAGGAAGTAAACCGTATTATCCTCACCCGCCCTGCGGTAGAGGCCGGGGAACGGTTGGGCTTTCTCCCCGGCGATTTACAATCAAAAGTAGACCCTTACCTTCGTCCCCTCTATGACGCTCTCTTCGAAATGCTGGGGCCGGAAACCTATCAGAAGTATTTGGAGCGGGGCAGCATTGAAGTGGCTCCCTTGGCCTATATGCGGGGCCGCACCCTGGATGACTCCTTTATTATCCTGGATGAGGCCCAGAATACCTCCCGGGAACAAATGAAGATGTTCCTGACCCGGCTGGGCTTCGGCTCCAAGATCGTTATCACAGGCGATATTACCCAGATTGACCTGCCCTCGGACAAGACCTCCGGCCTGAAGGAAGCCATGCGGGTACTGAAGGGCGTGGAGGATATTGCCATCTGCAAGCTCACCGGATCAGATGTGGTGCGCCATGTACTGGTGCAGCGCATTGTCAAGGCCTATGAGGATGACTATCACCGGCGGGAAAGCAAAAAGCGGGACAGGCAATGAATCCCTCCCCGCTGTATTTCAACTGAAGGGAGCCTGCGCTATGAACCATCAAATCCTAATTGAGTCGGAACTGGACACCCCCTTCCTTCATAAAGAGCTTCTCCACCGGTGTATCACCACTGCATTGGAGGCTGAAGGAGTCGCTTTGCCATGTGAAGTGGATGTACTTGTCACTGATAATGATGGAATTCACTCCATCAATCTGGAAATGCGGGGGGTGGACAGGCCCACCGATGTCCTCTCCTTCCCTGCCTTTGACCTAACTCCCGGTCAGCCGCCCACTGAGTCAGATGTCAACCGCTGCGATCCGGAGAGCGGTCTTTTCCCTCTGGGCGATATGGTAATCTCCCTGGAACGCGCCCAGGAGCAGGCCAGAGAATTTGGCCACTCCCTCCAGCGGGAGCTGGGCTATCTCACTGTCCACTCTGTCCTGCACTTGCTGGGCTACGATCACCTGGACGAGGGGCCTCAAAAGGCCCGGATGCGGGCCAGAGAAGATGTGATCATGAAATCACTGGGTATTCCCAGGGAAGCCCCGGAGGTCGAGCCATGTGGCTGAAAAAGCTGGCCCTCTCCTTCCGCTGGGCAGGCGAGGGCCTTTGGCTGGCTGTCCGAACCCAGCGGAACCTCCGGGTGCATCTGGCCGCGCTGTGCTATGTGACCTGGGCAGGACTGGCAGCCAATCTGGATAGGCTCTCCTGGGGATTAATTATCCTGTGCTGTGCCCTGGTGCTGGCGTTGGAGCTGATCAACAGCGGGCTGGAGGCCCTGTGCAACCGGGTATGTTCCCAGTCAGATCCCCACATCAAGGCGGCCAAGGACTGTGCCGCCGCCGGGGTTCTGCTGGCCGCCATCGCCAGCGTGGTTCTGGCCTGCCTGTTGTTTGGGCCATGGGTGGCTTCCGGTGGGCTGGCCAAATACTGTACACCAACACACCTTGTCGTTTTTCTCTTCTCCCTGCCTGTAGCCATGCTGTGGATACGGGGGCGGCGGAATAGGAAGCCATAGGCCTAACGGCTCCCCACAGTCAAGAATACCGTGAAGCGTACAGAGAAAATATAACTGCTTTGGGCGTCACAAAGCAATTCATGTGTCCCAAACATTTTGGGGACACTGGGCTTCTGCTATATTCCAGCAGATACATTTTCATCTCAAATTCATCTCAAAAGCCGCCGGTACAAACGGATATGGCTGTCATCTCTTCTGATTTTATTCCGCCGCTTCAGGCCGTTTGGCATAGCACTTTTCCAGAAAGCAGTCATTAGAGATGATAGATCGCTTGTGAATCCCCTCTCCAATCAGCCCTGTCTCGTCATAGGCCCTGACCTGGAAGGTGACGGTACGCCCCTTCACCTCCGTCACCCGGCTCTCCGCCCGGACACGCATCCCTACCGGGGTGGCGGCCAGGTGGCGTACCTGCAAATCAATGCCCACTGAACCTTGTCCCTCCTCCAACTCCGGCTGGATGGATGTGTATGCCGCACGCTCCATCAGAGCCGCCATAGCGGGGGTGGCAAAGACAGCGAGAGTGCCGGATCCAACCGCCTGAGCGGTGTTCTCCGGGGTAACCGCTGTCTCCGCCCAGCCTGCTGTCCCAATAGCAATGCTCATATGTAATAGATCCCTTCCTGCGGCTCATGGAGCCTCGTTCTCAGATGCTTCGCCGGAGCCGCTCTCGGCGGAGTCCACAGCATCAGTACCGTTCCCATCCGGCTCGGCAGTGCAGCTGTCAAAGACCCGCCAAGCGGAAACCAGGCTGTCCGTCCCCGCAGGCCAACTGAAGAAAACAGCTCCCTCCAGTGTATCCTCGCTGGGATAGAGTACCACGCTGTCCTGTATCTCATCTGCCAGCAGGTCATAAGCCGCAGATGACGTGACCGAGCTGCCAGTTTGGGCAGTGCTGTCCGCCATCACCTGGGGATTGCAGAGATAGTCGATAAGCTGGAAAGCCAGCCCTGGTTCCGCTGCTCCGGCGCAGACGGCGGCGGCGTTCACATAGCGGATGACGCCGCTCTCCGGCAACACGAAAGCCAGATCGTCATCGCAGGCCATATCGGCGGCGGCCTGGGCAGAGGTTGTCACAATGATAGCCCCCTCCTTTGCCATGGATACGAAGGAGTCCTTGGATGAGGCAGAGAGATAGATCACAGGCTTAGCGGCATCCACCAGAGTCCGGGCCTCCGCCAGCTGTCCCTCATCGGCGGAGTTCACATCATAGCCCAGAGACAGCAGGGCGATACCCATGATATAGCGGCTCTCCTGGGGTAAAACGATATTGCCGGATGTCCGCTCTGCCCATAGGCCGCTCCAACTGGTGACAGTCTCCGTCACCGTCCCGGTGTCGTAGAGAATGCCCATGGTGCCGGCACTGACAGATGCGGTATAGACATTATCCGGATCATAGCCGGGAAAGCGATATATCCTGTCAATGCCTGGCAGATTGGTCATGCTGTCCGTGTCCAGCTCCAGCAGCCGGTTCTCGGCAATCATCCGGGCGGCGCTGTAATCTCTGGTGACCACCACATCAGGCTGCCCTCCCGTCCGCAGTCGCTGATACAGCTCCTCTGCCGTATCAAAAAATGTAACGGTACAGGCAATACCCTTCTCCTCACCAAAGTCATCGAAGGTACTTGCAGAGACGGCATCCGCCAGCGCATAGATTGCCAACTCTGTCTGTTCCTCCTGCTGTCCACAGGCTGCCAGTCCTACAAGCAGCAAAAGTACAGCAGCCAAAAGAATCAAAGGCACTTTTTTCATAGGACTTTTCTCCTCTGCTTTTTTTCAGGATTACGAGGGACGGCTGAAGAAGTCTCCCGTGTCTCCCAGTCCGGGAAATATTTTTCTACAAAGGGGACAGATGGCACCCGAAAGGACTTTCCGTTCAGGTACTCCAGCTCCCCTGCCGGGGTGGTGAAGCGGAAGTCCAGTCCCCAGGACCAGAGGGCTTGGCGACGTAGGCCATACTGCCGGTTCACCCGTTCCCGCCCGTATTTGCCGTCCCCCAGCAGAGGGCAGCCAACGTGGGCCAGCTGTGCCCGGATCTGGTGTGTGCGGCCCGTAATCAGTTCACATTCCACCAGAGTCAGATCCCCCCGCGCCGCCAGTGTGCGGTAACGGGTCAGCGCCGTCCGCCCGCCGGGGGCGGGCTTTGTCCGGACGTAGACCTGATTGTTGGCTTCATCCTTCAAAATATAGCCTCGCAGCTGGCCGGAGGGCGGTTCCAACTGACCTACCGCGACGCAGAGATATGTCTTCACCAACTCCCGATCCCGGATCTTCTGGTTCATCACCCGGAGTGCCTCTGCTGTCTTAGCGGCGATAACGATGCCCCCTGTGTTCCGGTCGATGCGGTTGCACAGGGCCGGTGCAAAAGCTCCCTCCTCCGCCGGGTTCCACTCTCCCTTCTGGTAGAGATAGGCCTGGATGTGGTTCACCAGCGTATTGACCTTTTCGTGTTCGTCCCCGTGGACCACCATCCCCGGTGCCTTGTTCACCAGCAGGATGTACTCATCCTCATAGAGAATATCCAGCCGCGGACGGAGAGCCTTAAAAAAGGTATTTTCCCGCTCCGGCACCTCCAGGAACCCGTCATTTATGTACAACTGGAGGGCATCCCCTTGCTGAAGCCGAACCTCTCGTCGGGCCTTTTTGCCGTTGACCTTCACCCGGCCCAGCCGCAGGTACTTCTGCCGCAGTCCTGCGGGCAGCAACGGGAAATTTTTTGTCAGCCAGCGATCCAACCGCTGGCCTGCGTCATTTTTCTGAATAATATACTCCCGCACAGGTCAGCCTGCCTCCTTCCTTCGCCAGCAGATACAGTTGAAAACGATGCCGAAAAGCAAGACGTTGCCAAAGAAATAGAGCCACACCAGCAGGATGATCACCGAGGCCAGGGAGCCGTAAACCAGGGGATAGCGGGTGGACATGCTGATAAAGGCCGAGAAGACGGCCGACCCCACCACAAGAGTCGTAGCCGCCAGGCCCGCTCCGGGCAACACAGGAGCCCTAGGCTTGCCCCGGGGAGCGGTAGCCCGGTACAGCAGGCTGAAAAACAGCAGGATTATAGCAAAGAGCAACAGGAACCGCAGCCACTGCCAGCCAGCGATATACAGCCCCAGGAACGACTCCAGTAAACTCAAAAACCACTGTCCGGTTAGTACCACGATAATGGAAAAATAGATGACAACTAGAATGGCCAAGGAAAAGAGTACCGATACCAACAGGCTTTGGATCGGGCTGGGATAGATGGGGCGGCCATAAAGTTCTCCTGCCGTGCTGATGAGGGATCGGAAGGCCGCCGACGCCGCCGTCACCATCACCACAAGCCCCACGCCAAAAAGCTGCTGGGACTGGTTGCCCAGCACATATTGAATATACTCCTCCAGCACTTCCTCTGACTGGCTGGGCAGCAGCCACTGGAGAAATCCGGAAATGGCATCAGTACTGATGGGCAGCAGACCCACAATGCCGATAATCATCATCAGCAGAGGAAAAATCGTCAGCACTAGGAAATACGCCAGTTCCGCAGCCGAACGCATCACCTTCATCTCCATAACAAGGCTGAAAAATTCTGTTATAAACCGGACTGGCGGCAAAGAGAGCAGCTTCTTCACTGCAACAACTCCTTTCTCTAGCTTGCACACTATTATATCAAAGTTCTGCCGCTGGAGCAAGGGAAAAGAAGAGAATTGTGAGAGACGGGAGCAGTATGAATTTTTCCGATATTTTATAGGTGTTACAATGATCATTGACAAACCTGCAACAGTCAGGCATATTTCAGGAAAACAATCCTCTCCTGCCAAAGCCGCTTTACATCCCCGGAAAAATCTCATATAATAATATTCAAGCCCACAAAGGAGATGCTAACCTTGGAAAAAAGAGAACTCGTTGCTATTACTGGAGCCAGCCGTGGCATTGGCCGGGCTGCTGCCCTGTATTTTGCCCGCCGGGGCTGCAATCTGGCTTTATGCTGTCGAAGGAATGCCCCTCTGCTGGAAAACGTCTGTCAGGAGGCTACCGCCCTGGGGGCAGACTGCCTGACCTTTATAGGGGATATGGGCAATTTCGAGGACTGCAGCCGCTTCTTTGCCGCCATTGATGCCCACTTTGGCCAGCTAGACATTCTCATCAACAATGCTGGCGTGGCACAAGTGGGTCTATTCCAGGACGTCACGCCGGAACAGTGGCGAGCGGTGCTGGACAGCAACCTCAGTGCCTGCTTCTACTGCTGCCAGCAGGCAGTTGGCCGAATGCTGGCCGGAGAAAAGCAGGGCGGCGCCATCGTCAACGTCTCCTCCGTGTGGGGGGTGGTGGGCGGCGCGTGTGAAGCAGCCTATTCCGCCGCCAAAGGGGGCATCAACGCATTGACACGGGCCATAGCAAAGGAACTGGCACCCTCTCACATTCGGGTCAACGCCGCCGCCTTTGGCGTCATTGACACCGATATGAACGGACAACTCACGGCGGCGGAGCGGGCCGCTCTGGAGGATGAAATCCCCGCCCAGCGGATGGGTACGGCTAAGGAGTCTGCCCGGCTGCTTTGGCAGCTCTCCCACGGGCCGGAATACCTCACCGGCCAGATAGTCATTATGGACGGCGGGTGGACCTGATCCAGCCTGGGACTTGGATCCGATCCGGCCTTACAAACGCAGCAAATAACAGGAGCCAGCCCATTAGCGGACTGGCTCCTGTTGTCACTCCCCAAGCACCACGCTGTAGTAGTCCCTGGAGATCAAGTATTTAGCATAGATATACTTATTGCTGACAATCTTCTTTACCGCGCTGACATAATCCTCTCCCAGATCCTCATAACCCTCGTTGGGGGTGAAGGTGCCTGTACTGGCCTCGTAGGTACCCGCCTCGGTGATCCAGCTATTGCCATAGCCCGAGTCCGCAAAAATCACCAGCGGCATATTATTGGAGGCCACAGCGACATCGTAGTTGGTGGAGAAGATGTCCCGCCCGGACAGCAGCCGGGAGTCATATTCCAGCCCAAAGAGGTTGGACAGGGTGGGAATGATGTCAATAGATGAGCAGGGCGTGGTGACGGTCACTGTCTCCTCCATATCGCCACACCAGAGGATCAGGGTGTTGCGGTAGCGGGAGGTGTCCTTTTCCGTGTCATCAATGCCAGTCAGCTCGGGGTAATAGTCGGAACCATAGTTCTGGGCCAGGGCATAGGGATAGTGATCCCCGGTAAGGACAATAACAGTATTCTCCAGCAGATCTGCCGCCTCTAGCTGCTCCATCAGATATTCCAGCGCATATTCCAGCTCCAGCTGGCAGGCCAAATATGCCTTTACTGTGTCGGAGTAGTCCAGTTCCTCCACTGCCGCCCGATTCTTGGCAGACATCGCATTGCCCCAGTTGTATTCGCAGTGACCGGAAACAGTCATATAATATAGGTGGAAGGGAGTCCCCGTTTCCTCATATGCCGCCAGGGCGTTGGGGATTGTGGCCTCCATCATCTCCAGGTCGGAATTGGGCCACTGGCTGGTGGCCAGCTCCAGCCCGTTGCCAATGCCATAGTAGTCATACCCCAGATTGGGATGGGTGCTATCCCGGTGATAATAGGTATAGCCATTGTTGTGGTATGCAGTGGTAGTATAGCCAATGGCGCGCAGCTGATTCCCAAGGGCAAAGGGCATATAGTCATCGGCGCTGATCACAAAAGACAGTTTGCTGCTGATCCACGTAGGAATAACGCCTGTCATGGCGGCGAACTCTCCGCCGGTGGTGGACTGGGTCCAATCGGGCTGATAGTAGTTCTCAAAGACAAACCCGGAAGTGGAGAGCTGATAAAGGGTGGGCGTCAGTTCCGGGTCGATAACGGCAGTGCAGAAGGCCTCGGCAGTGAGGACGATGAGGTTTTTCCCCGCAAACATACCTGTGTACTCGTTTTGTTGGGTGGGGGTCAGGTTGGAGAAATATTGATGCATGGCCAGCAAGTCGCTGTCGGTTTCATCGGCAATCAGTGTATCCCAGTCGATATCCATCACGTTATAATCATAGACCACCTCTACCGGCTCGGTTTCGGTTTCCGTTTCGGTATCTGTATCCGTCTCTGTGTCAGGCTCCAACTCCCCTGTGCCATCCCCACTCTCGCTGCTATCACCCGTCAGGAGCAAGTCCGCCTGTAATTCGCTGGGCTGGCCAAAGATGGCATATTGCGCCTCCAGCCGCAGAGATGTCACTAGGCCGAAGCGGGGTACGGCGCTGTTGGTGGTGAACTGCACATTGTAATAGCCCGTGGTGTCCATCCGGCACAGCAGGACAGACAGCAGCTGGAGCAGCACTGCCGCCGCGAGTAAAATCCCTCCTTTGGAAATGCTGAAGCCCTCCTCCGGAACCAGCGTCCGGCGAAAGATAAAATACAGGATTAGCGGGAGGAATGCCAGGGGAATGTAAATTATATTGCGGAGGATGACGCTGATGACACTGTCCATAAAGTTCCCCGCCACATCACCCGACATATTCAGCATAAAGCCCAAGGCATAATAAGTGTTAAAAAACGCCTTGCAGAACCTCTCGGCAATAAAGATTACCGGGAATGCCACCAGTACCACCACGGCGATAATCCGTCGGATCCGTAACGGAGGGATTACCCATATAATCGCAGCAATCAGCGTCCCCAGGGCACAGGCCGCCGCCAGCGCCCGCCACAGTCCAGTTCCAAAAAAGGCGGCAATAGAGACGGAGTCAAAGATCCGAAGAAGGATCTCCTCATAGGCCAGGGCCAGTGGAAAGAAAACCAAGGAGAAAATCGCCGCCATTGGGCTGCGATCCCGATTCAACGCACGACGGGGCCGATAGGCTGTGTAACTCATAATAAATCACCTCTGTAACGGGTCTGCCGTAAACGGCAGGGTATATCTTTACAAATAAACCTTAACACAATGCTTTTCAGCTAATATCATAGCATATCCCGGAAAAAAAGTAAACATAGCCGGAAAGATTTGTCACAAATTGTCATAGATGTATCCCCCACATTCCCCCCGCAACAACGGCAGCAAGCTATAAAATCCCAGAATTTTCTTGACTTCTTAACACATGTGTTCTAAAATAAAAGGGTACAGGGTTTTTCTCAGCCAAGCATCAGCGAGGGCCGCGTCCACATCTTGGGTGCTGCTCGCTGGAAAGGGGCATTGCCATGGTCATCACACTCCACTCCATTGGGCTACACGGCATTGAGGGCTATCCCGTCCGGGTGGAATGCGATCTCAGCCGGGGGCTGCCCAGCTTTGATATCGTTGGCTTGCCGGACGCAGCGGTGAAGGAGTCCCGGGAACGGGTGCGCTCCGCCATCCACAACTGTGGTTTCTCCTTCCCAGTGAGCCGTATCACAGTAAATCTGGCCCCTGCCCATCAGCGCAAAGAGGGTACCCGCTATGATCTGCCCATCCTCATGGGCATTCTGTCCGCCTCCGGAGCGGTAGACGCTGACCTGTCCCAGTGCGCCCTAGTGGGAGAGGTATCCCTGACGGGCCAGGTGCGACCGGTGACAGGAATATTGCCTATGGCTATAGCCGCCCAAAAGTTAGGCCTGAAGGATTTGTTTGTCCCGGCAGAAAACGCCCCCGAGGCCACTCTGGCCGGGGACATCACCATCTATCCGGTGGAACACGTCAGCCAGCTCATCGACCACCTGTCTGGAACCCGTCCCCTCTCCCCTGCTCCCCTCTGGGTGCCGGAAGATGAGGAAGCAGCTTTGCCCGACTTCGCCGATGTCAAGGGGCAGGAGAACGTGAAGCGAGCCATGGAGATTGCCGCTGCCGGTGGGCATCATCTATTGCTGGTGGGTCCGCCTGGAGCGGGCAAATCTATGCTGGCCCGGCGCCTGCCTTCCATCCTGCCGGATTTGACCCGCAGCGAAGCCCTGGAATCCACCCAGATATGGTCCATCCGGGGGCTGACCGACCAGAAGCACCCTCTGCTGACCCGCCGGCCCTTCCGCGCCCCCCACCATACTATTTCTCCCGCCGGACTCTCCGGCGGCGGAGTACAGCTGTTGCCAGGAGAGATCTCCCTGGCCCACAACGGCGTTCTTTTTCTGGATGAACTGCCGGAGTTCTCCAAGGATTCCCTGGAGGTACTGCGCCAGCCGCTGGAGGAAGGCAGTGTTCAGATCTCCCGTGTCTCCGGCTCCATTCACTACCCCAGCCGTTTTATGCTGGTGTGTGCCATGAATCCCTGCAAGTGCGGCTGGTATGGCTCCTCCACCCGACCCTGTACCTGCTCTCCCCAGAGCGTCCACCGCTATCTGGCCAAGATTTCCGGCCCTCTGCTGGATCGCATCGACTTGCAGGTGGACGTCCCGGCGCTGGAGTTTTCTGAGCTTACTCAAAAGGTTCCCGGGGAGTCCTCGGCGGATATCCGAGCTAGGGTAAACGCTGCCCGACGGCGGCAGACCCGGCGGTATGGAAATAGCGGTGTGGCCTTCAACGCCCAGATGGGCCAGGATGAACTGCGGCGCTACTGCGCCCTGAATGAGGACTGCGCCCGGCTGATGCGGCGGGCTTATGACTCCCTCTCCCTCACCGCCCGCAGCTACGACCGCATTCTCCGGGTGGCCCGCACCATCGCCGATCTGGACGGTGAGGAAACCATCTCCACTGTCCACCTGGCAGAGGCTATTCAATACCGCACCAGTCAGATTTTGAACCGGCCATAGGGCCGCCACACAATGAAGGAGGTACTCCCATGTCTATGGAATACACCGCAAATGCAGGCCAGACTTACATCCCTTTTCAAAAGAACACTGCCGTCAAGACCCTGCCTTACACCCCGCTGTCCAGGCCTGCGCCGGAGATCCCCCCGCTGGAGTTGAACCCCATGGCTCTGGAAAAGGGCTGGGCTCTGGGAGAGCAGACCCAACACTTCCTTCCTGGCGTCTCCCCGGAAATGCTGGACTGGTTTTGGGCCAACATGGAAAAGGGCTATTATCTCTGGGCCCCTGGCTCCCACAAGCGCTTCAACTGGGTACGGGAGCCGTGGCGGTACGGCTTTCTGCACTCCGCCCATATGATCTCTGAATCCGTGGGGGATGGTTATGCCGTCTTTGGCGGCAGCGGCATCCAGATCAACCGCCTAGGGCTGGACTGGTTTCCCTTCACCACAGCCTTGAGTCACGTCATCGTGGAGGGTGTTTTCAACGACCTGGAGGAATTTATCGATATGACCGTCCATATGTGGGACGCCTGTGAGGGCGGCAGCCGTCATATCACTGCCGCCGTAGCCAGCACCACTGCCACCCAGCCTCCCGCCTTTGTGAAGGAAATGCTGGCAGAAAATCCCGAGGCCATCCCTATTGCCCCCAGTTCCACCGACCACGCCGAATATGAAGCCAGCCGCTGGCCTGTCTTCCTGCCCACCCTGTATCGGCTCTGGCAGGGCCACCCAGACCCCACCCAAAGCGTCCCCTGCAATCTGGAGGTAGAGCAGGTATCGGAATATAGCTGGCGCTACACCCACGATAACGGCCCCACAGGGAACACGGCGGAGGCATGAAGCGGGAGGGGCAAAAGGCCCGTCTGCTGGCACTGCTGGATATCCTCCGCCGGGAAAGCGATTTTGAGCATCCTCTCCCCCTCCCCCGGCTGACCGCGCTGCTGGAGATCCGGGGCTTCACCGCTGACAGGAAGAGTCTCTATGATGACATTGCCGTTTTAAGGGACTTTGGCTATGACATTGAATGGGAGAGAAATCGAGGATATTATCTGGCCTCTCGGGAATTTGAGCTGCCGGAACTGAAGCTGTTGGTGGACTCCGTCCAGTCCTCTCGGTTCATCACCCTGAAAAAGAGCCGGGAGCTGATTTCCAAGCTGGAACAACTGGGCAGCCGCCATCAGGCTAGCGCCCTTCACCGACAGATCTACGTGGCTGGGCGGGTGAAGCCCTTGAACGAGGAGATCTATTACGCCATTGACGCCATCCAGTCTGCTATTGCGGAGAACTGCCAGATTTCCTTCCAATATGCGGACTACAATATGCGTGGGCAGCGGGTGCTGCGCCAAGATGGAAGAGCCTATCAGGTCAGCCCTCATGCGCTTCTCCGCAGTGAGGAAAACTACTATCTCATCGCCTATCACTCTCCCACTGGGACGCTGCGACACTACCGGGTAGATCGAATGCAGCAGGTCTCCCTGCTGAAGTCCCCCCGGGAAGGGCAGGATATCTTCGCTTCCTTCGACCTGGCGGACTATGACCGGATCCATTTTGGGATGTTCAGCGGACAGGCAGAGCGGGTCACGCTGCGGTGCCAGGCCAATATGGCCAACGTGATCCTGGATCGCTTCGGTCGGGATACCACGCTGATTCCCCAAGAGGACGGCAAATCCTTTACCGTCACCCTGCAGGTGGCCGCCAGCCCCCAGTTTTTCGGCTGGCTTTTCGGCCTGTCCGACGGAGTCGAACTGATTGAGCCGGAGCAGCTGCGGCGGGAGATGGCCCGGCAGCTGCGACAGGCGGCGGATCACTACCGATGATGAACCCCTCGCCATCAGTGAGACCTGGAATTGAGGTGCTGTCATGCGGTGGAAATCCATCCCAGGCCACTGCGATGGCAGCCTACCATCGGGCCATGGCCCTGGAGGTCTGTGTCTCCGGGCCAAAAGAGCTGGGTACCTTCGGCACCGGCAATCTTTATCCGGTGCTTATGACGCTGGAGGGTATCTGCCGGAAGAAAGCCACCCCTCCGACAGCGGAGGAAGAATAACTCTGGAGGACGCCCAACGACCGCTGCTCCCCGCAAGAAGCGGGTACACGGAAAAGTCCCCTGTCCGGGAATGTCCCACAGGGGATTTCCTACAGCATAACCGCATAAAGGGGCTGTCTCACGAAGAGACAGCCCCCTGTTCTTTTATATCTTATCTTTATTCCTGTGGTGCCTCGTCCTCGGCAGCTTTCCGCTCCAGTTCATCCGCCAACTGGTCGATATCGGCGGCAAGATCCTCTAGAGTGGCTTCCTCCTCGGCTTCAGGGTTGTCAGTAAAATCACATTCACGGACTTCATCCTCTTCAGCCTTACCCTCTGCCGTGTCAGCGGCTTCCGCCTTTGTCTCAGGCTCCGTCTCAACATCGGCCGCAGCAGGGCTGCCTTCTTCGCGGAGAGCCTGCATGGCGGCATTGTTTTCCTCAATCTTAGCCTTGGCCTCGTCCACCTTTAGGCACAACTCAGCAAAAGCGGCATCCGGCTCCTGGCCGTACTGCTCATAGTAGCGCTTGCCGATTTCCCTCCAGGCGGCCTTGCAGCGTTCCTCCTGCCGGAGATTATCTGTCCTGAGCTTAGCAGAAATTGCGAGACGCCTGGCCCGGACGGCGCCCTCTTGAGCCAGATCCCCGACCATAACCACAGCGGTCTGAGCGATATCACCAGCCTTGTTTATGGCATCTTTAAAATTGCTATTGCTGTTCATAATGGATTCCTCCTGTTAATAACTCTGACTGATATAGGGATGGGCGTTGTTGTAACATGATTTTACTCGTTTTTGAGCCAAAGTGCAAGAGGATTTCCGTATTTTTTACGACTGGTTCATATTTTCTTCTCCAAAATCACAAAAGTATCCTCGGCTTATCTCCTTTATGGGAGGGGCAAGCCGGGGGCAACTCATCTCAGCTTTTCAATGACCACCTGCACAGTGGCTGGCGCAGAGGTATTTCCGGCGCTATCCACCGCCACATAGGAGAAGCTGTCCTTCCCTGTCTTACCCCTGTAGGGGGCATAGACAAAGGAGCCGTCCTCCTTAAGTTCCACCGAACCTCTCGCGGCGGAATCCACCAGGCGGAAGGTGATCGCATCCTCTTCCGGATCAGTGGCCTGACACTGGCCGTTGACAGCCACATTCCTACAGGTAACTAGGGAAATGGCCGATGCCTCCGGGGGCAAATTTTCCTCCTCCGTCAGGATTACAGTGACGGTGAACTCCGCGCCCTCCTGCTCATTCCGTACTGGGATGAAGGAAAAGGTATATTCTGTGCTACCGTCCAGGGGATAGAATACCAAATCCGGCAGGGCGTCCACATCCAGCCGGTCGCCGACTTGGAGCAGAACGGTACCCAGCTGGAGGGTGGCGGCGGTGGAATCCGGCAGGGTGGTCAGCATCAGAAACTCGGTTTCCGTGCCATGGGAGAGAAAGTCCTCCGCATCAAAGCAGACGGCTTCTCCCACGACACCATGGAGGGAGAAACTCTCCCACTCTGGCGCCTTGTTTCCGTTAAAGAAAGGCAGGGCATACGCGGAGAATATAGGAGAGAGGGTAAGGGCCACAGTCAGGCCCGCTCCGACAAGAACGCGGGGCCAGCGTTTTCCATTCATAAAGAACCTCCTTCATCAGGATGTGCTGTCACAGGACAGTTTTCCCACCGTGGAGGAGGATTATTCCGGAGCCAGCACGGAGCAGACAGACGCAAATCCGGTTTGTCCTTGCAAGGTGACCGGCTTTGCATGCTGCTGCGGCTGAGGCGCCGGGGGAATAGACGCGGAAAGGGGAATCATCCGTTGAGCGATAAATTGAACAAGGCAGAGGCCCAGATACCCAGATATCTGACAGTGGCTGTCTCTCCAGAGCAGGCTGGGGAGCGGGTCAGCACTCTCCTTCGTCAGGAATTGAAGATTTCCGGTACCGTCCTCCGCCGGGCAAAATTCCTGCCGGACGGCATTACGCTGGACGGGCAGCGAACAAATACCCGAATGCGGCCCCAGGCGGGACAGCTGCTGTCCGTCCGGGTGTCCGCTCCGCCGGACGGGCATGTGGAAGCGGTGGAGGGGGTACTGAATATCCTCTATGAGGACGCCGATCTGGTGGTGCTGGACAAGCCTCCCGGTGTCACGGTCCACCCTGGCCCCGGCCATTGGCGGGACACCTTGGGGAATTTTCTCACCTGGCATTTCCAGAGTTCTCCTATAGAAGCCGCCTTCCACCCGGTCCACCGGCTGGACAAGGGAACCTCCGGCCTGATGGTGGTTGCCAAGCACCCCTATGCCCAGGAGGGGCTGAAACAGCAGCTCCACACGGAAACCTTCCTCCGCCGTTACCTGGCCGTGTGCGATGGCCTGCCGCATCCCCCCGCCGGGCGGGTGGATGCGCCCATTGGCCGATGCGAGGACTCCGCTCTGCGCCGTGAGGTGCGCCCAGATGGAGATGCTGCCGTCACCCGTTATTGGACGCAGCAGACGTCAGGGAGCCGTACGCTGGTGGAGCTGGAACTGGAGACGGGACGCACCCACCAGATCCGAGTGCATATGGCCTGGCTGGGTTGTCCCCTGACAGGGGATTTCCTATATGGAAGAGAGGACACTCGTCTCATCGGCCGTCCCGCCCTCCACTCGTCCTTTATATCCTTTTGCCATCCCGTTACCGGGGCGCAGCTGGCGTTTCAAAGTCCGCTGCCCGCTGACATTGCGGCACTGCTCTGACTTCACTGCTGTCGAAAATCAGTCTCGCGCCACCGAATATCCCGGCGTCATTGCTCAGCGCCGCCGGCAGCACCGGCGTTCCCCTTAGTGGCGGGAAGACATAACGTTCCAACGCAGCCCGAATCGGATCTAGCAGGATATCCCCCGCCAGAGACAGTCCGCCCCCGATGAGAATAATCTCCGGATCCACCAGACAGCAGGCATTGGCTAATCCCCGGCCCACGGCATCGGCGGTACGGTGCAGGGCCTCCAGAGCAAGGAGGTCTCCCTGCCGGGCTAGGTCGCATACTGCCTTTGGAGTCAGGGGTTCGGGGCCTGTGACGCCCAGCCCTTTGGCCTCCCGCAGCAGACCGGTGGCGGAGCCAAGCTGCTCCATGCAGCCCCGTTTGCCGCAGGAGCAGGCATCCTCCATCTCTGGAAACATAGGCAGATGTCCGATCTCTCCGGCGCCGCCCCGGCGTCCCGTGAGAACCCTTCCGTTTAGCACCACACCGCCGCCTACGCCGGTACCCAGCGTCACCAAAAGTACGCTGTCATAGCCCTGGCCGGCGCCTCGCCAGCTCTCGCCCAGTGCCGCCAGATTGGCATCATTGGCCGCCCGCACCGGCAGTCCGGTGAGCCGTCCCAGCAGTTCTGGCAGGTTCAACACGCCCCAGCCCAGATTGACGCAACCCAGTACCGTACCATCGGCCAGGACGGGGCCAGGTACACCGATGCCCAGCCCAGCCACCTGCTCCGAAGTCAGCCTGTGGGATTCCATGACACGCCGAACCATGTCATTGATATGGGGCAGGATTCTGCTGCCATTATCCCGGACATCGGTGGGAAACTGCCACTGTCCAACCACCGTGCCATCCTGCCGGAACAATCCTGTTTTGATGGCGGTGCCACCTACGTCAATGCCAAATCCATATTCCCACATAATTTCTCCGCCTCTTTGCGTCCCGATAGCGGGCCATTTTATGCCCTTATTATATCATTTCAGGGGGCAGATCACAAGGGCGCAGACCGCAAAAAAGCTGCCCCCTGCAGCACAGGGGACAGCGGGATTTTTTCTGTACAATCTCTCAGCTGATGTCAAAGAACCGCTTTCCGTTCTCCTTGGTAATCGCCGCCACCTCGGGAAGGGTCAGTCTTTTGACCTCGGCGATTTTCTCCGCCACAAACCGCACATGAGTGGAGTCGTTCCGCTTGCCCCGGAATGGGACAGGGGATAGATAGGGGGAGTCCGTTTCGATCATAATGCGATCCATGGGCAGCATCTCGATGACCTCCAGGGACCTTCTGGCGTTTTTATAGGTGATGGCACCAGTGAAGGACAGCATCCAGCCCAGCTTGACCAGAGTCTTGGCGTCCTCCACCCCGCCGGAATAACAGTGATAGACCCCCCGCAGGCCAGGATGCTGCGCAACCGCCTCCCGGACAATATTCAGGCAGTCCTGATGGGCCTCTCGGTCATGGATAATGACGGGCAGCTTCAGCCGGGCAGCCAGTTCCAGCTGTGCCCGGAGAACGGCCTGCTGGTGGGAGCGGGGCGGATTGTCCTTCCAGTAGTAGTCCAGCCCGATCTCCCCGATAGCCCGAACCTTGTCACAGCCGGTGGCCAGCAGTTCCAGCCACTGGAGAGAGCTGTCTGTCCAACTGCCACAGTCGCTGGGGTGGAAGCCCACGGCGGCGTAGACATGGGGGTACCTCCGGGCATAGTCCACGGCAGCCCGGGAGCTTTCCAGGTCACATCCGGGATTCAGCACCAAATCCACCCCCTGCCGAGGCAGGGAGGCCAGCAGCGTATCCCGGTCAGCCTTGAATTGCCCAGAATCATAGTGGGCATGGGTATCAAAGAACATGGGTACTCAGCCTCCTCGTTACGGTTCAGCGATCAAAGTGCCATCCTCCGCCAGGGAAAACAAGCCGGTTTCGACAAGCGTTTCGGCATAGTTTCCGGAGGTGACGGCAACGCCATAAAACAGCAGAGAGGGAATTGCGATGCTGCCGTTGTCCAGATAGTCAGAGAAGAACAGCACACTCTCCAGAGCCTCCGTCAGGGTAACGTCCTCGCCAGTGACCATAGTACCGGGTACATAGACGTCAGGCTGCTCCTCTTCATCCTCACCGGCTCCATCGGTGCCAGGCTCATCCCCGTCGGCATCACCGGCAACAGCATCTGTGGAATTGTCCACTGTATCCGTGACGCTATCCGTATCAGTGGCATTCTCCGCCTCCGTAGTGATTTCCATATCAGTGGCATTTTCCGTCCCGGTGCTGTCCTCCGTATTTTCAGCATCCCCGGGCAGGCTGTCACTGTCTGTGCCATCAGGCTCTTCTTCAGGGGGATAGAGGTACTCCATAATATAGCTGATGAGCATAGCGGCATCCTCAGCCATACCATCGGTGTAATTCACTAGATCCATAGCCTGATAGCCGGACAGCAGGTAGGCCAGATTTTCTTCCAGGCAGCCGCTGCCGGTAATATATGGGTAGACATGCCCTGTATATCCCGAAACCAGAGCAGATATAACACCCTGCGCCATTTCGTCACTGGTGCAGAAAACAGCGTGGAGCGAGGTTCCATCGGTGTAGGAACTGGAGAGGATTTCAGACATCCGGCTCTGGGCGCTCTCAGCGGAGCCGTCTGCAATAGCACAGCTTTCCAGCTCTGTCTTGCCGGAAAGGACGGCCAGCTGCCCGGAGTCGATGTAAGGCTGGAGCATATCCATACCGCCGGCGTAGTACATCTGCTGATAGGGATCCTCGGCATCTCCGGCGAAAATTTCCAGATGATAGACAGAACTGGTGTCGTTGGCCAGATCCAGCGTTTCAACCAAATAGGCAGCCTGGAGATAGCCTGACTCGTAGGGGTCTGTGCCGATGTAAAAGTCAACATAATCGCAGTTGGAGAGAAAGCTGTCATAGGCAATGACGATGAGATTATCATCCACAGGGGAGAGATCGGCTCCCATCTCATCTTCCTCCCCTGCTTCTGTGCCGGATCCGGTTCCCGCTCCCGTTTCCGTGTCAGCTTCTGTCTCCGTTTCGCTGTCCTCGCTGGGCGTTTGAAGCTCGGTAATGGCCGCACTCATGGCATTGCCGTCCACCGACGCCACCAGAATGACCTGGCAGCCGGCATCCCTAAGCTCCTGAAGCTGCTGAATTTGAGTGTCAGGATCTCCCTCGGCATAGCGGATGCTGACGGAATAGCCCAGCTTAGACAAAGAGGTGTAAAGGGTATTGGCATCTTTCCGCCAACGGGACACAGTGCTGTCAGGCATTAGGATTCCCACAGAAGCGGGGACGATAGGTTCTTCAGCCTGGGTCGGTTTTCTGCTCTTGACAGCAAAAATAATGATGCAGATAACAGCAAGCAGAACTGCCGCAGCAATCACGCCGATGGGCAGAATTTTTTTCCAGCCATTGGATCGCTTGGGGGACGAGGGCCTGGTATTCATCTCGGTGATGTATCGCTTGGGAACATGGGTCTGCTTCCCAGTGGAAATGGGCATGAGAGACTCCTCCTTTGCATCATACTCCAAAGTTCGACAGTATTATAACATAAAACGGGAGGGAGGGAAAGAGGAAAAATGCGAATTTATTGCAAAATTATGACAAATAATTTCAAGAAATGACAATTTCAGAAGGTGAAGAAAGCGCGTCTGGCGACGCGCTTTCCAGGCGGAAATCCACTGAATGCCCAATATTTCAGGGAGACATCTGAACTGGCATAGCCGCTGAGCAGACTACCTTCCCCCACTCTCATTCTCAATATCTGACCCGTCAATTGAGGGATCCGTCACTATCACAGTGACCGTGATGGTAACTTCTGGGGCATAGTCTGTGGCGGCGGCGGTCACATAGATGGTGGCCGTGCCGGCGGAGAGAATGGTGACAGTGCCGTCAGAGGTCATGGAAATGACACCGTTGTTGGTGTATTGATAAGTGATGTTCTCATTTTCAGTGCCGTTGCCGTCCACGGCCCTGGCGTTCAGGTTGAAGGGGCTGTCTCCCACCTGCTTGGTGTATCTGGCAGAATCGGTGGTAACAGTTTGGGTGGCTGCGCCGACAGCCCAGTCTTCACCGTGTATGGGGCATTCTCCCGCCGCTTCATAGTAGGAAAGGAAGGTGGATTCATCCCCGATAGTGACCAAGGCTGCGGCACCGGTGCGTTCATAGTCCAGCACACCGATCTCCTCGGTATTGACGCAGTATCCTGTTGCAATGTGATAATGGTCACCGTCTTCTGAAATGGGGGAGTCCAAGCAAATGGTGATGGTGGTGTGGAGGGTGCAGTATTCTGTGGGGACATCCCCCTTGATAAAGGTACCCTTTGCGGCGCATCCAGCCTCAGTGCAAGCGCCTGTGGCCAGAAGCCCGCTAGCGGTACAATAAGTGGCAGTGACAATCTGCTGGCCGCCGTTGGGGAAGTCCGCATCATCCAAATTCTCGTGTATCTTAGCCATGACCTTCTGCCACAGGGTAACAGACAGATTGTTGGATGAACTAATGGTGTCAGAGGATTTTTCATAGCCCGTCCAGACTACGGCGGTGTAATAGGGAGTGTAGCCTGCAAACCAGAGATCCCGCTTGGCGGTGGTGGTACCCGTCTTGCCGGCCACTGTCATGCCGGAAATCTGTGCCCTTCTGCCAGTGCCGGAGCTTTCGTTGACCACGCCCTCCAGCATATAGTTGATATAGAAGACGGTATCGGAACTGAGGACAGCTTCGCCGATGGAATCATTACTGAGAATGACATTTCCGTCGATGTCCAACACCTGGGTATACATATGGGGTTCGATATACACACCATCCCGGGCAAAGACGGAGTAAGCCCCCGCCATCTCATAGGTGGTGACGCCCTTAGTCAGCCCCCCCAGAGCCAAGGTGGCATAGTCGATATCAGATTTGACGCTGCCGCTGCTCGTCACCATATAATCCACTAGGGTAGTAAGACCGAAAGCGTCCTCCAAATAGGAGTAGGATGTCTCCAGCCCAACCATATCCAGGGTCTTGACGGCCACGGTGTTCAGCGATTTGACCACGCCGGTATAAACCGAAGTCAGGCCAGAATATTTGTCGCTGGAGTTGGAGGGCCAAGGGTTGCCGCCGAGTTCCATAAAAGGGGAGTCATCCACGGCAGAGGAAGGAAGGATGACGCTCTCCTCCAGGGCCGGCGCGTAGACAGACAGGGGTTTAATAGATGAGCCAGGCTGCCGGACAGCCTGGGTAGCGTTGTTCCAGATCCGGTTGCCGGTTTTTTCTCCGATACCGCCGGAGAGGGCCACCACGGCGCCGGTTTCGTTGTCGATGACGGTGATGCCAGACTGCATCTCCTCGCCGGAGGATGAGGTATAATCCAGGTTAGAGCGATCGGTGTATACCTCATCCACCGACGCCTGTACCTCGGCGTCAAAGCAGCTGTAAATGGTCAGCCCACCGGAGTAGAGCATGGTCTGGGCCACGCTCTTGGTATAGCCATATTCTTCCATCAGATCATCCACCAGTTCCTCATAGAGAGCATCTACATACCAGGACCAGTATTCACTAGAGGTACTAGCAGCTTCTTCCTCTTCCTCCATCTGAGATGAGCCATCAGTGAAAGTCAGGGCATCTGCGCCAGCGTTGTAGGCATAAGTGGGATAGCCGCTGCTGTCGGCGCCACCGTCGGGCAGATATCCGATCTCAGACAGGGCAGCAATCTCCTCCGTCTCGGTTATCAGCTCCTGCTTATACATCTGCTGCAAAACCAAAGCTGCCCGGCTCTTGACATGTTCTGGGTAGTTGTAGGGATCATAATAGCTGGGGTTGTTGGTGATACTCACCAGGCAAGCACACTCGGCCAGATCCAACTGGGTGACGTCCTTGCCGAAATATTTGTAGGATGCAGTATAGACGCCATAGCAGCGCCGGCCCAGAAAAATGTTGTTGAGGTACCACTCCAGGATGTCCTCCTTACTGTAGTCCCCATCCAACTGAAGAGCCTGAAATATCTCCAGTAGCTTCCGCTTGACGGTCACATCATCGTTCTGGGTCAGGTTTTTAATGAGCTGTTGGGTAATGGTGGATCCGCCCTGCACATCCGCGCCGGTAAGCATATTTAGTGCCGCCTTGCCGGTACGGATCCAATCTACGCCGCTGTGGGTCCAAAAGCGCTTATCCTCAATCGCTACAGTCGCACGGATCAGGTTTTCCGGCATTTCAGAGTAAGACACCCAAATGCGGTTTTCCTGGCCATAGAAAGTCTCCAGCTCTTCATATTCCCCATCGGCATTCAAGTAGTAGACTACAGAGGATTGGTCGGGATCAAAGGAGGTGAGTACCAGATTGCTCTCCTCCACCTCGGGCAAGATGACATTGTTGACATAGTTGGCGCCATAGATAGCCAGGAAAGCACAGGTGACAGCCCCGATCAGGAGCAAGGTACCCAGCACAATAAAGAACCACTTAAAGACCTTGCCCGTAATCCGCAATGCACGGAGGCCGGGACTGCTTTTTTTCTTTGCCATGCGAGGTTCCTCCTTCGCGCATTCATACATAGTAATACAACACAGGGGGCAATTCAGACGCGGCGGATGGAACCAGCCGTGTACGGCCACATAATCGGATATTTGACTGCATTACCGCTCCATTATAACCGCTTGACCTGTAATTGTCAAGTCTGGCCTGCTTTTTTGGCTCCTTTCAGATGTTTATATTTGCCTTTTTTGGGCAAGACTATAGATGACAGGAGGGGTTTTAATGGAACGTTATCGGGTGATTCTCTCAGCGGTGCTGGCCGCCGGGGCAGTGGGCCTTTCCGGGGCAGCAGTCTATACGTCGTTGACTGCTGTTCCCGCTCTTTCCTCCCAGCCGCTGGCAGAAACAGAGAAGCTGGCGCCGGAGGATACGGCCTATCTGCTAGTGGCAGAAGAGGGCTATCTCTGCGTCTATCAGGGGGATGAACTGGTAATGCGCACCAGCATCCCCGTCGCCCTGCTGCCGGAGGCGGACCAGAACGATTTGGAGTCGGGCATCCGGGCGGAAACCCGTCAGGAGTTGGCCGCCCTGCTGGAAGATTTTGGGGCATAAATCCCCTCAAAAAATGAAACCGCACGCCCAGTTGCCGTGCCGCCGAAAATTTCCTCTTGCAATCTGCGCCGTTTTGGGGTACAATAACAGCGCAAGCAAAAGGAAGGTGATCCCTATTGGACGAAGAAGCTGTATTCGTCACAGTGACGGATGACGAGGGTAACACGTTTGAACTGGAATATATCGACTCGCTGGAATATAACGGTCAAGAGTACCGGGCGTTCTTCCCCACCCTGGAGGAAGGGCAGGACGAGGACAGCGAGGAGATGGGCCTGATCCTTCTGAAGGTAATTCAGGAGGACGGCGAGGAGTTGCTGGCCACCATTGACGATGACCAGGAGTTGGAGGCTGTCTACCAGGAATTCCTTGAGGTTCTCTTTGAGGACGAGGAGGACACAGAAGACTGATTTTCTCCCTGCTCGGTTCGTGATGGTTTCGTTTAAACCCACATTATTTGTACGGGATGCCGGACTCGACCGGCTGTTTGCAGGCCTCCCGGCGGCCTTT
>CAYUUP010000016.1:0-23371 GCA_964447925.1 uncultured Oscillospiraceae bacterium
CATCCTTTCTGGAGGCAATATGGATGTCATCACCAAGTCCTCTCTGATCCAGCACGGCCTGGTGAGCCGGGGCCGTATCTTCACATTTTCTGTCCAATTGCCTGACCGCCCCGGTGAGCTGCTGCGGGTAGCGGGGATTTTAGCCCGGGAGAATGGAAATATCATCAAGCTGGATCACAATCAGTTCGTCAATATCAACCGTCAGAGCGGGGTGGAACTGCGGGTGACGCTTGAGGCCGAAGGCCACGCCCACAGGGCCGCCATTCTGGAGGCGCTGCGGGCCGAGGGCTACAACGCCCAGGTGGTGCTGACGGAGGAGATTTACTCCTGAGTTCGAGGCCCTCCGTCGTCCGTCAGATTCAGGCGGCGGAGGGCTTTTATCTGAAAAGCGGACGGCCCAGACCCATGGCCCAATTGCCGGGTGGGAGGGAGAGTAGACTTCCGGGCTGGACGCGGGGCAGCTTTCGTCGAGAGGATGTGCCCTGGTTCCGCCTTGTATCCTATGTCGGAACGGGCCAGGCGGTGCGGAACTGCACATTACGAAAGAGCATAACAGAAAAATATGGCCATACCGCAAACGAAAGGTAAAATTTTCATGAAGAACAAAAATCAGACGGTATTCATCGCGCCATCCATCCTCTCCGCCGACTTTGCCCGGCTGGGGGCGGACATCGACCGGGTCAAGACGGCGGATTGGCTCCACTTTGACGTGATGGATGGTGCATTCGTGCCAAATCTCTCCTTTGGACTCCCCGTCTGCCGGGATGTGCGGCGGTATACTGATCTCTTTCTGGATGTCCACCTGATGATTGAGAAGCCCGACCGCTATATTCGGGAATTTGCCAGGGCAGGGGCGGATATGATCTCCGTCCATCTGGCGGCCGACCACCCCACAGGTATTGTCAGGGCGTTGGCCCTGATGGAGGAATTCGGCGTCAAGAAGGCGGTGGCCCTGCGGCCCATTACCTCGGCCCGAGCCATTCTGCCCTATGTGGAGCAGCTGGATATGGTGCTGGTGATGACGGTGGAGCCGGGTTTCGGCGGCCAGCCCTTTCTGCAGGAACAGCTGGACACCATCCGCCAGGTGCGGTCAATTTTGGATGATTATAACCCTAAATGCCGGCTGGAAGTGGACGGAGGGATTGACCCCCGAACCGCCCCCTTGGTGATAGAAGCAGGAGCGGATGTGCTGGTGGCAGGCTCCGCTGTTTTTGGAGCGGAGGACCCTTCCGCTGCCATTGCTGCTCTGCGGGAGGCTTCCCGATGAATATGCAGTATTTCCCCCCGGCCCTGGAGAAGCTGATACAGCAGTTTGCCCGACTGCCGGGTATCGGTGTAAAATCCGCCCAACGTCTGGCTTTTTTTGTCCTCTCCCTACCGGAGGATGAGGCGGATGCCTTTGCCGATGCCATCCGGGACGCCAAGCGAACGGTGACCACCTGCCCCATCTGCCAAGGGCTGACAGAGGGAGAAGGCCCCTGCGCTCTTTGCCGCAGTGCCACTCGGGACAGTTCCACTATCTGTGTGGTGGCTGACCCTAAGGACGTGGTGGCTATGGAGCGGGGTGGGGGATACCGGGGGAGTTATCACGTCCTCCACGGTGTTATATCTCCCATGAACCGGGTGGGGCCGGATGATCTGCGTATCAGCTCTCTGATCCAGCGGGTGGCTGCCGGTGGGGTGGATGAAGTCATTATGGCCACCAATCCCGACACTGAGGGGGAGGCCACTGCCATGTATCTTGCCCGAATGCTTAAGCCTTTTGGTGTCAGAGTTACCCGCCTTGCCTACGGCGTGCCGGTGGGCAGCCACCTGGAATATGCCGACCAGGTGACCCTGATGCGGGCGCTGGAAGGGCGGCAAGAGCTTTGAATGCTGGAAGAGATGGCATTATTTTCCTCGGCTTTCGACAAAGCCTTCCGATTGACAGCGAATGCCGAGAGTGCTATACTGATAACAGGAGTCGATGGCGAGTGGCTGCGCCGTCAGCTTTTGAATGTGAGGCAAACAACACACCGGCCCCAGCGAAAAGTGATGGGCCGACAGACACAAGGAGGTCTTTATCGTGGCAAACAACCCCTATGCAGGCACCAAAACCGAACAGAACCTCTGGGAGGCCTTTAGCGGAGAGACGCAGGCCCGGACCAAATATGCCTTTTATGCTTCTGTAGCAAAAAAGGCGGGCTATGAGCAGATCGCAGCCCTCTTTTTGGAGACGGCGGAAAATGAAAAGGAACACGCCAAGTTGTGGTTCAAGGCATTGGGTGAGCTGGGTGACACGGAGGAGAACCTGCTCCACGCTGCCGAGGGTGAGAACTATGAGTGGACTGATATGTATGAACGCATGGCAAAGGATGCCGAGGATGAGGGATTTCATGAACTGGCTGCCCAGTTCCGAGCGGTGGGTGCCATCGAAAAGACCCACGAGGAGCGTTATCGAAAGCTGTTAAGCAATGTGAAGGCTCAGGAGGTCTTCAAAAAGAGCGGTGTAAGTATTTGGGTGTGCCGCAACTGCGGCCATGTGGTGGTGGGCCTTGCTGCCCCGGAGATTTGCCCTGTCTGTAACCATCCCCAAGCGTATTTTGAGCTTCAGGCCAGAAACTATTGATTAAAGCTCAGAGGGCCGCAGGGGATTTCCTCTGCGGCTCGCGTTCTGTTCTGAAAAAATTCCTCATAATTTGATGCTTTGACAATCTGAGGACGGCGGAGACTGGTACTCCGCCGCCCTTACACATTGTTTTATCTCCGCTTTTGCAGCAGCTCCAAAGCACCTCGGGCGGCGTTCTGTTCCGCCTCCTTTTTGCTGTGACCTGTGCCGCTGCCCACCACCTCACCGTTCAGCAGGACTTCCATGGAGAACTGCTTGGCGTGGTCGGGTCCGGATTCGCTCGCCAGCCGGTAGGACAGTTCCTGTCCATTTTTGCGCTGAACCAGCTCTTGCAAGGCGGTCTTGTAGTCATGCGTACCCTGGCTGACCTGGATGCTCTGTTCCAAAATAAATTTTTTGATGATGCCTGTGGCAGCGGTCAGCCCTCCGTCCAGATAGACAGCGGCCAGCACGGACTCCACAGCATCGGCCAAAATGGAGGGGCGGGTGTGTCCACCACCCAACTCCTCACCTCGGCCCAGTTTCAGATAGCTGCCCAGTTCCAGTCCCTGGGCCACTACCACCAAGCTGCCCTCGCAGACCAAGCTGGCCCGCAGTCGGGTCAACTCTCCCTCAGGGACATGAGGATAGTTTCGGAACAGATGGTCGGCCACCACCATGCCCAGAACAGCGTCACCCAGAAATTCCAAACGTTCATTGCTCTCCAGCTTCTTCCACCGGTGTTCATTGGCATAGGAGCTGTGGGTTAGGGCGTTTTCCAGCAGAGCAATATTTTTAAAGCGGTAGCCCAGCCGTTCTTCCAGCGTCCTCATAGCTGCACCGCCTGGGCGATGGCCTCAGACAGGCCGCTCTCCGCCGCCTGCGATGCCTGACGGATGGCATTCTGGAAAGCGTAAGCGTCTGATGATCCATGGGCCTTGATAACCGGGCGGGTAATGCCCAGCAGGGCGGTGCCGCCGGTTTCCCGGTAGTCCATCGCCCTTTTGAAATCGGCAATGCCGTCCTTTAAAAGCAGGGCGGCTACCTTGGTCTTGGCGGACTTCAAAAACATCTGCTTCATCCTGCTGGACATATAGGATGCGGTACCCTCCAGTGTCTTGAGGAAGATATTCCCTGTAAAACCGTCAGCCACGATGACATCGGCTTTACCCTCGGCGGCCTCACGGCCTTCAACGTTGCCAATGAAATTCAGCGTTCCCGTCTCTCCGACGGCGGAGAGCAGGCCATATACCTGCTGATAGAGGGGCGTCCCCTTGGATGACTCGGAGCCGATGTTCAAAAGGCCTACTCTGGGATTTTCCGTCCCTAGCAGGGTGCGGGCGCAGCAGGCGCCCATATGGGCGAACTGAACCATATACTCCGGCGTGCATTCGGAGTTAGCTCCGGCGTCAATGAGAATGCAGCCCCGCGCTCCCACGGGGATGACCGGGGCCACGGCGGCCCGCTTGACACCCTTGATGCGTTTGACAATGAGAGTTGCCCCGGCTAGCAGAGCACCGGTAGAGCCGGCTGAAACCAGAGCGTCCCCGCCGCCGTCCCGCAGGAGGTTCAGCCCCACCGTCAGGGAGGAATCCCGCTTGCGGCGGCAGACCATAGTGGGGTCATCACACATCTCTACGATTTCGGTGGCGTTTACAATTTCAACGCCCTCCGGCAATCGGGTATGGCCTTGAACCTCCAGAGCCTTTTGAAGCTCCTCCTGGCGGCCCACAAGAATGACCTCACAACCATAGAGACGGTTGGCTGCCAGCGATCCCTCCAACGGAGCGGCAGGAGCCAGGTCACCGCCCATGGCGTCCACGATAATCTTCATAGCTTGACCTCCTTCAACGCATCCAGAGCTCTCTGGCTCAAGGCGGCGTTTTTGTTGCGTTTCCCCTTCACCCGATAGCCCAAGGGAGGGATGATGCCGAAGTTGATGTTCATAGGCTGAAACTGAGTAATACTCCCGTTGCTGATATAGAGGGCCAAGGCGCCTATAGCGGTTTCGGCGGGGAAATCAGCCGGGTTTCTGCCCAGCATCCGATTGGCCAGTTCGATGCCCGCCAGTAAGCCGGAGGCAGTGGACTCCACATAGCCCTCCACTCCGGTAATCTGTCCGGCAAAGGACAGCCTTGGCTCCTTCTTCACCCGGTAATAGCGATCCAACAGTCTGGGAGAGTCCAGATAGGTGTTCCGGTGCATCACGCCATATCGGACAAATTCTGCCTGCTCCAGCCCCGGAATCATAGAAAAGACCCGGCGCTGCTCCGGAAAAGCCAGGTGGGTTTGGAAGCCTACCAGATTATATACCGTCCCGTTGGCGTTGTCCCGCCGGAGCTGCACCACAGCATAAGGCTCCCGGCCGGTGCGGGGGTCGGGGAGGCCCACTGGCTTCAGAGGGCCGTAGCACAGCGTTTGCTTCCCTCGCCGGGCCATGACCTCCACCGGCATACAGCCCTCAAAGACGTTCTGATCCTCAAATCCGTGGAGAATAGACTGGCGGGCTGCACAGAGCGCAGTCCAGAAAGCGGTATATTCCTCCTGATTCATGGGGCAGTTGATGTAGTCCGGCGTACCCCGGTCATAGCGGGAGGCAAACCACGCCTTTGACATGTCGATACTCTCAAAAGTTACCAGGGGAGCGGCGGCATCGAAAAAGTGGAGATAGCCCGTCTGACCCAAATGGGCGGCAATATCCGCTGCCAGGGCGTCAGATGTCAGAGGGCCGGAAGCCAGGATGACTTCTCCCTCCGAGGGGATCTCCGTCACCTCACCGGGAATGACCGTGATATTGGGGTGGCTGCGGATCCGATCGGTCACTGCCCGGGAAAAGCCCAGACGATCCACAGCCAGGGCGCTGCCTGCCGCCACCCGGTGGGTGTCGGCACAGGAGAGAATAAGACTGCCACACCGACGCAGTTCCTCCTTCAGCAGACCCACGGCGTTTTCCAGTTGGTCGCTGCGCAGGGAGTTGGAGCAGACCAGCTCGGCAAAGTCCCGACTATGGTGGGCGGGGGTGGACTTTTCCGGCTTCATCTCCCGGAGCAGAACAGGGATGCCCCGCTCCGCCAGCTGCCAAGCGGCTTCGCAGCCTGCCAGCCCTGCGCCAACGACTGTTGCCTGTTCCATAGTCAGACCTCCGTCTTCCGATCCTTGGCGGCCTCACGGTTAGCCTTTGCCTTGGCCCGTCCTGCTGCCAGAGCCGCCTTTTGTGCTTCAGAAAGCTGGCGCTTGGGCTTGGCGGCAACCGTCCCGGACGCGCTTTTCTTGGTGGCGGACACTTTTGCTTCGGACTTTTTTGCCCGTGTAGATGCCTCTTTCATCCTGGAGGGGGCTTTCTTTGCAGAACGCGCAGGTTTCGCACCGGCCTTGAGGGACGCTCCGGCAGTCAGCTCTTTTTCCTCTGCCCCGGTAGGCTTTCGGTTCTCATCTTCAGACCTGGGCTTGCGGCGGTAGCCCCGCTGATCCTCCGGCAGAAAGAGACCGCATTCCGGGTTAATACAGAAGGGCTTTTTCGCCCCTCGGCCGGATAGCTTGAACATGGTCTGGCCGCACTCTGGGCAGTTATCCTGCACGGGGACATCCCAGGTCATAAAGTCACAAGGGGTGCCGGAAGTCACACGATTGCGCTCACAGCCGTAAAAGGTATAACCTTTACGGCTGGTTTTTTTCAACAGGCGGCTGCTGCACTTGGGACAACGACCTGGCATGACAATAGGGATAGGCTTGGAGAAGGAGCAGTCCGGCCAATTGGAGCAGGCGAGAAAACGACCAAATTTGCCGATTTTCACCACCATGGGACTGCCGCACAGATCGCAGACCTCATCGGACTGCTCGGTTGGAATAGGAATACGGGTGCCGTCCAGCTCCCGCTCCGCCGTTTCCAGTTCATTGTGAAATCCGCTGTAAAAGCTGTCCAGCACCTGGATCCAATTTTGCTTGCCTGTCTCCACTTGATCAAGAGATTCCTCCATATGGGCAGTGAAAGACGGGTCTACAATATCAGTGAATTTGTCCTTCATCAGTCCGGTGACAACCTCTCCTAAGGGCGTGGGACGAAGGGCTTTACCCTCTTTGAGAACATAGTATCGGTCAAGGATGGTGGACACGGTGGGGGCATAGGTGGAGGGCCGACCGATTCCCTGTTCCTCCAACATACGAATTAGGCTGGCCTCGGTAAACCGGGCGGGAGGCTGTGTAAAGTGTTGTGCCTTGCTGCTGCTGATGCAGTCCAACTGCTCCCTTGGGGAGAGATCGGGCAAGGGGGTGTTGTGGCGGGCCTCCTCATCGTCTTGTCCCTCCTCATAGACGGCTGTAAAGCCGGAGAATTTCAGGGCGGAGTGGGTGGCCCGGAAGAGGTGGGGGCCAGCGGTGACATCAATGGAGACGTTATCATAGACGGCATTTGCCATCTGGCAGGAGAGGAAGCGGCTCCAGATCAGCTTATAGAGTCGGTTCTGTTCCGCAGTCAGGCTCTTGCGAACCATCTCCGGCGTCAGTGTGACATCGGAGGGACGGATAGCTTCATGGGCATCCTGGGCGTTGCTTTTGGTCTTAAATTGCCGAGGCTCCGGGGGACAGTAGTCTGCGCCGTAACGGCTTTTGATGATACTTCTGGCAGCACTGACGGCCTCCTCAGAGAGTCGCAGGGAATCAGTACGCATATAGGTGATAAGTCCAACAGTACCCAACCCTTCGATGTCCACACCCTCATAGAGTTGCTGGGCCACGGCCATGGTGCGCCGGGGAGTCATATTTAATTTGCGGGAGGCCTCCTGCTGCAGACTGGAGGTATTGAACGGAGGGGCGGGCTGCCGCCGCTTTTCCGTGCGCTTCACCTGGGAAACCACAAAAGCGGCGTCCTGTACATCCGCCAGAACAGCGTCCGCCTCAGCCTGGGAGTTCAACTCCCGCTTTTTGCCGTCCGTGCCGTGATAGTGGGCCAGAAAAGAGCCAACACGAGGTACAAGGCGGTTCAACTTTACATCAATTGTCCAGTACTCCTGAGGGATAAAGGCCCGAATCTCCTCCTCCCGCTCTACCACCAGCCGGGTGGCTACAGACTGCACCCGTCCGGCAGACAGCCCCCGCCGAATCTTGCGCCACAGCAGGGGAGAGAGCTGATATCCCACAATGCGATCTAGGATACGCCGGGCTTGCTGGGCATCCACTAGATCCTGGTCAATGGGCCGGGGATGGGCGATGGACTCAGTGACCACCTTTTTTGTGATCTCATTAAAGGTGACCCGATAGGTCTTTTCGTCGGGAATGCCCAGAAGCTCTTTCAGATGCCAAGAGATAGCCTCGCCTTCCCGGTCCGGGTCGGTTGCCAGAAAGACCTTTTCGCTGTTTTTAGCAGCCTTTTTCAGATCCTTAATGGTGTCTTCTTTTCCGGGAATAGGCTGATAGTCCGGCTTAAAGCCGTGATCTAGATCAACGCCCAGCTTGCTCTTAGGCAGGTCGCGGACGTGGCCCATGGACGCCTTGACGGTATAGCCGGGACCCAGATATTTTCCAATGGTTTTGGCCTTGGCGGGGGACTCTACGATTACCAGATTAGTTTTTTCCATAGTTGAGAAAGACCTCCAAAAGGATTTTAATGATTCAGATGGGTTCCGGGAGTGGATCCAACCGCACACGGGTCAGGAAGCGACTTCCGGCCAGTTCCTCTGTCAAGCCTCGGATGGTCAGCACGGTCAGGGTGGCGGAAACCCGCCGGACAGGAATGTCAAGGCAGGAGACCAGGTCATCAATGGTCATTGGCCCGTCCTGAAGAGCCAGCAACACGGCACGCTCGTTATCAGAGAGGTTGCCCTCTATGCTGCTCTCTTCCATAGCGGATTCCTCTGGATTGTCCACTACTGCTGGAGCAGGAGACGCTTTCTTCTTTACAGGCTGACTAGTGCGTTGCTGTACCTGGGCATCGGTGAGGTCGGGCGCTCCCTTCCGACACTGGGGAAAACGGAACCAGTAAAACTCCAGGATATCCCCAGCGTTGCGCACCGCCATGGCTTCACCCTTACATAGCAGGTAATTATTACCTTCAGAGGCTGGGGCATCAATGTTGGCCGGAACAGTGTACACATCCCGGTTATTGTCCAGTGCCAGCCGCGCTACCGACAGGGCACCGCTGCCCATGGGTGCCTCTGTTACCAAAGTACCCAAAGTCAATCCGGCCAACACCTCATTTCGCAGTTTGAAGAATTCCCCCAGGTGGGGCGTTCCCGGTGGACGTGGGCTGATGATGCAGCCGCAGGCAGCCACGTCCTCATAGAGCTGAAGGCTCTCGTCATCACCAATGTAGGGGACATCTACGCCGCCCGCCACCAGGCAGACCACAGGGCCGCCGGCCTTCAGCGCGCCATAGAGGGCGGCACGGTCACAGCCGCTGGCCGGACCGGTGACCACCAAACCACCTTGCCGGGTGATCTGGAAAGCCATCCGGGTAGCTACCTTGTGACCATAGGGAGATGCGGAGCGGGTTCCCACCAGAGCAATGGCAATTTCCTCCTCCAGATTGATTGGATGCCCCCGAAAGTAGAGTACCAGCGGGGGTGCATCCATCTGCCGCAGCCGATCAGGATAGAGACTGTCCTGCCAAGTGACAATATGAATCTGCTTCTGCTGGCAGTCAGCAAGGATCTCATTCACCGGATCGTTGGAATGATCAGCCAGTGCTTTTCGCTGGCGGTCGTTGAGCTTGGGGATGCGTTCATATTCTGAAGCGTCGGCAAACCGTGCTTTTTCCGGCGAACCGAAATAGTCCAGAACCTGCCATGCGGGGCCAGGCTCCAAACGGCTGGAAAGCCAGAGCCAATCATGCGCTGACATGGGGGATGCCTCCTTCCTCCTTTATGCGGTTTGAATACATCGTCCAGAGAATGACGGTGGCGGCCGCCGCCGCATTCAGGGATTCGCGCCCCGGCTCCATGGGGATGCGCAGGGTCTTATCACAGTGGGCCAGCAGGGCAGGGGATATGCCATTTCCCTCGCTGCCAATGACAACAGCGGCAGGGGAGAGGGGAAACTCCCCCAAAGTCACGGCGTCCTCCCTGAGGGCGGCGGCATACAGGGGCAGGTTGGAGCGGGCGGTCAGCCTAGGCAATTCATCCTCTGCAATCTCATAGACCGGAATGCGGAAAATGCCGCCCATCGTGGCCCGGACAGTCCTGGGGTGGAAGGGATCGGCACAGCGACCAGTGAGCAGCAGACCGTCCGCGCCCAGTGCGTCTGCCGTACGCCAGATGGTTCCTACATTGCCGGGATCCTGAAGCCCATCCAATGCTAGCCAGCAGCTGCCAGGCAGGCGTTCGGGTGGAGTTAAATCAGGAATGTGGCAGAGAAAGAGCAGTCCCTGAGGTGCAGCCATCTGGGAGATATAGTCCATCAGGCCGGGAGGAACAGTCACTGTCCGGACTCCGGGTGGCAGGGAGGGGCACTCCAAACCCTGAGTCAATACCACCGTATCCAGGGCCGCGCCGCCCATGATGGCCTCCCCCAGTAGTTTTTTCCCATCGCCGATAAACAGCCCCTCCCGGCGGCGGGCCGTCCGGCTGGAGGAGAGCTTGCGTATTCGAACCACCAGTGGGTTGGCCCGGCTGGTAATATATTCCACAGTGCAGCAGCCCCTCTCTCGCTTCGCCTACATATTCTGGCTGTTTATAAACAAGCCGTTTTCCTCCAACTTTGCCCCTGTGGGGGGAAAAGGGGGAATGTTTTGTATCCTGTCTATCCGGGGATATACATTATAAACAGTTCTTACTATATCATAGCATCCCCGCTTTCGTCAAGGAAATTATTTCACGCCTTGCTGCTCCTTGCATATAATGAGATAGATTTGTCGGAATCCGTCAAATCCAATCTCTAAATCAAAGTGAGGAATACCTATGCAGAATACCGGTACAACCCACGCTTGCAGCGATGGCCAGGGACGCCTTCCGCTCTGCGCACCGCTGGCAAATCCGTACGTTCCCTTCCAACAGGAGGGTTCAAAACAGTACTCCAGAGATGAGGCGCTGAGCCAGGGAACGCTGTTCCCAGGGCTAAATCTGCCTTTCCGGGCCATGCCCCAGGGCAGCACCGTCCCCAGCGGCCCTCTGGCGGAGCTGCAGGCGCTGGAATTTGTCGTCACCGAACTGGGCCTCTATCTGGATACTCATGGCAGTGACCAGGAGGCATTCCAGCTTTTCCGGAAATATGTGGCCCTAATGCGGGAGGGCCGTGCCCGCTATGCCGAGATGTACGGCCCGTTGACCCAAGCAGATGCGGCGGACTTTGACGCTTATCGGTGGCTGCAGTCCCCCTGGCCTTGGGAGTTTCAGGAAGGAGAGTGCAAGTAATGTTTGTCTACGAGAAAAAATTAGAGTTCCCAGTGAATATCAAGAACACGAACCCCAAGCTAGCCGCTGTCATCATAAGTCAGTATGGTGGACCAGACGGGGAACTGGGGGCATCCCTGCGCTATTTGAGCCAGCGCTATTCCATGCCCTGTTCCGATTTGCAGGCACTGCTGACGGATATCGGTACGGAGGAGTTGGGGCATCTCGAAATGGTGGGCAGCATTGTACATCAGCTGACCCGAAAGCTCTCCGACAGCCAGATTCAGGAGAGCGCCTTTGCCCCTTATTTTGTGGATCATACTACCGGCGTCTACCCCACAGCAGCCTCTGGTTTCCCTTGGAGTGCCGCGTCAATTGCCGTCACTGGTGATCCCATCGCAGATCTAACAGAGGACATGGCAGCAGAGCAAAAGGCCAGACTGACCTATGACAATATTCTCCGACTTTCCGATGACCCGGATGTCAATAACGCCATCCGCTTCCTGCGGGAGCGGGAGATCGTCCATTTTCAGCGATTTGGTGAAGCTGTGCAAAATCTCCGGGAACGGCTGGATCAGAAGAATGTCTACTATATGAACCCTGCCTTTGACAGGTAAACGTGTTATCAAGGGCCAGCCGAGTCAGGCTGGCCCTTGGCATCAACGCAGGCCACATGGAATGATCTGTCCAATATGATCCTTGCCGTATGTCCCGCTGGAATGTCTCCACGGAGTGGCTCACCCCCAAAACCGGCGGTACCGTTCGGGCAAAAATAGTTGCATATCCGCCTCCTTTTTGGTATAATAAAGCACTGTAAATAAGAATGCTTAAGAGGTGCCGCCCATGTACTTACGTGCCCTGGAAATTCAGGGGTTCAAATCCTTTCCTGATAAGACTGTCCTGACCTTCGGGGAGGACATCACCGCCATTGTCGGTCCTAATGGCAGCGGGAAGTCCAATATCTCCGATGCTATCCGCTGGGTCATGGGGGAGCAGTCCACCCGCACTCTCAGGGGCGGCAAAATGGAGGATGTGATTTTTGGCGGGACGCAACAGCGCAAGCCCATGGGCTATGCCGAAGTATCACTGATTTTGGATAACTCCGGTTACATCTTCAACCGGGAGGAGACGGAGATTATGGTCACCCGGCGGTATTACCGTTCGGGGGAAAGTGAATACTACATCAACCAGCGCAGCTGTCGGCTAAAGGACGTCAATGAGCTTTTCATGGACACTGGTCTGGGCCGGGAGGGGTATTCAATCATCGGCCAGGGCAAAATTGATGAGATTCTATCTGTCAAGAGTGCAGATCGTCGTGAGATTTTTGAAGAAGCGGCGGGGATTTCCCGCTTCCGCCACCGCAAGGAAGAGTCGGAACGGAAGCTGCAACGCACTAGTGAGGGCCTTGTGCGCATTAAGGATAAAATTGAAGAATTGGAATTTCAGGTGGGTCCTCTGCGGGAGCAGGCGGAAACAGCCAGGCAGTACCTCCTTTACCGTGACGAATTACGGGGACTGGAGATATCCGTCTGGATGGAACAGCTGGATGCCCTCCGGGCTGGCAATCGCAAGCTGGAAAACGACTGCCAGGAGGCCCGCCGCCAGCGGGACGAGGCGGCAGCCGAGCAGGAACGTCTCTATCAGACTGGGGAAGAATTGGCCCGCCAGATGGAAAAGCTGTTGCTGCGGACAGAAGAGATTCGCAGACAGATTTCAGAACTAGACACCTCTGCTGGGGAGCAGGAATCCGCCGTGGCGGTGCTGAAGAGCCAAATTCAAAATAACCTGGAGCAGGTTGAGCGGCTCCGCCTGGAGATGGATCAGCAGGAGAACCGGACGGGTTCTATCATCCAACAGATACAGCAGCGCAGGAGCCGTTTGTCAGAGATTGCTACCCAACGGGAGACACTGGAGGAACAGCTGCGGGAGCAGCAACGGCAGACTGATGAATATGCTGTCAGCGCTGGCACACTGGCTGCCGAACTGGAGGAGCTGCGAGGGAGAGAAGCCATTCAAAACGCCTCTGCCGGAGAGAGCCGGAGTCTGCTCTCCGCTCTGACTGCGGCTAGCCAGGAGCTTATAGATCGGGACACCGCCTTGCGGGGTCAGAAGCAGGAGCTGCTGGAGCAGAGCAATCAAGCGAAGCAGGAGCTGAAGCAGATGAGGGCAGCCCTGAACGAGACAGTGGAGCAGCGGGACAGTTTGAATAATATAATTGCTGGCTATCAGCTGCGATTGAGTTCCCGCCGTAAGCGCTTAGATGAGGCAAAAAACAGAGAATCCGCCCTGAAGCTGGAGGTGCAGTCTGCTGCCAGCCGCATCAAAATGCTCTCGGAGATGGAAAAAATGTACGAGGGCTATTCCAAGTCTGTTAAGACGGTGATGCAGGCAGCTGGGCGAAACCAGCTGCGCAATATCCATGGGCCAGTGGCCGATTTAATACGCACGCCTGCCCAGTACACCGTGGCCATCGAAATCGCCCTGGGTGGGGCCATGCAGAATTTGGTAGTCTCCTCCGAGGAGGACGGCAAGGCTGCCATCCAGTATCTGAAGCGGCGGGATGGCGGACGGGCTACCTTTCTGCCTTTGGCTTCCATACAGCCCCGCTCTCTCCGGGCAGAGGGAATTGAGAAGTGTCCCGGCTTTGTGGGGGTGGCCAATGATCTGGTGGAATGCGATGAGAAATACCGGACGGTGTGCCGCAGCCTGCTGGGGAATGTGGCCATCGCTGAGAATATGGATACCGCTATTGCTATGGCCCGGAAATACCGATATTCCTTCCGCATTGTCACCCTGGACGGCCAGGTGCTGAACGTAGGGGGTTCCATGACTGGTGGCTCGGTGAGCCACAGCGCTGGTATTCTCTCCCGAAAGGGAGAGTTGGAACAGCTCAACAGGCAGCAGACGCAGATGGAAGCCCGGCTTGTTCAGGCCCAGAAGGAACTCTCTGAGTCTCAGCGGGAGGAGACTGCCGCAGCCTATGAGCTGGAGGTGGCACAGAACCAGCAGCGTGAACTGGAGGATGCAGTCCTCCGGCAGGAGGGCGAGGTCACCGGTGTCAGGATAAAGCTGGATGAGTTGAACCGCCAGCTGGAGACTCGGGAGCAGGAGTTGGAAGAGTTAAGTCAGCGTGCCACCCAGGTGGAGACAGATATCAGTGCTGCCCAGAGCCGTATTCAAGAATTAGAGGGGGAGGCCGCTGCCATCCGGGCTGCCGCCGAGAGTAAGGCCTCTGGGGAGGAGCAGCTTCATGTCCGCCAGGAGGAGAATCGCCAAAAGATGGCGCAGCTCCAGGCCCAGAACGCCGCATTGGAGGCGGAGGAGGGAGCCACCTGCGGGGCGCTGGAGGAATTGGAGTCTCTTCGCCAGGATCTGACCGCTGACCGTGAGGGCAGGGAGCGGCAGATTGCCGGTTATCAGAATAAGAATGACGGACTGCAAAAGGAATTGCTGAAATGCGAAATCGCTTTACAGCAGCTGTCCGCTCAAAAAGCAGAGCAAGAAGATGACGCCCGTCAGACGGCGGAGCAGCGGCTGGCATTGGAGGGTCAACGCACCCAGGCTGATCGGCAGGCCCGGGAAATGAATGAACTGCTGCTGAAGCTAGAACGGGAGTGCGCCCGATTGGAGCAGAAGCAGTCTGCCGCCGCAATGGAGGAAAAGCAGCTGCTGGACAAGCTGTGGGACAGCTATGAGCTGTCCCATTCGGATGCCCAGGCCCTGCGGCAGGAAATAGAATCAGTCCACAAAGCCAACCGTCGCATTGGAGAACTGAAGCGGGCCATCTCCAAGCTGGGGAATGTGAATGTGGGAGCCATCGAGCAGTTCCAGATGATCAACGAGCGCTATTCCTACTTCACCAAGCAGCGGGATGACATCCAGCAGGCGGTGACTCAGCTCACCGATATCATCTCATCAATTACCGGGGAAATGGAGACAATCTTCCGCCAACAGTTCAAGCGGATTTCCGATGAATTTTCCGCCACCTTTCTGGAGTTGTTTGGCGGAGGCCGGGCCTCACTGGAGTTGGAAGATGAGAAGGATATCCTGAACTGCGGCATTGAGATCAGAGTTCAGCCACCTGGTAAGTCACTTAAGATCATCAGTCTGCTCTCCGGCGGGGAAAAGGCCTTTGTGGCCATCGCCCTGTACTTTGCGATTCTAAAGGTACGGCCGACTCCATTTGTGGTGATGGATGAGATTGAGGCTGCCCTGGATGATACCAATGTAGTACGCTTCGCTCGGTATCTGCGAAAACTGTCCCACCGAACGCAGTTCATCGTCATCACCCACCGGCGGGGGACGATGGAGGAAGCGGACGTACTCTATGGCGTCACCATGCAGGATCAGGGCATCTCCCGAATACTGACCATCAATCTCAACGATGTAGAGAGGGAACTGAAGCTGGAGGAATGACGTTGTCTTGCTCCTTTGGGAAATCAGAAAACGGAGGAAAGTAATTATGGGATTTTTTGATAAGATTAAAAAAATCGGTATCTTCGGCGGTGGAAAAAGGTTGGGAGACAATTTTTATGACGAGCTGGAGGAGGCACTGATCTTGGCTGACATGGGGGTGGATACCTCTGTCAGGGCTGTGGAGAAACTGCGTAGTCGCGTAAAAGAAAAGCACTTACGCGATGCGGATGAGGCCCGAACCTGTCTGCGTGATATTGTGGCCGAAATGCTGACAGTGGGCCAGGAAGAACTGAACCTCTCTACTAAGCCGTCAGTAGTGCTGTTTATCGGCGTTAACGGTGTGGGTAAGACTACAACCATCGGCAAGTTGGCTGCTGGACTAAAGGGTCAGGGCATGAGGGTGTTGCTGGCTGCCGCTGATACTTTCCGGGCTGCCGCCGCCGATCAGCTGACTATCTGGGCGGAGCGGGCCGGTGTGGAGATTGTCCGCCAGGGAGAGGGGGCCGATCCCGCCGCCGTGGTCTATGATGCGTTGACTGCTGCCAAGGCCCGCAAGGTGGATGTGGTACTGATCGACACCGCCGGGCGGCTGCACAACAAGCAGAATCTGATGAATGAGTTGGAAAAGATCAGCCGCATCATTGACAGGGAATGTCCCGGCGCCGCCCGTGAAACCCTGCTGGTAATGGATGCCACTACCGGTCAAAATGGTCTGATCCAGGCACGGAAGTTCCAAGAGTGTACCGGTATCACTGGTATTGTGCTGACCAAGCTGGACGGTACTGCCAAAGGCGGTATTGCCGTGGCCATCGCCCAGGAGCTGGGCGTTCCGGTGAAATTCGCCGGTGTGGGAGAAGGCATTGATGACCTTCAGCCCTTTCACCCTGCTGACTTCGCCGAGGCGCTCCTGTAAAGGAAAAGGCAATTATAGAGAGTCAGTGCCAAACATTTAGTCTGACATAAGGAGACGCAGAGCATGGAATTTGTCTTAGCCAGCCAAAACCAGCATAAGCTGGTTGAGATGCGTGAGATTTTAGAGCCGCTGGGGGTGGAGATCATTCTCCAGTCCCAGTTGGGTTTACGTGTATGTGTGGATGAGACGGGAGCTACCTTTGCAGAGAATGCCCTGCTGAAGGCCCAGGCTGTCATGGAAGCCAGCGGCCTGCCCGCTATTGCTGATGACTCCGGCATCTGCGTGGATCTACTGAACGGTGCCCCGGGCGTCTACTCCGCCCGCTACGGCGGGGAGGAACTGGACGATGCGGGACGCACCCAGTTGCTGCTGGAAAATCTTCGGGGACAGTGTGGCCCCCGGAACTGCAAATTTGTTTGCGCCATCGCCTGTGCATTTCCCAATGGAGATATCCTCACTGCTGATGGAGAGGTGCATGGCACGGTGGCCTATGCCCCCATGGGTGAGAGTGGCTTTGGCTATGACCCTATCTTTTTCCTGCCAGACCGGAAGAAAACCATGGCGCAGCTGTCGGCAGGGGAGAAGAACGCCATCTCTCATCGGGGCAACGCCCTGCGGGACTTTGCCTTGAAATTAGAGGAGTATCTCCGAAAAGAGTAAGGAGCAGTTCCCAATGTGGGGAACATGGCATTCCCGCCCTTTGGGCCTGCCTGTGCTGTCGAGGGTGGAAAATGAGAAGAACGGAGCGTTAGATTATGGAGTTAACAAGCAAGCAACGGGCGCAGCTGCGGAGCCTGGCCAATGGCATTGATACCGTCCTCATCGTGGGGAAGGACGGCATCAGTGACAATTTGGTAACCCAGTGCCGGGACGCTTTGGAAGCCCGGGAGTTGGTGAAGGGTAAGGTACTGGAGAACTCCGAGCATGATGCCCGCTCCGCCTGCGCCGAACTGTGTGCGCGAACCGCTGCCGCACCGGTGCAGGTCATCGGCAGTAAATTTGTCCTCTACCGGCCCAGCCATCGGAAAGACAAGCAGGATAAGATCAAGCTGGTGCCAGCCAAATGAGGATCGGCATCTATGGAGGCACCTTTGACCCCCCTCATCTGGGGCATATGGCGGCGGCAGTTGGCGGCACACGGGCACTGGAGTTGGACAGACTGCTGCTGATTCCGGACGGTCAGCCGCCCCACAAGGAGCTTTCTCCCAGTTCCGCTCCGGCGGAGGACAGGCTGGCCATGACAAGGATTGCCGCAGACCGGCTGGGTTTGAAAATTCCGGTGGAGGTTCTGGATCTGGAGTTGCGGCGGCAGGGGAGAAGCTATACCAGCGACACCCTCCTGGAGATTTCGGCGCGCTATCCCCATGACGAACTATGGCTGCTGATGGGCCGAGATATGTTCGACACATTCGCCGACTGGCATGGGCCGGATATAATCGTGAGACTGGCGTCAATCCTGGCCTTCGGTCGTACGCAGAAGGATACCGCTTCGGATCTTGAGGCCCGAAAGGCTCGGCTGACAGAGCAGCTCCCGTCTGCGCATATCCGCACCATGACACTGCCGGAGCTGGTGGAGATATCCTCCAGCGCCCTGCGGGAAAAGCTGAACAGCGGCCAGGGGCGGGATTATCTGGACGAAAGCGTCTGGGGCTATATCCTTCTCCACCGGCTCTATGGCGTGGAGCGGGATCTGACTCGTCTCAATTGGGATGATCTGCGGGCGGCATCCCGGTCTATGGTGCGAGCCAAGCGCCTGCCTCACATCCGTGGCATTGAGGAGGAGGCCGTCCGACTGGCCCGCCGCTGGGGGGCAAATGAGGATGACGCCCGGACTGCCGCCATCCTTCATGACTGCACCAAGTATTTTTCTCTCAGAGAACAGTTGTCTTTGTGCAAAAAATATGGTATCCTGTTAGATGAAATGGAGCGTGGCAGCGAAAAACTCCTCCATTCCAAGACGGGAGCGGCCATTGCTCGGCACGTCTTCGGCGTAAATGACGCTGTGTATGATGCAATCTATTCCCATACCACCGGTCGGGCGGATATGACCCTACTGGAGAAAATCATCTATATCGCTGACTATATGGAGCCTAGCCGGGATTTTCCCGGCGTAGAGCAGCTGCGTGCGCTGGCGCAGTATGATTTGGACGGAGCTGTGCTGCTGGGGCTGGAGATGACGGAGAAGGAGATGGCGGAGCGGCATCAGCCTCTACACCCACGTTCTGTTGAGGCTGCGGACTGGCTCCGGACACACCGGTACGCGGAATAGTCAGAGCAGAGAATATCTTCCCTTCGGAATGAAAGAAAGGAAAAGGTTTATGACAGAATCCAGAAAATTGGCTATCGCCATTGTCAGGGCGCTGGACGCTAAGAAAGCGTCGGATATCCAAATGCTACGCACGGAGGATGTCACTACGCTGGCAGACTACTTTATTATTGCCACTGCTCACTCCACGACCCAGCTGAAAACGCTGGCCGATGAGAGTGAAAATATGGCGGAGACGCTGGGAGAGAAGGTACACCACATTGAGGGCTACCGGGAGGGTGGCTGGGTGCTGCTGGACTTCTCCTCTGTGGTGGTACACGTTTTTATGCCGGAGGAGAGGGAGCGGTACAATCTGGAGCATCTCTGGAGCGATGCCTCGCAGATCGACATTAGCGACTATTTAACAGAAAACTGATCGGTTGGCAGCGCGTCAGGGGCCAGAGAGTGCCGGAAAGCGCAATTTCAAACCAGGAAAGCGGGAGAGAAACATGAAATATGATTATACTGCAATTGAGAAAAAGTGGCAGGATCGGTGGAGGGAATCCAATGTCTTCCACGCCGTGACCGGGGACAAATCCAGACCCAAGTTCTATGCGCTGGTGGAGTTCCCATACCCTTCTGCGGCGGGACTCCATGTGGGCCACCCGCGGCCCTTTACTGCCATGGACGTGGTGGCCCGAAAACGACGGATGGACGGCTACAATGTCCTTTTTCCTATTGGCTATGATGCCTTTGGTCTGCCCACCGAGAATTTTGCCATCAAAAACCACATCCACCCGGCAATTGTCACCAGGCAGAACATCCAAAACTTCACCCGGCAGCTCCATATGCTGGGTTATTCCTTCGACTGGGACCGCTGTGTGGACACCACGGATCCAAAATACTATAAGTGGACCCAATGGATATTCCTTCAGCTCTTCAAGCACGGGCTGGCCTACAAGGCCACCATGCCGGTGAACTGGTGTACCTCCTGTAAGTGTGTCCTGGCCAACGAGGAGGTTGTGGAGGGTGTCTGTGAGCGCTGCGGGGCGGAGGTTGTCCGCAAGGAAAAGAGCCAGTGGATGCTGAAGATTACCGAATACGCCCAGAAGCTCATTGATGGTTTGGATACGGTGGACTTTATTGAGCGGGTCAAGACCCAACAGAAAAACTGGATTGGCCGCTCTACCGGCGCAGAGATCAGCTTCCAGACTACAGAAGGGGATATGCTGAAGGTATACACCACACGGCCGGACACTCTCTTCGGCGCGACCTATATGGTTATCGCCCCGGAGCATGCCTATGTGGGAAAGTGGCGCCCGGTACTGAACAATTTAGACGAGGTGGATTCCTATGTCCGCAAGGCGGCCTCTAAGTCTGACTTTGAGCGTACCGAGCTGGCAAAGGAAAAGACCGGCGTTGAACTGGAAGGTGTCCGGGCAATCAATCCGGTGAATGGGAAGGAAATTCCCATCTTTATCTCCGACTATGTCCTGGCCTCCTACGGCACGGGCGCCATTATGGCCGTTCCTGCCCATGACCAGCGTGACTGGGAGTTCGCCCAGGCCTTTGGCCTGCCCATCATCCAGGTAGTGGCGGGTACCCAGGGCGAGGTGGATGTCCGAAAGGAGGCATTTACCGATGTGGCTACAGGTGTCATGGTGAACTCCGGCTTTCTCAACGGGCTGTCTGTGGAGGAGGCCAAAAAGTCCATTATTACCTACTTGGAGAAAGAGGGCATCGGCCATGCCCAGGTGAACTACAAGCTCCGGGACTGGGTGTTCTCCCGCCAGCGGTACTGGGGCGAGCCCATCCCCATCGTCAACTGCCCCAAGTGCGGCTACGTCCCCCTGCCTGAGAGCGAACTGCCTCTGCTGCTGCCGGAGGTGGAAAGCTACGAGACCACCGGTGACGGCGAAAGCCCCCTCTCTGCCATGACAGAGTGGGTGAACACTACCTGCCCCCGCTGCGGCGGCCCTGCCAAGCGGGAAACGGATACCATGCCCCAGTGGGCCGGATCCAGTTGGTATTTCCTCCGGTATATGGATCCGGACAACGACACCGAACTGGCATCCAAGGAGGCCCTTGACTATTGGGGGCAAGTAGACTGGTATAATGGCGGTATGGAACACACGACACTCCACCTGCTGTACAGCCGGTTCTGGAACAACTTTCTCTTCGATATCGGCGTGATTCCCCATGCGGAACCCTATGCCAAACGCACCAGCCAGGGTATGATTCTGGGGAAGAATCCTCACTATGTGGGCAACTTTGAGACGCAGGAGGAGAAGGACGCCGTGCTGGAGAAGTACGGCAGCCAGGCCCTCCGCCCGGCGGTGAAAATGTCCAAGTCACTGGGCAATGTGGTGAATCCCGATGACATTATCCGAGACTACGGCGCCGACACCATGCGGCTCTATATCATGTTTATCGGTGACTTTGAGCGGGCGGCCACCTGGTCAGATGAAGCCGTGCGGGGCTGCAAGCGCTTCCTCGACAGAGTGTGGAACCTGGCCGAGCGGGCAGGGGAGAATGAGGACTGCTCTCCCGCTAACGAGGCTGCGGTTCACAAGGCAATTAAAAAGGTGGGCGAGGATATAGAGTCCATGAAGTTTAATACCGCCATTGCCACACTGATGGCGCTGGTGAATGACTTCTATGCCAATGGCCTTTCCCGGGGGGATTTCAAGGCGCTGCTGCTGCTACTCTCCCCCTTTGCGCCCCATCTCTGTGAGGAGCTTTGGGAGCAGCTGGGCTTTGCCGGGCCAGAGGGCAGTATGATCTGCCAGCAGCCCTGGCCGGAATATGACGAGAGCAAGACGGTGGCAGCTACCGTTCAGATGGCCGTCCAGGTGGGGGGCAAGCTGAAGGCTAACATCATAGTCCCAACGGACAGTGACCAGGACACAGTGACTAAAATCGCTCTGGAGAACGAGAAAATTGCCAGGCTGGCAGAGGGAAAAGAGCTGGCCAAGGTCATCTTGGTGAAAAATCGCCTGGTCAACCTGATTTTTAAGCAAAAAACCTGAAAAAGGGCTAGAAAAACTCTGGCAAGTATGGTATAATACCATTGTTTGATGGTTCTGATGAATATGACAGGAGGCACAACTGCCCATGAACAACTGGAAACGTGAGACAAATTGTGTCCAGGCAGGATATCAGCCCAGTAACGGTGAACCCCGGATGATCCCCATCATCCAGAGTACCACCTTTAAGTATGAAACCAGCGAGGCCATGGGTCGGCTCTTTGATCTGGAGGACAGCGGATATTTCTACACACGACTGCAAAATCCAACCAATGATATGGTGGCCGCCAAAATCTGTACACTGGAGGGCGGTAGCGCTGCCATGCTGACAGCTTCCGGTCAGGCGGCGTCTTTTTACTCCATCTTCAATATCTGTTCGGCGGGGGAGCATGTGGTATCCTCATCTACCATCTATGGGGGGACATACAACCTATTTGCTGTCACCATGAAGAAGTTGGGTATTGAGTTTACCTTTGTTGACCCGGATTGCTCTGATGAGGAGCTGGAGGCCGCTTTTCGGCCTAATACCAGGGCGGTTTTTGGGGAAACCATTGCCAACCCAGCCCTGGTGGTGCTGGATATCGAACGTTTCGCAAGGGCTGCCCACGCCCACGGCGTCCCGCTGATTGTTGATAATACCTTTGCTACCCCCATCAACTGCCGTCCCTTCGAGTGGGGTGCCGACATCGTTATCCACTCCACCACCAAATACATGGACGGTCACGACTGCGGGGTAGGCGGCTGCATTGTGGATTCCGGCAAGTTCGACTGGATGGCTCATGCGGACAAGTTCCCTGGCCTGACCACTCCGGACGAGAGTTATCATGGCGTCACTTATGCGGAGAAATTTGGTCAGGCGGGTGCTTACATTACCAAAGCCACCGCCCAACTCATGCGGGACCTTGGTTCGATCCAGTCCCCCATGAATGCATTCCTGCTGAACCTGGGATTGGAGACGCTCCATCTACGGATGCCTTGCCACTGTCAGAACGCGCAAAAGGTTGCAGAATTTCTTCAGGGGCATGCGAAGGTGAATTGGGTCAACTATCCTGGCCTACCGGGAAACCGTTATTATGAGCGGGCAAAGAAGTATATGCCGGGCGGCACCTGCGGCGTCATCTCCTTTGGCGTCAAGGGAGGACGGACGGCGGCGGAGAAATTTATGGCCCACCTGGAGCTGGCCATGATCGCCACTCACGTAGCCGATGCCCACACCTGTGTTCTGCATCCTGCCTCATCCACTCATCGCCAGATGAATGACGAGGAATTGATTGCCGCCGGCGTTGCCCCCGACCTCATCCGTCTTTCTGTGGGAATTGAGAACGTGGATGACATTCTTGCAGATGTATCTCAGGCTCTTGACCAAATCTGAAAGTACTTTTCAGCTTGAATTCGTTAAATTCGACAATTTAGCAACCCAATTCCGGCGTTCAGAACAAGAAAATATATGGAAATTCCGCTATAATAGGATTTGTTCATCCCGGTTGGTTCAAATCGTATAAATCCCCTTGGGGTTTATAGAATAAATCATATTTATTTTACAGGAGGAATCATTTATGGCACAGCCCTTAGCAGATTATGTCAAACTTCCCGGGTTTGACGAGTACAAGGAGTGGTTCAAGAATTTTGCGGATCTCTATCGGGAGGACGGCATCCTTCAGGTAACCTGGAAGACCAACGATGGCCCCATGCACCACAGCGGCATGTCTCACCGGGCTATGAGCCAGTTGACCCGCACTCTGTCCATGGACTGGGAGAACGAGATCATCATCTTCACCCACATTGGTGACAACTGGATGATTGAATCCGACGCCAACGGCTGGGAAACCTACTCCGAGCTGCCTACCCAGCGGTTCCAGCATC
>CAYUUP010000017.1:0-21858 GCA_964447925.1 uncultured Oscillospiraceae bacterium
CCTGCTGATTACAAATCAGCTGCTCTACCAACTGAGCTACACCAGCAGATAAGGCTGCACCGCAATCCAGCGAGAAATATAATACCACAGGGAAGGGAATCTGTCAACCCTTTTTTCGGAGAATTTTTTGCAGGATGATCTGCAAGGGAAGAATCCCTTGAATTTTGTCAAATCCTGCGCGATATTATGGATTGCCGAAAAAGCATTGATGAACTTCCCCTTGAGGAAGAACTGATCTGTACCCAGAAGAAGTCCATGGTGTTTTCAGCGCAGCAGAGGTTGTGTTCGGATGGAAAAGGAGTTGCGATTTTCAAAATCTGGTGTATACTATAAGCGACACAAGTAGATGTCTGCCGGGCAGGCTGACAGCCATGACATGGACGGCTTTATCTGAAGCAACATCGACAGGAGAAAGGAATATTGTATGAAACCAGATCTTGCAAATTTGATAACCAAGGAGGCTGCGCTGGACAAGCTATTTCAGTCGTGGATGCCGGAATACCGCACAGAGATCATCCCTCTGTGGGATGGCGCTGGCCGGGTGCTGGCGGAGGATCAGTTCGCCGGATATGATCTGCCGGTGATGAGAGCCTCCACTATGGACGGTATTGCTGTGCGGTCAGAGCGCTTTGTGACAGGAATACCAGACACCTCAGACTGGCAGCTTGGCCGCGATTATGTCCGCGCGGACACCGGAGACGATTTTGATGACCGGTTTGATGCCGTAATTGCCATTGAGAACGTGACCTTCCTGGAGAGCGGTGGCATTCTGCTGGCGAAGGACACAAATGCCGCCAGGGGAGCCAATGTGAAGCCCCGGGGGGCAGATATGAAACAGGGCAGCCTACTGGTGAAACAGGGCACGGTACTGACCCCCATGGACTTGGCTGCCATCGCTATGGGAGGCGCGAACCAGATCCCGGTGGTTGCCCGGCCGAGAGTGGGCTTTCTGCCTACGGGCAGCGAGCTGGTTCCCGCCGGCAGTGAGCTGGGCCGGGGACAGAACTTTGACAGCAACAGCTATCTGGCAGCTGCCATGCTGAAGGAGATGGGGGCCCAGCCGGTGCTGCACCCCATTGTCAGGGATGATCCGGAGGCGCTTTATGCAGCCTTTCAAAAGCTGCTGATCCAGTGTGACATGGTGCTGATCAATGCTGGGACGTCTAAGGGCGGCGAGGACTATTGCGCCGCTCTGTTGGAACAGTCTGGGGGGTTGCTGTTCCACGGTGTTGCCGCCGTTCCAGGACGGCCCATGAGCATGGCTGTGGTGGAGGGCAAGCCGGTGGTCAATCTGTCTGGCCCCACCTTTGCGGCTTTTTACAGCATGGATTGGGCGGTGCGGAGCATCCTGTGCCGGATGCTGAATATCCCGGTGACAAAACGTCCCACAGTGGAGGTGACTCTGGCTACGCCACTGCAACTGCCGCCAATTTTCTCCATGATGACCGCCCTGCGGCTAGAGAAGCAGGAGGACGGAAGCAATCTGGCATTCCCCATTGCCCTCCGTGGATCAAAGTCCGCCGGGATCGCCGCTGTACTGACGGCGGATGCGGTCTATGTCTCCACGATAGGAGAAAAGCCCCATGCGGTGGGGGAGAAGCTGAAGGTTTCTCTGATTCGGTAATCCAATTCATATGTAAAAATGGCTGTCTCTTATGATTTTTTCAATCATTGAGAGACAGCCATTTTATGCACGCACTTGGAATGCCGTCAATCCAACAGCAGCCCCCGTTTTTCCCAGCGGCCGAAGAAATAGTATGCAAGGCCCATAATGACAGAAATATAGGAGGCGATGGAATTTCCCCACCAGAAGCCCTCCACACCCAAACTCAGAACCTGGCCAAACAGGATGGACAGGCCAATACGCCCTATCACGCCATCCAGCACGGCAATAAGTAGGTTCAGTGAGGTAAAGCCGACGCCGTTGATATGCCCCAGGGAGGTAGCCATCAAACCGCAGGCCAGGTAGTTCCAGAAGGCGATGTGCATATAGGGCCGGGCCAGTGCCAGTACATCTGCCTCCGTAGCCTGGGTAAACATCCCGATGATCTGTTCTGGGAAGAACCAGACTGCCGTACCGACAATAACCATGAAGACTATACAGACCAGGAGACTGACATGGTTGGCCTGCCGTACCCGATCGAGCCTTTTGGCAGCGAAGTTCTGGGCGACTATGGAACTGACTGCGGTCTGCATGGAGCCTGTCACCACGTTGACCAGCGAGGTTATCTTGGAGCCGATGCCGGTGATGGCCGAGGCTGCCACGCCATAGGGATTGATATAGGCGGTGACCACCATCATGGAGATATTGATAGAGGCGTTCATAATCACCAGTGGCATACCCAACCGGAGAATGACCAGCAGGGTGGTCTTTTCCATGAGAAAGGAGGCGGGCTTGAAGTCAAAACCCAGCTGCTCCCGGATACGGAAGACGCAGAAGAAGGCGTAGACGCTTCCAATGGCCTGGGCGATGGTGGTGGCCCAGGCAGCTCCGGCGGCGCCCCAGCCCAGCCCGGCCACAAACCAGACGTCCATGACCATGTTGGATACGGCGGATACGGCCAGAATATACATGGGCCTACGGGAGTTGCCCACACCCCGGAGAATGGCGCAGAGAGTACCGCTAGCACACATAAAGGGCGCGCCCAGACAGCAGATCAGCAGATAGCGAACGCCTCCGATCCGGGCTTCTGCCGGAATGTTCATCAGGCTCAGCCAGAGATTGGCGCCCACTGCCCCGATGATGGCGATAACAGTGGTGGCCAGAAGGCAGAAGGACAGCATGGTGCCGATGGTGGTACTCAGCCGCTTGAAATCCTTTGCACCCACCTGCTGAGAGATCAGCACCTGGCCGCCGTTGTTCAGGCCAATGGCCACAGCGTGTATCAGAAAGACAATCTGCCCCGATACAGAAACAGCAGAGATGGCGGCGGAGCTGGCAAAATTGCCCACGGACCAGAGATCCACCAGGGTATATAGTGCCTGGAGCAGATTGGCGCCCATAATTGGCAGAGCAAAGAGGATCAGCTGTTTGGCCAGAGGGCCTTGGGTCAGATCATTTATCGTTGATTGCCTGGGATTTGATTCCATGATTTGGAGAGCCTCCTATAAATAAAATTCCTCTGTACCTAATGATAAGGGATAATTCGGAAAAAAGCAAGTGCCGCGACGGAAAAATCTTGACGTCATGGCAAAAATGTCGGGGCATAGTTCTGCTTTAAGACCCAATTAAGCCAATGGATGTAAGATCAAGAAGATAACTTCCAGATTTAAGGAGTGATTCGCAAATGGAAGAAAAAGGGAAGCCACAGGGAACAGAAGCACTGTTCGCCATCCAGCGGGGGGCAAAGCGGCGGAGACACCGCCGCAGGGCCGTTATTATTCTAACAGCGGCGGTGCTGGCGGTGGCGCTGCTGCTGACGGGGATTATCCTGGCGAAGAACCAGGTGACTGCCCGGTTCGGCTCTGACAGTTCCAGTTCGGTGCTGTCTGCCAAGGTCACTGCCGGTAGCATCAGCTCCACTGTCTCCGGCTCCGGCACCCTCACCAGCCAGGACGTGGATGAGGTGGAGATTTTAGGTGCCCTGGAAGTGGACGAATACTGCGTCTCTGCCGGAGACGCAGTGGCAAAGGGGGATCTGCTGGCCACCGTCACCCGGGCGTCCCTGCTCTCTGCCATGTCTGATATGCAGACCCAGCTGGATGCGTTGGATGGGCAGCTGGCGGAGGTCAGCGATGAGGAGGCCGATGACACCATCACCGTTTCCTTGGATGGTCGGGTGATGGCGGTCTATGCCGCAGAGAACGACGATGTGACCACGGTGATGTATGAGTATGGGGCGTTAGCCCTACTGTCACTGGATGGCTATCTGGCGCTGGATATCACCTGGACGGACGCCGCCGTTGGAGATACGGCTACAGTTACCCTCTCCGATGGAACGGAGGTCACTGGTACGGTGGAGCAGAATGTAAGCGGTACCGCTACCCTGCTGGTCGATGATGGTGATGCCGACTATGGAGATACTGTCACTGTCACGGACAGCGATGGAACAGAGATCGGCACTGCTGCCCTGTACATCCACAGCCAGCTGGCGGTGACGGGTTATGTGGGTACTGTGGATTCTGTCCATGTCTCTGCGGGGGATGAGGTGGACGCCGGGGATACCCTGTTCTCCCTCTCCGGTACCTCCACCTCCGCTAGCTATGACGCGCTGCTGAAGCAGCGGGAAAGCCTGGAGGAGGCACTCAGATCCCTCGTGACAATCTATAAGGAGGGGGGCGTCTGTGCCTCATCTTCCGGTACGGTGGAGAGCATCGGCAGTTTGGAAAGTTCTGACAGCACCGGCGCCATGGACGGCGTGTCCAGCAGCGTTTCCAGTTCCGTCAGCTATATCACTGTAGCAACGGTGGCCGGGGATGAAAGCATGGAGATTACCCTCAGCGTGGATGAGTCAGACATCCTGTCCCTGGAGGTGGGGCAGGAGGCCGCCGTTACTGTGGAGTCCATCAGCGAGGAGGCCTATGCCGGCAGTGTAACGGAGATCAGCACAGAGGCATCCAGTTCCTCCGGCGTGACGGCGTACTCCGTCACTGTCACCATCGACAAGGACGAGAATATGCTCTCCGGCATGTCCGCCTCAGTGGTCATCACAATCGAGGGCGTGGAGAATGCTCTGTTGATCCCTGTAGACGCCCTCCATCAGACCAGTTCCACCTCTTACGTCTATACCTCCTATGACGAGTCCGCTGGCGAGTTGGGGGACATGGTGGAGGTGACCACCGGCCTGTCCAATAGCTCTTATGTAGAGATTACCTCCGGCCTTTCCGAGGGGGACACAGTGTATTATACCGATTCCAGCGCTGAGGAGAGTACCATGCCCGATATGTTTGGATCTGCTGGCGGCATGGAGATGGGCGGCATGAACGGTATGCCTGGCGATGACAGCTCCAGCGGCGATATGCCCGGCAGCAGGGGCGGTAATATGGGCATCTTCGGCGGCTGACGGGGGTGCGGATATGATTGATTTAAAGGATATCTCCAAACTGTATCTGGTGGGAGATGAGGAGGTGCGGGCGCTAGATCACGCCTCTATGCACATCTACCCCGGGGAATTTGTCTCCATCATCGGCCCCTCCGGCAGTGGAAAATCCACGCTGATGAACATCATCGGCTGTCTGGATATAGCCGACGCCGGGGAGTATCTGCTGGACGGCATCCCCATTGAGGACTACTCCGAGAACGATTTGGCCCGCATCCGCAATCGGAAGATCGGCTTTGTTTTCCAGAGCTTCAACCTGATTGCTAAGCTGACGGCGGAGGAGAACATTGAACTGCCCCTGATCTATCAGGGGATAAAAAAGGCTGAGCGGCGCCAGCGGGTGGAGGAGGCACTCCGCCGGGTGGGGTTGGAGAAGCGGGCCAGGCATCTGCCCACTGAACTTTCCGGCGGCCAGCAGCAGCGGGTGGCCATCGCCCGGGCTATTGTCACCCGGCCCTCTCTGATCCTGGCAGACGAGCCAACCGGCAATCTGGATTCCAGAACCGGGGATGAGATCATGGCCCTGTTCCACGAGCTGCATCGGCAGGGCAATACCATTGTCCTTATCACGCATGACGATGACGTGGCCCGGCAGGCTGCCCGGAGTATCCACATTCTGGACGGCTGCGTAACGGAGGTAGGAGCATGACACAATCGCTGAAAATGGCGCTGAAATCCATCGCGGGCAATAAGCTCCGGGCCTTCCTCACCATGTTGGGTATTATCATCGGTGTCATGGCCCTGGTGGTGTTGGTGAGCCTGGTCAGTGGAGCCACCAGTTCCGTCACCGACGCTGTCTCCAACTTGGGCAGCAACCAGCTCACCGTCACCATCTCCGATGATAAGGGCAGCCCCGTGAAGCTGGATACCCTGGAGGAGTGGGCGGAAAGTGAGTACATCGGTGAGATCGCCGCTATTGGTACCGGCTCCGCCACAGTGAAGTATGGCTCTGACAGCGACAGCATCACCCTTTACGGCACCACCCCTTCCTGTTATGGCGTGACGGGGCTTAGCCTGCTGTTGGGCCGATTTCTGAAATCTACCGATGTGGAGAACAACACCTACGTCTGCGTAGTCAACGAGACGGTAGCCACTGACCTCATCGGCTATCTGGACTGCGTGGGAGAGGAGATCTCCCTGGACGGTATGAAGTTCACCATCGTGGGGGTGTTGGAGGACAATGACACCTCCCTGACATCCATGTTCTCCTCCGGGACGATGGTGGCCTATCTGCCCTACACCACCCTCATGCGGCTGACTTCCGACTTGACATCCAGCGTTACAACATTCTACGTCAACGCGTCAGATAAGAGCGACACTGATACCGCAAATGCCGCCATTACCGCGCTGCTGCTGGAACGCTTTGAGGAGGACGAGGACGCCTTCACTGTCTCCGACCAGAGCGTATTGGAGGATACGGTTAGCAGCATCACCTCCGTTCTGGCCGTCATGCTAGGCGGTATCGCCGGAATATCCCTGCTGGTGGGCGGCATCGGCATTATGAACATCATGCTGGTGACAGTTACCGAGCGGACGAGAGAAATCGGTATCCGCAAGGGCATTGGAGCCAGCCGGGGGGTTATCCTGCGGCAATTTCTGCTGGAGGCTGTGGTGCTGTGCATGATTGGCTGCGGCATCGGCATTTTCCTCTCCTGGTTTATTCTGCAAATTATCTCTGTGGTGGTCTCCGGCCTGAGCCTGAGCTTTTCCCTGAATGGCGGCGTGGTGGCTATTGCCGTGGCCTTCTGCTTTCTCATTGGAGTGGTTTTCGGCCTATATCCTGCCAATCAGGCTGCCAAGATGAAGCCCATCGACGCCCTGCGCTATGGCGGTTAAAGGAGGCGCGTTTATGAAATCGAAAGTAAAGTCGTTTTTCCGGAAAAAGCTGCTTTATATTGTCACCACTGTCATTTTTTCCCTGCTTCTTCTGGCGAGTCTCGTTCTGCTGGCGCTGGTACCTGCCAATGCCGGAGGTAGAGGCGGTATGGCTGGGGATATCTCCGACATGGCTAGTATGGATACGCCCGATATGGCGGACGGGGATTTCTCCGGCATGGATGGCACGGATCGTACCGAGGGCGCCAACAGCGGCGAGATGCCCGCCAGGGACGAAGCCCCTGGCGGCTTCGGCGATATTGATAGCGCTGACAGCACTGGAAGAGCGGAAAACGGTGAAATGCGTGCCGGGGGTGGCTTGGATGACGCCGACCTTGCCGGCCTGCAGGATATGAGCGAAGCAAAATCCGGGCTGAGAATCCTTCAACGTCTCCGGGCTGCAGCCCTGCCTCTGCTGATTATCTCTGCTCTGCTGGATGCCGGCAGCATCTTTATGCTGGTGTGGATATCCTGGCAGGAGCGCAAGGCCCGTGAGGTGGAGGAGACTGCCCTGCTGTCAGCAGACGGCCAGGTGCATCTGGCAATCTCTGCCAGATCCAAGAACAGGCGGAAACAGGGCTTTCGCCTAATCTGGCTGCTCCCCCTTGTGATCCTGGCTTTACTGGCCATCGTGGTTCGCACCATCACGTCTATGAAAGTCTCTCCGGACACCTCTGCTACCTCTGCCAGCGTTCTCTCCGGCACAGTGGAGAGCGGCAAGCTGGAGACTACCTTGCCGGGAGCGGGTACACTCATTGATGAGGACGCCGTTTCCATCTCCCTGCCCAGCGAGGTGGAGGTCACCGCCTGGCATGTCTCCAACGGTGATACGGTGACTGAGGGCGATCTGCTGGCTTCAGTAGATCTGTCTACCGTGATGACTGCCATTGCTACCGTTCAAGCCTCCATAGTATCACTGGATGAAGAAGCGGCAGAGGAGGCAGAAAATACGACCACCGTCACTGTCACTGCCGCCGCCGATGGTCGGGTAAAGGCTGTCTATGCCTCTGAAGACACTGCGGTGGCGGACACAATCTATGAGAGCGGCGCTCTGCTGGTACTCTCTCTGGACGGTATGATGCAGGTCACGCTGGAGGATGTGGACGGCGGCCTCTCTGCCGGTGACAGCGTCACGGTGGCCCTGTCCGATGGCACGGAGGTCACCGGCAAGGTGGAGCAGATATCCGGTGGTACCGCTGTTGTCACTCTGTCTGATGATGGCCCGGAGATTGGAGAAAGCGTTGCTGTAACCGCCGCCGACGGCACAGACCTGGGCAGCGGCACGCTCTCCGTCCACAGCGCCCTGTTGGTGACGGGCTATGTGGGTGTGGTAGAAGCTATCTCCGTCTCTGTGGAGGATGAGGTGGAGACAGGAGATACTCTGCTGACACTGACGGATGCCGCCGACAGCGCCCGGTATGAGACGCTGCTGCTCCAGCGGGCAGAGCTGGAGCAGCAGCTCCGGACCCTGTTCAAAATCTATCGGGAGGGGGGCATCACCGCACCTTCCGCTGGAATTATCTCCGGCATTGCCTCTTCCAGCACATCTTCCGGCTCTGGTTCCTCCGAGCGTGCGGAGAATGATGAAGATGCGGCAGTCAACCAGACCTCTGCCGAGTCCGACAGCGGCATCGTACTGAATTTGCTGACTGCAACCAGTGCTGCCAATGCAAGTGCCGGGGAGAGCCAGCCGCTGCCGGAGGACGGAGCTGGTGATGCCGCCGGGAGCGAGAACAGCGGCACAGGACTGCCCGATCTTACGGGCAGTACCAGCTATGCCGCTCTGGTGCTGGGAAGCTCTGATGGAATATTATATTTGACTGCGGTAGAGGTAGCAGTGACCGGGAGTACGGACTGTTCCGATCTGTCCGCTCTGTTCCTCTCTGCGCTGGGGAGCCTGGATGAGTTGGAGCTGAAAACCTTGGATGTTGCCACTCTGACTGCGGAGATCTACATCTATTCCAACGGCGCACTGACGGCTGGCAGTCTGGAAGGCCTTTCTGCTGGGGACGCCGTCCTGCTGTCCTACAGCGATGATAGCGGCGCACTGTCCTGCATTATCCTGAATGCCACAGCAGAGGAGGACGGGACGATCGGCCAGGAGGTGTCTGCCGGAAGTCAGATCGAAGCAGAGAGCGACACCCAGCAGACAGAGACAGACAGCATTGGCGGCAACAGCACCGGAGCCGGTGCCGGCGGCCAGACTGGGCAGGGCAATACCTCCGGGAGTGATGCTGTTTCCAATGGGACAGATACAGACGCCTTGGATACGGGAGAGAGTGGGGAGATGGACTACTCTGTGTCTGAGACAACGCTGGTTTCCGTCACGCCCCAGAACACAATGGATATCACTATAACAGTGGATGAACTGGATATCCTATTGGTGGAGCTGGGACAGACTGCCCGGGTGACACTGGACGCCATCCCCGGACAGTCCTTTGAGGGTATAGTTACTGCCATCGACTATACGGGAAACAGTTCTGACGGAAATACCAAATTTACTGTCACCGTCACCATCAGCCGGGAAGGTGATATGCTCTCCGGTATGAATGCCTCAGTGAAGCTGGTGCTGGATATCCAGCCCGACGTGCTGACACTTCCGGTGGAGGCGCTAGTGGAGGAGGGAGCCGCCACCTGCGTCTACACTACCTATGATGAGAAGACCGACACTCTGGGCGGCTTGACCGAGGTCACCACTGGTGCCTCCGATGGGCTGATGGTGGAAATCACCTCCGGCCTCTCCCAGGGGGACACCTATTTCTACAGATATCTGGACACTGTGAACTATAGCGTCCAGTCGGTTCTCTCCGGAAGCTCCTTCTCCTTTGGCTCCCTGCTGGGCGGCGGGAGGTAAGCAGCGGTCTGCCGTTTGTCCTCAACGGCGGAAATTCTCCGCTGAACGGGGCAAACTGCCCGCCCTGCCAAAAACAAAAAGTCCAAAAGCAAACAGGGCTGCCTTACATGAGGCAGCCCTGTTTATCTGCGTTCTAGGCCGGATGAACCGGGCCGTAATCCGCTTTTATTCCCCCGCGCCTGCCAGAAATTTCTCTAGTCTATCCATACCCTCCCTGATATTTTCCATAGAGGTGGCGTAGGACCACCGGAGGAAGGTTGGCGCACCAAAGGAGGTACAGGGGACAATGCAGACATGTCCCACCCTCAGGAAGATATCGCTGAAGTCATCGGCGCTGCGAATGGTGGTGCCGTACATGGTCTTGCCCATGAGCTTTTCGATGTTCATCATGACATAAAAGGCGCCATGGGGAAGCAGACAGCTGATGCCAGGGATGGCATTCATCCGGGACTCCATATAGTCCCGCCGCTGCTGGAAGGCTAAACGCATCTGCTCCACCGGCTCCTGGGATGAGGTGAGAGCGGCCAATGCCGCTTTCTGGGCGATGGTATTGGGAGCGGAGGTGGAGTGGCTCAGATAATTGGCCATTACCTTGGCAATTTCAGGGTTGGAGGCGGAGTAGCCGATCCGCCAGCCGGTCATGGCGTAGGACTTGGAGACACCGTTAATCAGGATGGTTCGGGCCTTGATTTCGTCCCCCAGAGAGGGCAGGGAGATGAACTCGGCACCGTCATATACCAGCTTGTAGTAGATCTCATCAGAGAGGACATAGATATCGTGGCGGACGCAAATGTTGGCAATGGCCTGCAGCTCCGATCGGGTGTACATCATACCGGTGGGGTTGGAGGGGTTGTTCAGGATCAGGCACTTGGTCTTGTCGGTGACAGCGGCCTCCAGTTTATCCGGAGTCAGCTTGAATTCCTCGTGTTCGCCGGCGGAGACAATGACCGGAGTCCCACCCACCATACGGATCAGTTCCAGATAGCTGACCCAGTAGGGGGCGGGGAGGATGACCTCATCACCGGGATTTACAAGGGCCTGAAGGGCTACATAGATGATGTGCTTGGCACCGCTGCTGACCACAATTTGATTGGTCTGGTAGTCCACACCGCAGTCCTCCCGGAGCCGCTGGCAGACAGCCCGCTTCAACTCCACCGTACCGGAGGCAGGGGTGTAGCGCGTTTCGTTATTTTGAATGGCGGCGATGCCAGCTTCTTTAATATGATCGGGGGTGTCGAAGTCCGGCTCACCGGCGGCAAAGCCGATGACATCCTCGCCGTCCGCTTTCATCTGTTTATAAAGAGCGTCTAGGGCCATGGTGGCAGATGCCTGCACCTGAGACGCAACGGTGGAAAGTGGTTTCATAATTTAATCCCCTCCAGAGGCATAAAATCTTACCCTGTTATTGTATGCCAAAGAGGACGAAATTGCAAGCGAAAAATCAAAAAAGTGCAAAAATCCCCGTTCTGACCGGGGAATGAATGGGATGCGGCAGGATTTTCTGCAAGTTGACGAATTATAGATGCACTTTTGAAAAGAACCTTTCTCTTGGACACATCAGGTGGCGGATAATACGTCACGGTGCGTTCCATGCGGGAAAGTAGGAAAATGAAATTCCAACCGCCATAGGTCGGCAAAAGCCCCTCAATTCCCGCAGAAAACTGAGAGGCTTTTGTCGGCCTTATAGGATGGTCAAATCGGCCTTGTCAGATAAGTTTCGGGGTAAAGCACTTTCAACCGCCGTGCAGCATGTTCTGCCTTTTCCCGGTCATTGAACAGGCCAAAGACTGTGGGGCCGGTACCCGACATACAGGCTCCCAGAGCGCCGCAGTCGATGAGGGTATGCTTCATGGATCGAACTTTTTCTTGCCGGGGGCGGGGGAGAACATCCTCAAAGACGTTGTATATTCGTTGGGCGACATCCTCCAGATTGCCCTGCTCCAGTGCGGCTATCAGTCCCGCTGTGTCCGGCCGGAGTGTCAGCCGGACACCATCGATGCGGCGGAACAGCTCCTGGGTGGAGACGGAGAAGGAGGGCTTGGACAGTACAATGTGGCAGTCCGGCAAGGCGGGGAGGGGGGAGAGTATCTCCCCACGGCCCTCGGCCAGCGCGGTGCCGCCGGAGACACAGTAAGGGACATCGGAGCCAACCTGTTCACCCAGCTTTTCCAGTTCCGGAGGTGTCAGCTTTGTGCCGAAGAGGGTGTTCAACCCCCGGAGGACAGCGGCGCCGTCGCTGCTGCCACCAGCTGTTCCGGCAGAGATGGGAATGCGCTTGCGGAGATCAATGACCACCCCGTCCAGGGAGCGGCCGGTGGTCTGGGCGAAAACCCGAGCGGCAATAGCAGCGGTATTCCTGTCCGGGCCGGGGAGAAAAGACAGGTCAGAGGTCAGGCGCAGGGGTTCTGTGCCTCCAGAGCGGGTGATTTTCACTTCGTCACAGAGGGTTACGGACTGCATCACCATTCTCAGGTTATGGTAGCCGTCATCTCTGCGGGAGAGGACATCCAGCGACAAATTCAATTTGGCATAGGCACGCTCTGTCACCGATTGCATCAGATTTTCCTCGCCTCCAGATAAAAACGCTTGTCATTGGCCTCCCCCATGGAGAAAGTTTTCCGGGGAAGTGTACCATCGTGAATGACGGTGGGGAAGAGTTCATCCTTGGTCATGGTGGGCAGCAGGAAGCCAATGTTCCCCGGTTGGACGGCCAGGGAGCGGATCACGCCTTCGCCATGGATATAATCCACCGTGCCGCCGTGGGCAGGGATCCAGCCGTCCAGAAAGGTCTGCAATGTGCCAACTGCTAACTGGCAGGGAGAGCTTGGGACGGAGATCGTGTTTTCCTCCTCTGCAGTTACATAGCGGAAGGACTGCTCCTCTGCTGTGGGCTTGCCCAGGTGGGCGCCCGGATAGGTGGCCAGCAGATCCCTCAACAGAAGGGTAGTATCCACTCCGAAGCACACCCGGTGGATGGCCTCGAACTCCAGAGATTCATCGTGGAGATTACACAGCTCCACCAGGGCATAGCGGCACAGTGTCTCCCGCTCTGTACCCTTGGCCTCCTCATAGGCAGCCTTGGCGGTGGCCAGGGAGTGGTTGCCGTCTCCCACGGCAAAAATCAGAGGTGGGTTGCCGGGGGCGTCCGCCGCCAGCTGGGTGAGGAGTTCAGCAATTTCGTCCAGCTGGCGTTCATTTAGCAGCCAGCCGGTGATATGTCCGCCGTTCTCCATCAGATCGAAGTCGTAGAGCAGATCCATCTCACCGGTTTCAGCGGAGAGATGTTCAATAACCTGCTGCTCCGGGTCATCGGCCAGCAACATCACGTGGGGCAGCTCCAGGGGAGCGCCCCGGCGCACAGCCAGCCGGGGCGGGATGCGGGAGAGAATGGTGCCCTCGGTGGGGCGAATGGGGGAGCCGGAGCCTGTGTTGTAGTCATACTGCTCCAAATCCACAGCCCCCACCAGCCCCCTGCGCAGCTTGCCGCTGGCCAGCCACCGCTCCACATAGACCATGGAATCGGGCAGCAGCCGGAAGAGACTCTGCTTCAAATAGTCCTCCATGGTGGCATGGATGTCCGCAATGTGTTTTTCAGTGCGTCCGTCCTCCAGCTGGCACTCTGGGAGAATCAGCCGCAGGGACGAGGGGGCGTCCCCAACAGTGTCCGCCACCCGCTGCCAATAGTCGGGCTGGGCGGTGTACTGGTCGCAGGCTACAACGCTCCAACGCTCCATGTCACAGCCCTGGGGGATGAGGATATTTGTTGGGCGGAAGGGAAGAGCGGCAAATTTGTTATTCATCTTGAAGTCTCCTGTCAGGTCAGTCCATTGCATTTCGGATGGCATCCAGCAGGTCATCAAACTCGGTGAAGGCGGAGAGTTCCGGGTGATCCGACTGGATCTGTGGGGTGGAACGGAAGAGAAAACCGGCATGACTGGCCTGGATCATGGCCAAGTCGTTAAAGCTGTCTCCGGCGGCAATCGTCTCGTATCCTGCGGACTGCAGGGCCAGGACGGTAGTGAGTTTGGACTGTGCCACCCGCATCCGGTAGCCGGTAATTTCACCGCCGGCTCCCACCTCCAGGGTATTGCAGAAGATGGTGGGACGGCCTAGCTTTTCAATCAGCGGACCGGCGAACTGCTGGAAGGTGTCGCTGAGGATAATAACCTGCGTAAAGGTGCGGAGCTTGTCAAGAAACTCCCTCGCGCCTGGCAAGGGGTCAATGGTAGCAATGACCGTTTGGATTTCATTCAGACCAAGCCCATGCTCCTTCAGGATGCTCAACCGGTACTGCATCAACTTGTCATAATCCGGCTCATCACGGGTGGTACGGCGCAGCTCGGGGATTCCGGCGGCTTCAGCGAAGGCAATCCAGATTTCGGGGACAAGGACGCCCTCCATATCGAGGCAGACGCAATACATATTCTTCATGTCAAGTAAAACTCCTTTTCGTTTGCTTGCCCTTGATGAAGTCCTCCAGACGCTCCAGGGCGGTGGACAGGGCCTTGATTGTAACGGCGTAGCAGCACCGGGCAAAGCCCTCGCCTCCCGGCCCAAAGGCAGAACCGGGCACCATGGCCACCTGCTTTTCCCGGAGGAAGGTTTCGCAGAAGGTGTTGGAGTCCTGCCCGAACTGTCGAAGATCGGGGAACATATAGAAAGCTCCCCTTGGCTCAAAACAGGGGATGTCCAGGGTGCGGAAACCCTCCAGCAGAAAGCGGCGCCGGCCGTCGTATTCCTCCCGCATGGACTCAATGTCACCATCACCGTAATTCATAGCCTCAATGGCGGCATACTGGCTGGTGGTGGGAGCGGACATGATGCCGTATCGATGGAGCTTGATCATCTGAGCGATAATGGGCTGAGGGCCGCAGACATAGCCCATCCGCCAGCCGGTCATGGAGTAGCATTTAGAGAAGCCATTCACCACCACGGTTCGCTGGTACATACCAGGAATGGAGGCCATGGAGACGTGCCGCTGGCCATAGGTCAGCTCAGCATAGATTTCATCGGTAATAACCAGGATGTTGGTACCTTCCAGCACCTGGGCAAGGGCCTCTAGGTCAGCTTTTTCCAAAATTGCGCCGGTGGGGTTGTTGGGGTAGGGGAGGAGCAGCAGCTTTGTCCTGGGGGTAATGGCTGCGGCCAGCTCCTCCGCCGTCAGCCGGAATTCGTTCTCTGCACGTGTCTCCACCAGAACTGGAACGGCATGGCACATGGTGGTGAGGGGTTCATAGCATACAAAGGAGGGGGTGGGGATAATAACCTCGTCCCCTGGCTCCAGGGTGCATCGGAAGCAGAGGTCAAGACCTTCACTGCCGCCCACCGTCACCAAAATCTGGCTGCTATAGTCATATGAGAGGCCGAACCGCCGGGAGAGATAGCTCTGAATGCTCCGCCGCAGGTCGGTGAGGCCGGCGTTGGGGGTGTAGCGGGTGAAGCCCTTTTCCAGAGAGTAGATGCCGGCATCCCGGATGTGCCAGGGAGTCTTGAAGTCCGGCTCGCCCACACCTAGGGAGATGGCGTCTGGCATATCCTGCAAAATGTCGAAGAATCTGCGGATGCCGGAGGGGGCTACATTCTGGATGCGCTGGCAGAGGATCGAGCTATAGTCCATCATACAAAGTACCCTCTTTCCTCCTGCTCCTCGCCCTTAGGGAAGATCAGGTGATCCTCCTTGTACTTTTTTAAAATAAAGTGGGTGGCGGTGGATTGCACCGCCTCGATGGTGGACAGCTTGGTGGAGACGAAGCTGGCCACCTCCCTCAGGGTGCGGCCGGAGATAATGACGGTCATGTCGAAGTCCCCGCTCATGAGATAGCAGGACTCCACCTCCTCATACTGATAGATGCGCTCGGCCACCCGGTCAAAGCCGTCACCCCGCTGGGGAACCACCTTCACCTCAATGAGAGCGGTGACGGCCTCCCGCTCCGTCCGCTCCCAGTCCACCACGGCCTTATACCCAAGAATTAACCGCTGATCTTCGCAATCGGCGATAATTTGATTTACCCGTTCCTCAGATACACCCACCATGGCGGCCAGCTGTTTGCGGCTCAGGGTGCAGTCTGCCTCCAATAGCTGAAGCAGTTTTTCCATATCTGTTCTCATCCTTTCCAAAAGCGTATTGATATTATTATACATGGTCGTTTCAGAAAAAACAATCCCACAGACAGGATTTTTGCATGACATTATTGAGTGTCAAATACAGGCGTAAAAGTTGCGGATTACGAGAGTGATTTTGTACAACATTTCACTTGCAAAGCTGGAGATAAGCCGTTAAAATATAGGATATACATATTAAAATAGAAATCTGACAAGCGGTAAAGGCTGCAGGCCGGGGCGAAGTCACCCCGGACGGAGGTTGGTTTTTATGGAATACGAGCAGATCATAGCTAATATCATTGATGCCGAGCGGCAGGCCGAGGCTCTGGTGGCGGAGGCCCGCGCCAGGCAGGAGAATGTGGAGAGCGACTTGGCGGCCGAGCGGGAGGCGCTGCTCCAGACTCGGCGGCAGGAAACGGAGGAGAAAGTCCGGGTTCTCCGGTTGGAGACTCAGGCCCGCACCCGGGAGGCCGTCACCCGCATCGATGTCCAGCGGTCGGAGCAGGAGGCCGATCTGGAGGCGAAGGCGGATAGCCACCGGCAGGAGTGGGTTGCGGAACTCTTTCAGATGGTGACAGGAGATCCGCTATGCCCATGAATAGCGACACTTATGGCGCTCTGGCTGCCAAAAGCCGCGCCCTCTATGGTAAACGGCTGCGGATGAGTGACTATGACCAGATGGCGGCTATGCGCTCTACTGGAGAAGTGCTGGATTATCTGTCCAATCACCCGGCCTGGAGCCGGACGCTCCGGGACAAGCATTTCGAGATACCCAGCCGGATTTATGTGGAGCGGGCGCTCCATGACGAGATCTGGGCGGAGTATCAGTCACTGAACGCTTTCACCCTCCGGGGGGATAAGCTGGCCTTGAGTTTTCCAGTGATGCAGCTGGAACTGGAGGAGATCCTGATGAATTTGCGGCGGCTTGCTCCCCAGGAATCCTGGCGAGAGGACGAGCGGGCGCCGGCCAGACTCTTCCGAACTGGCAAGGTGGACTATAAAAAGCTCAGCAGCTGTACCGACTATGACGGCCTGCTGGAGGCCACAAAGAAGACTGTCTATTATGACGCTCTTCGGGATCTCCGTTCGCCGGAGGGCGGCCTGCCGGACTACACCAGTGCGGAGATATTGCTCCGCTCCACCTACTATACTACCCTGTTCCGGGCTTTTCGTCGGCATTATGGCGGTCAGGTGCAGAAGGCCATGCTCCGTGGACTGGGAGAAAAGGTAGATCTGCAGAACCTGATTCATATCCTGCGTTTGAAGACCTACTTCCCGGCAGAGCGGCAGTATATCACCTCGCTCTACCCCTTCAATTACCGGCTGTCACCGGAAACCATCCGCAGGCTCTGTGATGCCCCTGATGCCGAAGCGGCCCTGGATATCATTGGGGAAACCCGCTACGGCGAACGTTTCCAGGGGAGAACACTCCGGGAACTGGAGGACTTTTCCCTGGAAATCTCTGCCAAGTTCAACCGGCAGCAGCTGCGTGCCTCACCTCCCTCCATCTATACGGCCATCTCCTATTTGCGGCTGAAGCAGGTGGAACTACAGGCGGTGATCCGGTTGATTGAGTCTGTGAAATATCAGGTGCCATATGACCCCTTCCTGGCCAAGCTGGCCGGAGCGTAATGGCATGTATAATCAAATTGTAAAGGAGGCTGTGACATGGCTGTAGCTGCCATGAAGCTGGTTACGATCACCGGAGAGACGGAACAGTTTTCCGCAGTTGTGAATCATTGTGTCCTGGGACAGGAATTTCAGCCGGTATATGCCCAGCAGTACACCCCGCCCGGCAAGAATGTCCTGCCCATGAGTGGTGACGATCCCTATGCTGCCCCCCTCCGGCAGGCGGAGGAGTTGGCGGAGCAGCTCTCTGTTCCCCTGCGCTGTGTGCCCTTTGATGGCGACCAGGAGTTATGGGAAGAGGGAACGAGCTATTTGGAAGAACTGTCGGCCAGGCTCTCCAAGCTGACGTCTCGGCGGACGGATCTGGAGGAGAAAAACGCTTTTCGGGAGGAGCAGATCAATCAGCTAAGCAACCTCACTGGTATCAGCGAGTCCATTCACGATCTGCGTAGTATGCGCTTTGCGAAATTCCGTTATGGGCACCTTTCCCGGGAGACGTACAACAGCTTTTCCGGGGCCATCAATGACCGGCCTGATGTCTTTTTCTTCCCCACGGCTCTGCAGAAGCAGGAGGTTTACGGCATCTATTTTGTCCTGCGGGATTCCGCAGACGAAGTAGACGCAATGTTCCGCTCCCTCCACTTTGTCCGCATCAAGGCGGAACACCCTGTAGAAGAGAACGCCAAGGACGGTGTGGCCAGGTTCCAACAGGAGATTCGGGAAGCAGAGGAAGAGCTGAAGACGGTGGAGCAGGAAATATCAGGTCTCCGCCAGGAGGCAGAGGAGAAGCTGGTTTACTACGCTGCCTGGCTCCGCTTCCGGCACGAGGGCTGTGATCTCCAGCGGTATGCACTGGAATCCAAAGGGTTTTTCATCCTCATGGGGTGGGTGCCGAAGGAGGCACTGGCCCAGATGGAGAAGCTGCTGGCGGACTTCCCAGAAACCAGCTGCGTGGCTGACGATCCGAAGACGGTAAAGGCCACCCCGCCGGTGAAGCTAAAGGGCGGCCTGCTCTCCCGCGTCTTCCACCCCTATCTGTCCATGTATGGACTGCCCCGGTACGATGAGATCGACCCATCCACCTTTATGGCTGTCACCTATGCCATTTTCTTTGGCATGATGTATGGGGATGTGGGTCACGGCGTCTGCCTCTTCCTGGCGGGTCTGCTGATGTATAAGGCCAAGGGGATGTGGATTGGCCGTGTACTGATGGTATGCGCCTTCCCCGCCGCCTTCTTTGGATGCGTTTTCAATAGCGTCTTCGGTATAGAGGACATCCTGCCATGGCAGGGGTTGTCCGTTATGGAGAACATCGCCTTCATTCTGATTGCTTCCCTGGCTATCGGCGCGGTGATGATTCTACTGGTGATGGTGTTGAATATTGTAAACGGAATACGCCAGCGGGATGTGGGCAAGACAGTTTTCAGCGCCAACGGTTTTGCCGGCCTGATCTTTTATCTGGGCATCTTGCTGCTGGCTTTGTCCATTCTGGGCTACCTGCCCATCAAGCTGGCTACCCCCCTTTATGTGCTGCCGGTGCTGATTTTGCCGATTGTCTGTATTTGGTTCCAGGAGCCGTTGACCATGCTTTGCACCCGTGACCCGGAGTTGAAGACGTTCAAGGTGAGCGGTGTGCTGGTGTCCGGCTTCTTTGAGGTGTTCGAAACGCTGCTCTCATACCTGACGAACACCTTGTCCTTCATGCGGATTGGAGCCTATGCTGTTACCCATGTGGGTCTTATGACGGTGGTGCAGGTGTTGGCGGGGGACACCATGGGTGTCCGCTTTATCCTGGTGATGGTGCTGGGCAACGCCTTTGTTATGGGCTTTGAGGGCCTGCTGGTGGCCATTCAGGTACTCCGTCTGGAATTTTACGAGTTGTTCGGTCGGTTCTACTCTGACAGCGGGCAGGAATTTGCCCCAAAGGTCATCGACTATGCCGGCTCCGCCCACTAAATATCCACATAAAATTCAGGAGGTCATTTATTATGCTGTACGTCATTTCCTTTTTTCTCTCCCTGGCGGTATTCTCTCCGCTGATTCTCATCGGTGCCCGGAAGATGACCGGCAGAAGGGCCACCTGTGCCCTGAGCGTTAACCTTGTCTCTTACTTTGCCTGCTTTGTCATTGTGACGGTGCTGTGCATGGTTTCTGCTTTCGCAGCCGGGGACAGTTCCGCCGCTGATGCGGCGGCAGAGGCCGTCTCCATGGGCGAGGGGCTGAAATACATCGGCGCGGCTCTGGCCGTGGGACTGTCCGGCATCGGCGGCGGCATCGCCGTCTCCGGCTCTGCCTCTTCCGCTTTGGGAGCCATCTCGGAGAACGATCAGATCTTCGGCAAATCTCTGATTTTTGTAGGCCTGGCCGAGGGCGTGGCCCTGTATGGTCTGATTATCGCTTTTATCATCCTCTTTTTCTAAGGCACGGCTTATGAAGTACTTTGTCATCTCTGACAATAACGACACCCTCATCGGTCTGCGGCTGGCGGGCATCGAGGGTGAGGTCTGCCGTACTGGGCCGGAGGGGGACGCCGCTATTGAGCGGGTCTGTGCCAACCCTGAGATTGGCATCCTGCTGGTGACGGAGAAGCTGGCGGCTCTCTGCCAGGAGAAGCTCAGCCCGCTGAAGATGGACGGTGCGCCTCCCTTGATTGTAGAGATCCCTGACCGAAATAGCCAGGGCCGGACCGGGGACTCCATCACCCGCTATATCCAGGAGGCTATCGGTGTCAAACTATAACTGCGGGCTTGAACGCAGAGAGGTGAATGTGTATGCTTGACGAGAAGATGAATCATTTTACTCGTATGATGATGAATGAGGCCCTTCAGGAGGGACTCCGTATCCAGGAGGAGATCCAGACCCGCCGGGCCGCCAGTATACGGGAAACTGAGGCGGAAGCCAGCCGCGTCTGTGAGCGCTGGCTGGCGGAGCAGACGGCGGTCATCCAGGCCGAGAGCAGTCAGGAGATCTCCCATTGCGCCCAGGAGAGCCGCCGGGCGCTGTGCCTCCGCAGGGAGGAGATCGCCCGGGAGATCACTGGGCAGGTGCGAACGGAAATTCAAAAATATACCGGCACCGAGCGCTATGCCGCTCGGCTGTGCCGGTTGCTGGCGGAGAGTGCCAGCCGGTTTGATGGGGCGGAAAAGCTGACTGTATACCTCCGGGAGGAGGATATGCACCTTGTCCCCCAGCTGACCGAGTCCATGAAAGCCGGAAAGGGCATCGTAGCCGGGCTGGTAGCAAAGCTCACCGGTCGGGGCGGGTTGGAATTCCGCACCGGGGACTTTGCCCTGGGAGGGCTGATTTTGGAATCCTCCGATCAGGGGCTGCGGCTGGATGCGACCTTTGACACCGAACTGGAGATGCGCTCTGCCCAACTGATAGAACAGATGGGCCTGTCCCTGGAGACGTGATGGGAATAAGCAGAGAAGGGTTCTGATGCTATGAGTGAATCGCAATACTATATTTACGGCGTTAACGGCCCTGTTGTCACCGTCAGGGGAGGCAACGGCCTTGCCATGAAAGACATGGTATACGTGGGGGGACAGAAGCTCACCGGCGAAGTGGTGGGCGTCCGGGATGGCGAGACTATCGTCCAAGTCTATGAGGACACCACCGGGCTGGCCCCCGACCAGCCGGTGTATCCAGGCAATGGCCCCATGTCTGTCCTGCTGGGGCCAGGACTTATCGGCAATATCTTTGATGGTATTGCCCGTCCGCTGGGGGAGATTGCCCGGCTCTCCGGTCCCTTCATCAGTCGGGGGCTGGATTTGCCGTCCCTGGATTTGGAGAAACAGTGGGAGACAATCATCAGCGTGCAGGAGGGGGACGAAATCACCCCCGGTACCCTGTATGCTACATGCCCTGAGACACCGTTGATTACTCACCGCTGCATCGTCCCAGATGGGATCTATGGCAGGGTGACAAGAGTTGTCCCTGATGGCAGCTACACCGTGGAGGACACGCTGGCAGAGGTGACAAATGACCGGGGAGAGGTGACGGAGCTGAAGCTCTCCCAGCGGTGGCCTATCCGGACCCGTCGCCCCATGGCCCGCCGCCTGCCCATCAGTCGCCCACTGATCACCGGCCAGCGAATTATTGACACTCTCTTCCCTGTGGGAAAGGGAGGTTGCGCCGCGATTCCCGGCCCCTTTGGAGCGGGCAAGACCATGACCCAGCACCAGCTGGCCAAGTGGGCGGACGCCGATATTATTGTCTATTTGGGCTGCGGCGAGCGGGGCAATGAGATGACCCAGGCACTGGAGGAGTTCTCTGAGCTGCTGGATCCCAAAAGCGGTCAGCCTCTGATGAACCGCACAATTCTGATTGCCAACACCTCCAACATGCCGGTGGCCGCCC
>CAYUUP010000018.1:0-21226 GCA_964447925.1 uncultured Oscillospiraceae bacterium
CACCGTCATTGACAATGAGGATTATGCCGTCAAACCCATGAACTGCCCCGGCGGGATGCTGGTATACAAGTCTGAGCCACACTCCTACCGTGACCTGCCCCTGCGGATGGCGGAGCTGGGACTGGTACACCGTCACGAACTGTCCGGCGCCCTTCACGGCCTGTTCCGGGTACGGTGCTTCACCCAGGACGATGCCCATATCTTCATGACCCCAGATCAAATGAAGGACGAGATCAAGGGCGTGGTGCGGATTTTTGACGAGATTTATTCTACCTTCGGCCTGACATATCAGATCGAACTCTCCACCATGCCGGAGGATCACATGGGCGATGAGACGGCTTGGGCCTTTGCCGAGGAGACGCTGAAGCAAGCCATTGAAGAGTTGGAGAAACCCTACGTTATCAATCCTGGTGACGGCGCCTTCTATGGCCCCAAACTGGACTTCCATCTGGCGGACAGCCTGGGGCGCACCTGGCAGTGTGGCACCATCCAACTGGACTTCCAGATGCCGGAGCGCTTTGAGCTGGAATACGTGGGGGAGGACGGTCAGAAGCACCGCCCCGTCATGATCCACCGGGCGCTGCTTGGCTCCATAGAGCGCTTCATCGGCGTGATTACCGAACACTTTGCCGGAGCTTTCCCTGCCTGGCTTTCCCCTGTACAGGTGAAGCTGCTGCCTGTCACCGACCGGGCGGCGGAGTACGCCCAGAACATCTGCCGGGAACTCACGGATGCCGGATTCCGAGCAGAGGTGGACGGCCGTAATGAGAAGATCGGCAAGAAGATCCGAGAGGCCCAGCTGGAAAAGATTCCCTATATGCTGGTTGTGGGTGACCGGGACATGGAGAATCAGACCGTCTCTGTTCGCCACCGGACGGAGGGTGATTTGGGCGCTATGAGTTACGAGGACTTCGCTGCCAAGTTGGCGGAGGAGGTCGAGACTCGCGCCATCAAGTGAGCCGATATGACCACTGTCGGCGTTATTGCGGAGTTTGACCCCTTTCACTTAGGCCACGCCCATCTGCTGGACAGTATTCGGCAACAATTCGGTTCGGATTGCGCCATCGTCTGCGCCATCAGCGGATATTTTACCCAGCGGGGAGAGGCGGCCTGCTGCTCCCGCCGGGTACGGACGGAGATGGCACTCCGGGGGGGCGCTGACCTGATTTTGGAGCTGCCTCTGCCTTGGGCGGTGGCCTCAGCGGAGCGCTTCGCCCGGGGCGGTGTGGAGTTGCTGACTGCCACCGGGGCAGTGGAGGTGCTGGCCTTTGGCAGCGAGACGGGGGAGCTGGAGCCCCTTCAGCAGGCGGCGGACATCATTGACAGTCCCAGCTTTTCCCCGGGCCTCCGACAGGCACTGGGGGAGGGAATATCTTTCCCCGCCGCCCGGCAGCAGACGGTGGAGCGGCGCTGCCCGGGAGCGGGCAAAGCCCTCTCCCGGCCCAACGACACCCTGGGGGTGGAATATCTCCGGGCAGTCCGCGCCTTGGGCAGCCCCATGAAGCCCTACGCTGTTCTCCGGCTGGGGGGGCATCACGGCGGGGAGGGGGGCTATCCCTCCGGTTCCCAGATCCGGGAGTGGCTCCTGACAGGGCGGTGGGGTACCGCTCTCTCTGCCGTTCCGGCGGATTGCGGCTCTATCCTGCATCTGGCGCTGGACGAGGACGAGGCTCCGGCCAGCCTGGAATGCTGTCAGCGAGCGCTGCTCTACCGGCTAAAGACCATGGGGCCGGAGGACTTCGCTGCCCTGCCGGATTGCTCCGAGGGACTGGAAAACCGCCTCTTTCAGGGAACACAGGACTGCGATAGCCTGGAGGATTTCTATCGCCGGACCAAGTCCAAGCGCTATACCTGCGCTCGGCTGCGCCGGATGGTCCTGGGGGCTTTTCTGGGCCTGAAGGCCAAGGATCTCCCCGCCCATATTCCCTATCTTCGGGTGCTGGGCTTCACGGAGCGGGGCCGGGAGGTACTCTCCCGGATGAAGGAGGAGGCCGCTCTGCCAGTGGTCAGCCGCAAGGCCCAGCTGCGGGAGCTTTCACTGGAAACTCAGCGTCTGCTGGCACTGGAAGAGCGGGCAGCCCGGCTCTGGGGGCTGTGTACCCCGGCGGTGCAGGGCGGCAGCCAGAACTGGCAGGACGGAGTCGTAATCGTATAAAGTCCCGCACTGTTATGCGGAGAAGAAAGGGCCACCGCTCCCAGGAGCGATGGCCCTTTTTAATATGGCGGACGGTCAATCATCCTCTGCTGTTCCGCTCCGCACGGTCACCCGCCCCTGCAGGTCGGTGCGGTATACGGCGATGCCTCGCTCTGACAGCCGCTCCAGCACAGTTTCGGTAGGGTGGCCGTAGGGATTATCCGCCCCAACGGAGATGACGGCGATTTCCGGCGTCACTGCGTCCAACAAGGCTTCTCCGGTGGAGTACCGGGAGCCGTGGTGTCCCACAATAAGCAGTTCAATATCGGGCAGGGCATACGTATCCGCCAGAATTTCCTCCGTCTCTGCACTCATATCCCCGGTGACTAGCACCTCATATTCGCCTATTGTGCAGAGAATAGCCAGTCCCATCTCGTTGGAATCCTCCTCGTCCCCGCTGAGCGTCAACGGCGGAAAGACTGTCATGGTGGCCGCCCCCAGGGAGACGGTGGTGGTCTGGGACACCCAAATCACCTCTGTACCGTGTTCCTCTGCAAGGGTGGCGATGGCGTCTCCTGCTGGAGTTCCGCTGTCCGGCAGCAGAAGAGTGTCCACCGAAACGCGGGAAAAGAGTACATCTAAGCCGTTGGTGTGGTCGCTGTCGTAGTGGGTAATGGCCAGCACATTCAACCGGCTATAGCCTAGTTCCTCCACCCAGTCCGCCAGGGCATTGCCCGGATCGTCATCGCCGCCGCAGTCCACCGCTGCGGTGTAGCCGTTGCAGGAGAAAGAGATGGACTGCCCTTGGCCCACGTCCAGCACAGTAGTGACCAGTTGGCCGGCGGCGGGCTGCCCCGCAGCCGACCGGAGGATCAGCAGGAAGCATAGGGACAGCACCGCCAGACAGAGGGAGGGCAAGGGATGTTGCCGCAGCCTGGTACTCAGAAGCGTTAAAATCAGCAGAGCCGCCAGAAAGACCAGCCAGCATTTCACCGGAAAGGACGCGGTGGAGAGGGAGGAATAGGACAGCCTGCCAAAGAACTCCGTCAGTGCCAGTGTCAGCCGGGTCAGCAGGGAGAGGGGGAATGCCAGCAGAGCCGCCAGTCCAGGCAAAAGCTGCCAAAGCCCGGCGATGATGAGGGCAGCCCCAAAAACCAGGGAGATCAGCGGCCCCACCACCAGATTGGATAGGGGCGCGATTAGGGAAAATTCTTCAAAATAGAGGACAGACAGGGGCAGAGTGAAGACGATAGCTCCCAGAGTGACAGACAGGCTGGATGTAACGGGCAGGAGAAGCCGCCGGATCCGCTCTGGACCCAAGTCCAGGAGCCGCTGCCGCAATAGGCAGGAGAAAAGCAGGATCCCGGCTGCTGCGGAAAAAGACAACTGGAGACTGACACTGAAGGCGCTCATGGGATTTCGTGCCAGCAGGATGGCCAGAGCGAGGGTCAGACTGGTGGGCGTGTCGCTCTCCCGGCCAAAGAGGGGCGCGGCTAATACCATGCTCTCCATCACCACAGCACGCCACACCGAGGGACTGCCGCCGGTCATCAGGGCGAAGAAGATCAGCAGCGGGCAGAGAAAAATCACCCGCCGCCGTCCACCTGGCAGGGCCATGACCAGTCCCGCCAAAAAGGTGACATGAAGGCCGGAAACGGCCACGATGTGCCGCAGTCCTGCCCGGGTAAGAAAATTATCCGCCGTGTCAGAGAGATGCCCCGTGTCCCCGGTGACGAGGGCCTTGAGGAAGGTGGACTGCGCTTCGGGAAACAGACTGTCCAGCGCCAGCTGGAGCCGCATACGGGCCAGGGCGGGCAGCAGCCGCAGGGGATAGCTCTCCGGCGTCTCCACCGTGATGTCCTGCCCGGCGCTGGCAGTGAGCCAGATACCCTGGGTCTGTAGGTAACGGGAGGATTCCTTCAGCGTCACGGATCCGCTGACCTGGTCACCCACGGCGATGTCCATATCCTCGTCCAAATAGAGCAGCACCCGGCCGCCACCCTTCCGCAGCAGGGTTACGGAATAGCCATAGGCCGTCTCCTGCGGCTCCTCTGCGGCGTAGCCTGTCAGTAGGATCTCTGCCCCGGCCTGGCTGCTAACCGGAAGATAGCAGCATAAGCGCCAGAGAACGGCCCAGAGCAGACCGGTCAGCAGTCCCGCTCCGATAAGCCGGAGCCGCCGCCAGAGGTGAGATTTTCTTCGGAGGGAGATTCCCAGCAGGGCAATGGCAATGCCGCCCGCCAGAAGATAGCCAGGGAGAGGCAGGAGCAGCGATAGCAGCAAGGCAAAGGAGAAGGCAGCGCACAGCCACGCCAGTGTCCGCACTGGGGCCGCAGCGTTTTTACACTTCATGAGCCGGGCGGCGGGCGTTTCGCCCTCTGGGATCCGTGGATTTGACATCTGCAATTTCTATGGCAGCAGGGGATATGGACATGGCCTTCGCTCCTCTCAGGACTGGCTTTGAAGCTGGGCGCGGAGAATAGTTGCCTGGATGACCGGGCTTTGCACGAAAACAGCAAGAGTATTTTGTTCCAAACGGAAAGCACATTAAAACCAGGCTCCCCCAGCTCCTGCGAGGGGAACTGGGGGAGTGCGGCGTCTGTGCTGCCCGGAAGATAAGCCCTGTTCAGGGAGAGCTACCTCTCAGCAAGGAAGTCCTCTTTTCTCATGAAAACAGATATGGATAAGGATCCACCGGGGTACTGTTGATGCGAATTTCAAAATGCAGGTGATAGCCGGTGGCAGCTCCCGTCATGCCCACATAGCCGATGACCTGGCCCTGGCTGACGGTGTCTCCCGCTGAGACATTCGCTCTAGACAGCATGTGGGCATATCGGGTTTGGCTGCCGTCGGTGTGGGTAATCTGTACCCAATAGCCGTAACCGCCGCTCTCATAGCCCACGTAGGTCACAACGCCGGCCTTGGAAGCCAGAATGGAAGTACCCTTGGGCGCAGCCAGATCCAGTCCCTTGTGATTGGTGCTGGCTCCGGCGGTGGGCCGGGTGCGATATCCAAAATAAGAGCTGATGCGGGTGTATGTAGTGAGGGGGAAAGCGTAGCTGCTGGCGGTTGACGTGGTCGTTGTGGTGCCGCCTTCGCTGCCGGGATCGGGATCTGTATCCGTGTCGCTATCGGTATCGGAGTCAACCGTAACTTTGGCTTCCTCCGCTTTTCTTTCCTCCTCTTCCTTCTTTTTCAGGGCATCCAATTGCTTTTGATATTTGGCCTCTGCCGCAGCAATCTCTGCGTCAAGGTTATCAGCGCTGCTTGCCAGCGCCATCATTTCCTCCTCATAGTCATCATACTGGGATGCCAGCGCCACCAGCACCTGATCAATAGCGGCCTCGTCCTCCTCCAGCTGGGCCTTCTGGCTCTCCAGCTCGGCCACAGCGGTCTCCTGGACGGCCAGCGTGTCCTCCAGCTGAGCAGTCAGCTTCTTTACTTCGGAAATAGCTGTCTCCAGATCATGAATGACCGACTGCCGGTAAGCGCTGACATCATTGACGAATCCCAACCGGGACAGGAAATCCACTACACTGTTGGATTGCAGCAGGACAGACAGCAGGGTCAGAGAGCCGCCCTCCTCGTCCTCCCGCACCTGCTGGGCGAAGCGCTCCCGCTGGAGTTCCTCTTCCGCCTGGGCCTCGGCCAGTTGGGTCTCATTCTCTTGAATGAGGGCGTTATACTGCTCTACCAGTTCCTCCCCAGCGGCAATTTCCTGCGTCAGCACGCCGATTTTTTGCTCCAATCGGGACTTCTCCTCCTCTTGGGTAGAGGTTTCGTCCGACAGGGCGGACAGCTGCTCATCCAAGCTGTCAATTTCATCCTGGAGGGCGTCCGCCTGGGCCTGCATGGCGTCAATTTCCTCCTGGGTGACAGCCAGAGCATAGATCAGCGCGTTCACCACCAAGCCGCCCAGCAGCGTGACAACCAAAACGCCTGCGATTACTGCCGACACGATGCGGCGGCCATCCCAGCGGGCCTTTTTCCGCTTCTGGCTATGAGCTGCCTTTTTCATATATTTGCCTTGATTGCTCATAGGAACCTCCTATATCAGGTACACAGATACCTCCGTACTGCCGCGACGCTGCCAATTACGCCCATAGCCATGCTCACCACCAAGAAGACTGCCGTCACCGGCAGCACCAGCTGTTGGGTGGCCATCAGGGTGACAAGGCCCGTACCGCCAACGGATACCACCGCCTGGACAGCCATTTTATAGAGTCCAAGCTGTAGGGCTGCAGCTATCAGAGCGCTGACAATGCCCAGAATCAGCCCCTCATACAGGAAGGGCATCAGGATAAAATGGTTGGTTGCACCGCAGATCCGCATGATGGCAATCTCCTTGGCCCTGGCTGCCGTGGCCAGCTTGATGGCGTTGTAAACAATAAATAGGCTCACGACAATCAGAATTACCAGAAGGACGGTGGAAACCACAGCGGCCACATTCCGAAGGGCCAGCAGGCTCTCTGTGATCTCCCGGGCGGCATAGATCTTGACAATACCCTCTGTTTGCTCCACCGCCTGGATGGTGTCATCAAGGAGCGATAGATCCTCCACACGGATCGAGTAGCGATGCCGCACCACCGTGGAGGGCAAGCCCTCATAGAGAGAGACATCCTCCTGGCTGGAGAGATAATCCGCCCAGGCCTCCTCCCGGCTGATGAAGGTGGCCTGCGCCACATTGTCGATGGCCAGCAGCTTCGGCTCCAGTGCCATAGCCTCTTCGTCTGAGAGACTGTCATCCACATAGGCCAAAAATTCGTCCTCGTCCATCAGTGCATCCAGATTCTGTTGAAGAATGAGGGTCACAAGAGCCAGACTGCCGGTGAGCAGTAGGCAGGCGGCCATAATAATCACTGCGGCTAGGGACATCACCCGGTGCCGGGTAATGCCCTTGATGCTCTCAGAGAGAAAATAGCCAAATTGAACACCCTTGCGATAGGCCCGGCGCTGGGACTGCCCCCCGTCGGATACGGAGACTGCCCGCTGTTCCCGGCGGCTCATGGCTGATACCCCCCGGCGGGTACATCGGCAATCATACGCCCGTTTTCGATATGCACCACCCGCTTCTGGAAGCGGTTCACCAGCCCCTGCTCATGGGTCACCACCAGCATGGTGGTGCCAAAGGTATTGATGGTTTCCAGCAGAGACATAATCTCAAGGGATCGGTCGGGGTCAAGGTTGCCGGTGGGTTCATCGGCAATGACGGTGTCTGGCCAATTGACCAGGGCGCGAGCGATGGCCACCCGCTGCTGCTCACCGCCGGAGAGTTCATTTGGATAGACATTCTCCTTGCCAGAAAGCCCCACCAGCCCCAGCACCTCCGGCACGCGGCTGCGGATGTACTGGGGAACAGCTCCCACCGCCCGCATGACGAAGGCCAAATTTTCAAATACGGTCTTGTTCTCAATCAGACGGAAATCCTGAAAGACCACACCTAAGTTCCGCCGCAGCATGGGAACCTGGTTGCGGCGGATAGACTCAATGGAGAAGCCATTGACACTGAGGCTGCCGGAGGTGGGCCGCTCCTCTCCAGTCAGCAAATTCAGAATGGTACTCTTGCCCGCACCGGAGGGACCCACCAGAAAGACAAATTCTCCGTCCTGCACCTGAAGCGTCAGGTCGTTGAGGGCCTCAGTGCCATTGGGATATACTTTTGTAACGCGCTCAAATGCGATCATCTGTTTAATTCTTCCTCTATATCTGACGAAATCAGGCAGACCCTGACTGTTGGTAGCCGTTGGTTCCTGACTATTATAGTAAAAATCTCAGCCTTTGTCAATCAGAATTTTGGAAAAGCCATGGTAAAAAACAGCAGCGGATCCGGGGGTATATCTTTAACGCGCCTCCAAAATATGCTTCCATTTTTTACCACCATTCGCAGCTCCCCTCAAAAAACGCAGGATGTCCCCGGCAGCGAAAGCGCCCTGACTTGTACGGCAGGAAACGCGGTGGGGCAGCACTGACAAACTGTCAATTTCACTGCTGACATTGGCGGCGGGGTATGATATAATAAGGACACATAAAAGAAAGAAGGTTCTCCCATGCCTATCATCTCCCTGTTAGGCTCCACCGGCTCCATTGGCAGGCAGACGCTTGAGGTTGCCGCCGCCTGCGGTATAGAGGTGGCCGCCCTGACCGCCAACCGCAGCGTGGAGCTGCTTGAGAGACAGGCCCGGCGCTTCCGTCCCCGGCTGGCCGTGCTGTATGATCCCGATGCCGCAGCCGATTTAAAACTCCGGCTGGCGGATACCGGCATCCGGGTAGCCTCCGGTATGGAGGGACTTTTGGAGGCTGCTGCCCTGCCTGCGGCAGACTGCGTGGTCACTGCTGTTGTGGGTATGATCGGCCTGCGGCCTACCCTAGCCGCCATCCGGGAGAAGAAGCGCATCGCCCTGGCTAACAAGGAGACGCTGGTCTGCGCCGGGGAACTGGTGATGTCTGAGGCGGCAAAGTACGGCGCGGAGATTGTACCGGTGGACTCGGAACACTCTGCCCTGTTCCAGTGCCTTCAGGGGAACCGGGACCGGGGGGAGGTGCGCCGTCTGATCCTCACCGCCTCCGGCGGCCCCTTCTTTGGCAGACGCCGGGAGGAGCTGGCCGCCGTCACAAGGGCGGATGCCCTGAAGCACCCTAATTGGGCTATGGGCGCCAAAATCACCATCGACTCCGCCACCCTGATGAACAAGGGGCTGGAATTTATCGAGGCCATGCGGCTGTATCATATGCCCCCAGAAAAAATTTCCATTGTTGTCCACCGACAGAGTATCATCCACTCCATGGTGGAATACTGTGATAATGCGATTCTGGCCCAGCTTGGCACGGCGGATATGCGCCTGCCTATCCAGTACGCGCTGACCTGGCCCCACCGGATCCCCGGCCCGGCGTTACCTCTGGATCTGCTGACCTGCCCGCCCCTTACATTTGAGTCACCGGATACTGATACCTTCCGCTGCCTGGCCCTGGCGCTGGAAACTGCCCAGCAGCCGGGGACGGCCTGCGCCGTGCTGAATGGGGCCAACGAGGCGGCGGTTGGGCTGTTCCTACAAGACAGGATCGGATTTCTGGATATTTCCCGGCTGGTGGAATACGCCTTGGCCACCGTCCCCACCCAGCCCGAATATGGACTGGAGGATGTGCTGGCGGCAGACGAGGCGGCACGGCAGGCAGTCCTTTCCCAGATCTTATAAATCCCCGCTCTGACCGACAATCCGCAAGGAGGGAGTCCATGCTCTATATTATCCTGGCCATCATCCTCTTTGGTCTGCTTATTGCTATCCACGAGGGCGGCCATTTTGCCATGGCGAAGCTGTGCGGCGTCAAGGTGCTGGAATTCTCCATCGGTATGGGACCTGTGCTGTGGGAAAAAGAGGGCAGGGAGACGGCGTATTCCCTGCGGCTCTTCCCGGTGGGCGGCTTCTGTGCTATGGAGGGGGAGGACGAGGAATCCTCTGATCCCCGGGCGTTCAACAATGCTGCAGGCTGGAAACGGCTGCTGATTCTCGTCGGCGGTCCGGCGTTTAACTTTATCTCCGGTCTGCTGGTACTCATCTGTCTCTACGCCGGGGTCAGCACCTGTGTCACCCCCGTGATCTATGAAGTGTCTGACCAGACAGACACCGTTGTCCAGGAAGGGCTTCAGGTGGGAGATAAAATCCTCTCCGTCAACGGGCATCGGCTGCTGCTCTACAGCGAATTCAGCTACCTTCTCTCCCGGGGCGGGGGAGAAACGGCTGACCTGGTCATCCTGCGGGACGGTGAAAAAATCGCCCTGGATGACCTCCCTTTGACTGTCCGGGAGATCATCCGGGAGGACGGCACCACCTATAACGGCTATGGTCTGTCCTTTGCTGTGAAGGAGACGGGCATAACCGACCGGCTGGCGCTCTCGCTGAAGGAGTCCGCCCATCTGGTGCGGCTGGTGTGGTTCGGCCTGGAGGATCTGATTACCGGAGCAGTGGGCCTCGCTGACCTCTCTGGCCCCATCGGTATTGTCACCACCATGAGCGAGGTGGGCCAGTCCTCCGCTACCATAGCGGCAGCCATCCAAAATCTCCTGTATTTTTCCGCCTTTATTGCCATCAATCTGGCGGTGATGAATATGCTGCCTATCCCTGCCTTGGATGGCTGCCGGGTACTCTTCCTGCTGTTGAACGGCCTGCTCTCCGTGCTGTTCCACCGCCGTATCCCCACAAAATACGAAGGCTATGTCCACTTTGCCGGGCTGGTGCTGCTGCTGGGGCTGATGGCAGTGGTGGCTTTCAGTGACATCTATAAGCTGGTGAATTAGCTATGACAAAACAAATTCACATAGGCGGTGTCCCCGTTGGCGGCGGCGCTCCCGTGGTTATCCAGTCCATGTGCAGCACCTTCACCGAGGATGTGGAGGCTACGGTACATCAGATTGGCCTGTTGGAGGCCGCAGGGTGCGAGATTGTCCGGGTGGCTGTGCCGGGCATGGCGGCGGTCAAGGCTATCGGCGCCATCAAGGAGCGCATCAATCTCCCGCTGGTGGCAGATATCCACTTCAACCACAAGCTGGCGGTGGAGGCGGTGGCTGCCGGGGCGGACAAGATCCGCATTAATCCCGGCAACATCGGCGGCGAGGACAAGGTGCGGCAGGTTGCCGAGGCCTGCGCCCAGCGGGGCATCCCCATCCGGGTGGGCGTCAACGGCGGCTCGTTGGAAAAGCCCCTGCTGGCCAAATATGGCGGCCCATGTCCAGAGGCTATGGTGGAGTCTGCACTGGGACAGATTGCCCTGCTGAACCGCTTTGACTTCGATGACATCTGCGTCTCCCTGAAAACATCCAATGTTCCCACCACCATGCGGGCCTATCAGCTGATGAGCCAGCAGACAGACTATCCCCTTCATCTGGGCGTCACTGAGGCGGGGACAGCGGAGATGGGAACGCTGAAATCTGCTGCGGGCATCGGGGGCCTGCTGGCCCTGGGCATTGGGGATACCTTCCGGCTGACCCTCACTGCAGACCCAGTGGAGGAAGTCATCGCCGCCCGTAAGCTGCTCCGGGCCATCGGCCTGCGAAAGGACGGGCCGGAACTGATCTCCTGCCCCACCTGCGGCCGCACCCGCATTGACCTGATCCCCCTGGCCCAGGAGGTGGAGCGCCGGCTCCGGAACTGCCAAAAACCTATCACTGTGGCCGTCATGGGCTGTGTGGTCAACGGCCCAGGAGAGGCCGCCGCAGCCGATGTGGGGATCACCGGCGGGGACGGAGTGGGTCTTCTCTTCCGCCATGGGGAGATCATCAAAAAGGTTCCCCAGGACAGGTTAGTGGATGAACTGATGGCGCTGATTGATACCCTGTGAATCCCGCTGATTTCAAGCACACATCTGAGTACCGGGGCAGACGGTGCCCCCAAGGAGACTGACATACCCGTGACAAATTGCCTGCTGACAGAGCTGTTCCCTCTCTGTATCCCGGACGGCGGGGCGGATGAATCCGTCCGCTCTCTCCGGGTCTTGAATGCTGCCTTCGACCGGGATCACGGCGCCATCTGGCTGGAGCTGTCCGCTCCCCTGCCGGAACAGGAACGGCTCACACTGGCACGTTCCATTGCCGCCGCCTATGGCCTGACCCAGGTGCAGTTGGAATGCCCCCAACTGGATTCCACCCCTGCCCCCTCTTTGGAAGAGCTGGAAAAAGACCTACGGGATGCCTTTACACGGCTCTATCCTCCCGCCGCTGGCTTTCTGGCCTATTCTGAGCTGGAGGCACAGGGGAATGGCCGGTATCTGCTGCGTCTCCATCGGGGGGGCGCGGCTTTGCTCCGGCCTTTTTTGGCCCGGCTGGGGGAGATCTTGTCCCCCAGGATAGAGGGTGGTTTCTCTCTGACACTGGAGGAGGCTGCCGCTCCGAAGGACATCTTCTCCGAGACAGAAAGGATGCGGGGAGAAGCCATCCGACAGGCAGCTATCGCAGCCCCCCGGCCCGCCCCAACCAAATCCAAGCCCAAATCCTCCGGCGGTCAAAATGGGGACAAGCCCCTGCTGGGACGGCCCATCCGAGGTGAGCCGGTCCCTCTGGATGAGGTCAGCCTGGACATGAAGTCCGCTGTTGTATGGGGCAGAGTCTGTGCCTTGGATCACCGGGAGATGAAGGACCGCAACGCCTGGATCATCAACTTCAACATCACTGATGGCCATGGCGCCATCGCCATTTCCCGCTTTCTGGAGAAGAAGGAAGCGGAGCCGGTGGTGAACGCCTTGAAAACCGACAACTACGTCACCGTCCAGGGCAGGCCGGAGATCAGCAACTACACCGGTGAACTTCAGCTCCGGGCTATGGCCATTGAACTGGCAGAGCCCCCCGCTCCCCGGCAGGATAACGCTGCCGAGAAGCGGGTGGAGCTGCACCTCCACACCCGTTTTTCCACTATGGACGGCCTTACTGAGGTGAAGGACGCCGTGGCCCAGGCCATTGCCTGGGGGCATCCTGCCATCGCCATCACCGATCACGGCGTGGTGCAGGCCTTCCCCGACGCTGCCAAGGCAGCCAAGGGGAAAATCAAGATCATCTACGGTGTGGAGGGCTACTACGTTAATGATGTGGATGACATGGTGGCTGTCCGGGGCAACTGTAATCAGCCCCTCACCGGTGAGCTGGTGTGCTTTGACCTGGAAACCACCGGGCTATCCAAGACCGATGACCGCATCACCGAGATTGCCGCCGTCCTGCTGCGGGATGGCCAGGAGATAGATACCTTTTCCACGCTGGTGAACCCCGGCCGGCCCATTAGCCGGGAATCAGTGGAGCTGACAGGCATCACCGACAGCATGGTGAAGGACGCCCCCTCTCAGGAGGAGGCACTGAATGCCTTCCTGGACTGGGCAGGGAACCGGCCTATGGCCGCCCACAACGCCAGCTTTGACACGGGCTTTCTGGCGGAGGGCTGCCGCCGGATAGGCCGGGATTTCCCCAACACAGCGGTGGATACTCTTGTCCTGTCCCAGTGTCTCCTGCCTGAGCTGAGCCGCTATAAGCTGAACATCGTCTCCGAGCATCTGAAGCTACCGCCCTTCCGGCACCATCGGGCGTTGGCGGACGCCGGGATGGTGGCACAGATATTCTACGCCCTGACCCCTAAATTGGAGGAGCTGGGCGTCTCCACCCTGCAGGAGATCAACCCCGCTCTGACCCCTCTGCGGCCCGCCTTCCGGGAGAAGGGCCGCACACGCGCGCAGCACATCGTTGTGCTGGCCAAGAACCAGACTGGTCTGAGGAACCTCTATAAGCTGGTGTCTCTCTCCCATCTGGAGCATTTCAAGCGTTTTCCCATCATGTCAAAAAGTCTCATCAATCAGTGCCGGGAAGGGCTGATCTTAGGCTCTGCCTGCGAGGCTGGAGAGCTGTTTCGTGCCGTGCTAGAGGGGCTGGAATGGGACGAGCTTGTCCGCATCGCCTCCTGGTATGACTATCTGGAGATCCAGCCCGTCTGCAATAATATGTATCTCTATCGGAAGGGAAAGGTTCCCTCGGTGGAGGCTCTGCGGGATCTGAACCGCACCATCGTCCGGCTGGGTCGGGAGTTGAACAAGCCGGTCTGTGCCACGGGAGATGTCCACTTCCTGGAGCCGGAAGACGAGATTTTCCGGCACATCCTGCTGACGGCCAAGGAGATGGACTCGGCGGACGATGACCTGCCGCTTTACTTCAAGACCACCGATGAGATGCTGGAGGAGTTTTCCTATCTGGGGGAGGAGGGCTGCCGACAGGTGGTCATCGACGATCCCAACCGTGTTGCCCGGTGGGTGGATACCATCCAACCCCTTCCCAAGGGCCTTTTTGCTCCTACGCTGGAGAACTCCCAGCAGGAGCTGAAGGATTTGGTCTGGGGCAAGGCCCGGCGGCTCTACGGTGAACATCCGCCGGAGATCGTGGTGAAGCGTATCGAGGATGAGATGGGGGACATCATCCGCTGTCACTACGATGTCATCTATATGTCGGCGCAGAAGCTGGTGGCGGACTCTCTGGAACATGGCTATCTGGTTGGCTCCCGCGGATCGGTGGGCTCATCCCTGGTGGCATTTATGGCGGGCATCACCGAGGTGAACTCCTTGCCTCCTCATTACCGCTGCCCCAGCTGCATGCATGCCGATTTCGACGTAGACACGGAGAAATATGGCTGTGGGGCGGATATGCCGGATGCCGTCTGCCCTGTCTGTGGGGCCAAATATGAGAAGGATGGCTTCAACATCCCCTTTGAAACCTTCTTGGGCTTCGGCGGGGACAAGGTGCCGGATATCGACCTGAACTTCTCCGGCGAGTATCAGGCCAAGGCCCACCGCCATACCTTTGAGCTGTTTGGGGAGAACCACGTCTTCCGGGCTGGAACGGTGGGTACCGTGGCGGAAAAAACGGCCTATGGATACGTGCTGAAATATCTGGAAGCCCGGGGAAACACCACCGCTACCCGGGCCACCAAGGAGTGGTTGGCTTCAGGCTGCGTGGGCATCAAGCGCACCACCGGCCAGCACCCTGGCGGCATGGTGGTCATCCCCGGCGATCAGGAAATTTACGACTTCTGCCCCGTACAGCACCCGGCGGATGACCCCAGATCAGACATCATCACCACCCACTTTGAATATCACTCCATGGAGGAGAATTTGCTGAAGCTGGATATGCTGGGACACGATGACCCCTCTATGATACGAATGCTTCAGGACTTGACTGGCGTTGACCCGCAGACTATCCCGCTGGATGACCCGGACACCATGAGCCTATTCACCTCCTCTAAAGCGCTGGGCTATGAAAACGATGCCATCCTCGGCCCTACCGGTGCCGTGGCCATTCCCGAGTTCAACACCCGTTTCACCCGAGGTGTGCTGGAGGAGACCCACCCGGTGCAGATCGACACCCTATTGCGCATCTCCGGCTTCACCCACGGCACCGGCGTGTGGCTGGGCAACGCCAGAGATCTGATTTTGTCGGATACAGCCACCGCCCAGCAGTGCGTAGGCTGCCGGGACGATATCATGCTCTATCTAATCGAGAAGGGCTTTGAGCCGAAACGGGCCTTCAAAATCATGGAATCCGTCCGAAAGGGCCGGGGTCTGCCCGAGGGGGCCGAGGACGAGATGAAAGAGCACGGAGTTCCCGGCTGGTACATCGAATCCTGCAAGAAGATCAAGTACTTGTTCCCCAAGGCCCACGCCGTGGCCTATGTCATGATGGCCCTGCGCATCGCCTGGTTCAAGGTACACCGGCCTCTGGCCTTTTACGCCGCCTATTTCTCCATCCGGGCCAAGGCCTTCGATGTGAACTTCATGTGTATGGGCATGGAGACGGCCAAGGCCAAGATGGACGAGATTTGGAGCAAGGATAAGCCCTCCCCGGTGGAAAACGATATGCTGGTGACGCTGGAGGTGGTCTATGAGTTCTATCTCCGGGGCTTCTCCTTCACCTCCATCGACCTGTACCGCTCTCTGGCAACCCGCTTCATCGCGGATGAGGAACAGGGGACGCTGACGCCGCCCTTCTGCTCCTGCCCCGGTCTGGGGGAGACGGCGGCCCAGTCCATCGTGGAGCAGCGGGAGGGTCGGCAGTTTGTCTCTGTGGAGGAGCTGTCTGCCGCCTGCCCCAAGGTGTCCTCCAGCCACATTGAAATGCTCCGCCAGGCGGGTGCACTGGATGGGCTGCCGGATACCAGTCAGATCACTTTGTTTTAATATTGATTGTTTGGGCGTTGCCCGCTTTGTCATAGGACAAGGTGGGCAACACTATGCTCCTGCACCACCAAAATTACGGTTCCGTTATCTTTGGCCATATTGACGGTTGACACCGGGAATTTAGTATGATAGCATATTAGTGAATTAAAGTGTAAGGGGGTTTCTCCTCAATGCGAACGATCCTTAACACCCCGGAGGGTACCCGCGACCGTATTTTCGGCGAGTGCCGGGACTGGCGGCGGGTACAGTCCGCTCTGACCCACCTCTTTCGCAAGCGGGGCTATGCCGAGGTCATCACCCCGGAAGTGGAATATTATGACCTTTTCGTCCGCTCCGGCAGCAGCATTCCACAGGAATCCATGCTGAAGATCATCGACCGCTCCGGAAAAATCTGTGTTCTGCGGCCCGACTGCACCACTCCCATTGCCAGAGTGGCGGCCACCAAGCTGAAGGATATGGTACTCCCCCAGCGGCTTTATTATAACCAGGTTATTTACCGCTCCAGCACTGCCAACGCCGGCTGGCAGGGGGAGCTGCCCCAGTGTGGCATTGAACTCATCGGGGCCACCGGGCTGAAGGCGGATCTGGAGGTCATCGCTACGGCGGTGGACAGCCTCCGGGCCTGCGGGCTCACCGGCTTTCACATCGAGATCGGCCACGCTGCCATTTATAAGGCGCTGGCATCCGCAATGGACATCAGTCAGGAGGCGGCGGAGACCATCCGGAGCCTCATCGAGGGCAAGAGCTTTGCCGCTCTGGGCGCCTATTTGGGGCAGTTCACCGACCGGCCCGCCTGCGCCGCCCTGCGGACGCTGGCTTACCTCTTCGGCGGGGTGGAGGTGCTGGACGCTGCCGCCGGTTTGGGCAGCGGTGAAGAGGATACCATTGCCTACCTTCGCACACTCTATGAGCATCTGGAGGCTGCGGGCTACGGCCCCTATATCCGCTTTGACCTGGGACTTGTGCATCAGATTGACTACTATACCGGAGTGGTCTTCCGGGGCTATGCTGAGGGCGCTGGGCGGGAGGTGCTGTCCGGCGGCCGCTATGACAGACTGGTGGAGACCTTTGGCCGCCCCGCTCCTGCCACAGGCTTTGCTGTCTATGTGGATGCCCTGGCCCAGTGCCTGCCCCCGGCGGAGCTGCCCCGACCGGAGTTGGTCATTCACTTCGAACCGGAGCGCCTGCGTGAGGCGCTGGCGGCGGTGGACGCTTACCCCGCCGGGGTATGCCAACTATCTCCCTGCCGGACGCTGGACAAGACCCGCAATATGGCCCGTGAAAAGGGGATCCCTGCCATTCTGATCCTGGATAATGACGGAGAGAGGAGAGAGGAGCTGTGAGGGAGCGTCTGCGCATCGCCCTGACCAAGGGACGGCTGCAGGAGCAGTCGGTGGAGCTGCTTGAGGCTATGGGCATCGACTGTACCCCGGTTCGGGATCCCGGACGGCGGCTCATCCACGCCCTGCCGGGCTACCCCATGGATGTGGTGCTGTCCAAGGCCCCTGATGTCATCACCTATGTGCAGCACGGGGTCTGCGACCTGGGCATCGTGGGCAAGGACACCATCCTGGAGCAGGGCGGCTCTTTCTATGAGGTGCTTGACTTGGGCTTTGGCAAATGCCACTTCGCCCTGGCCGCTCCAAAGAACAGCGGCTTTTACGGCAGCTATAAGACCCGCAGGGTGGCCTCCAAATATCCCAACATCACCCGCCGCTTCTTTGCGGAAAAGGGCATGGATGTGGATATCATCAGAATTGATGGATCGGTGGAGCTTGCTCCGCTGCTGGGGCTGGCTGCCGGCATCGTTGACCTGGTGGAGACCGGCTCTACCCTCCGGGCCAACGGCCTTGTGGAGGTGGAGCGGGTGGCGGATATCTCCGCCCGGCTCATCGTCAACGCCGCCAGCATGAAGCTCTATAAGGACGCCATTCTGAATTTTATTGCCCGATGCGAGAGGAAGTTGAAAGCATGATGCAGATCGTAACAGCCGATGGGATACAGGAGCGGGAGCTGCTCTCCGCCCTCCGCCGCCGGGCCGGAGAAAAAAATCTGGAAATTGAGCAGGCCGTCCGGATCATTATGGAGGATGTAAAGCGGGAGGGATATGCTGCCGTGGAGCGGTACTCCCTCCAGTTTGATGGGGCCGCTCCCCGGGAGGTTCCCGCTGAAGAGCTGGACGCCGCCTATGACGCCTGCCCGCCGGAGCTGATTTCCGCCCTGGATCACGCCGCCCGGAACATCCAGGACTACAATCGTCGGCTCCTCCCCCGGAGCGGTGAGTGGGCCTCTCCCGACGGAGGACAGGTTGGCCGCATCGTCCGGGGGCTTGACAGGGTAGGTATCTATGTCCCCGGCGGCACGGCGGCCTATCCCTCCTCCGTACTGATGAACGCCGTCCCCGCCAAGGTGGCTGGGGTGCGGGAGGTGGTCATGGCAACCCCTCCCACCGAGAACCTGAACGCACCGGTGCTGGCTGCCGCCAAAATCGCCGGGGTAGATCGGGTGATCGCCGTGGGGGGCGCCCAGGCGGTAGCTGCCCTGACCTTCGGGGCTGGCTTTATCCCCCGTGTGGACAAGCTGGTAGGGCCGGGTAACGCCTTTGTGGCCACGGCCAAGCGGCTGGCCTATGGCTCACTGGATATTGACATGGTGGCCGGGCCGTCAGAGGTGCTGGTCATCGCCGACGAGAGTGCCGACCCCGCTTTGGTAGCCGCCGACCTGCTGAGCCAGGCGGAGCATGACAAGCTGGCCTCCGCCACCCTCCTGACCACCAGCCAGACGCTGGCGGAGGCGGTAAAGACAGAGATCGCCTGGCAGACCTCCAAACTCTCCCGCCGGGAGATTATAGAAAGCTCCCTCCGAGACTTCGGCTCCATCATCGTCTGCCAAAATCTGGAGCAGGCGGCGGAGCTGGCCAACGAGGTGGCCCCGGAGCATCTGGAAATCATCACCAGGCAGCCTCGTGCGCTGCTGCCCCTCATCCGCAACGCCGGGGCGGTCTTTCTGGGCGCCTGGTCGCCGGAGCCGCTGGGGGACTATCTGGCGGGGCCGGATCACGTGCTGCCCACCTCCGGCACCGCCCGGTTTTTCTCTCCGCTTTCGGCGGAGAACTTCCTCAAGACCATGAGCGTCATTGAGTATGACCAGGACTCCCTGTCCCCGGTGGGACAGGAGATCATCACCCTGGCGGAGACGGAAAAGCTCACTGCCCACGCCAATTCCATCCGTCTGCGCATGGAGAGGGGAGAGAACTGCTGATGGGCCGAACCGCTATTCTGGAACGCAATACAAGAGAAACTCAGATTCAGATTGAATTGGATCTGGATGGAGGGGCGGTTGAAAGCTCTACCGGAATCGGCTTCTTTGATCATATGCTCACCGCTCTGGCTTTCTACGCCGGTTTTGGGCTGAAGTTGACTGCTCATGGAGATCTGCACGTGGACGGCCACCATACGGTGGAGGATGTGGGCATCCTGCTGGGCCGGGCAATCTCCAATGCTCTGGGGGAGCGGACGGGTATCCGCCGATTCGGTCACGCTTATGTCCCCATGGACGAGGCCCTGTGCTTTACCGCCCTGGATCTCTCCAACCGCCCTTATCTGGTCTTTGACGCCGATATGCCCCAGCCCATGATCGGGGACTACGACAGCTGCCTGACGGTGGAGTTCATGCGAGCGTTGGCGGTGAACGGGGGCATCACCCTGCACCAGAAGTGCTTCTATGGGGCCAACGCCCACCACATTACCGAGGGGCTGTTCAAGTCCCTGGGGATGGCGCTGAAGCAAGGGGTGGAGGTCACCGGCGGGGGCGTCACCTCTACAAAGGGGGTACTCTGAACCATGGGCTACACCGCTATCTTGGATTACGGTGTGGGAAACCTGAAAAGTGTGTCCAACGCCATGGGCTTTCTGGGCCTTGAAACGAAAATCACCAGCGACAAAAGGGAACTGGAGCTGGCCGATGCCATTATTCTCCCCGGCGTGGGAGCTTTTCCCGATGCCTGGGACAGGCTCGCCTGTCCAAGCCTGGACAAAATCCTATGGGCCGAGAGCGAAAAAAAGCCCATTCTCGGCATCTGCCTGGGAATGCAGCTCCTGTTCCAGCGGGGAACAGAGGTGCGGCCCTGCGATGGGCTGGGCTTTGTAAAGGGCAGCGTAGAGAAAATTCAAACGGACTGCAAGCTGCCCCATATCGGCTGGAACAGCCTGACACTTTACGGGGACAGCCCTCTGCTCCGGGGAGTGCCGGAGGGAGCTTACGTCTACTTTGTCCACACCTACTGCGGCGCAGCGGAGGACAAGAACCAGGTCATCGCCACCACTGACTACGGCTCCACTGTGGTGGCCGCTGTTCAGAGCGGCAATGTCTACGGTACCCAGTTCCACCCAGAAAAGAGCGGGGAAATTGGGCTGCTGATGCTGAAAAATTTTGGAGGGCTGAACCGATGAAGCTGTTTCCCGCCATCGACCTGAAGGACGGACAGGCTGTCCGCCTCTATCAGGGGGACTTTGCTACTGCCCATCAGGTATCTTCCGACCCGCTGGCCACGGCACGGGATTTTGTCGCCGCTGGAGCTAAGTACATCCACATGGTAGACCTGGATGGGGCCAGAAGCGGTAAGAGCGCCAATTTGGAGATCGTCCGCTCCGTGGCCGCAAGCACCCCGCTAAAGGTGGAACTGGGAGGCGGTCTGCGTACCATGGCCGACCTTGAGCGGGCGGACGCCCTTGGCGTGTGGCGGATGGTTATCGGCTCTGCCGCCGTCTCCCACCCGGAGCTGATCCGGGAGGCCGTGGCTCGGTACGGTGAGCGGATTGCCGTGGGGCTGGATGCCCGAAACGGAAGGGTCAGCGTCTCCGGCTGGACGGAGGATTCGGGCCTAAATTACCTGGACTTCGCCCGGCAGATGGAGAAGCTGGGCGTTCTGACTATCATCTTCACTGATATCGCCACCGACGGCGCCCTCACCGGCCCCTCCTTCGGGCAGCTGGCGGAGTTGCAAAGAGCCGTCTCCTGTCAGATCGTGGCCTCCGGCGGGGCGTCCTCGCTGGAGGACATTATGGCGCTCCGGGATATGGGTTTCTACGGGGCTATCATCGGCAAGGGCTATTATACCGGTAATGTGGATTTAGCAGCCGCTGTGGAGATTGGGGGCGAACAGTAATGCTGGCAAAGCGTATCATCCCCTGCCTGGATGTCCGGGACGGCCGGGTGGTGAAGGGGGTCAATTTTGTCAACATCCGGGACGCGGGCGACCCGGTGGAGCTGGCTACCTACTACTCCGATCAGGGGGCGGATGAGATTGTCTTTCTGGACATTACCGCCACCTGTGAAGCACGGAAGACTGTGGCCGATGTGGTGGAGCGCACTGCCCGGCAGGTCTTTGTCCCCCTGACG
>CAYUUP010000019.1:0-21024 GCA_964447925.1 uncultured Oscillospiraceae bacterium
GGCGGCCCGGCCTTTGGTCTGTCCCGCTTTTGGCATAGGCGCAGATTTATTCCCGACGGGTAGACAGCGCGGCGGAAGGCTCCGGTGTCAGGATCAGCCCGGCATCCGAGCCGCTGACCCGCAGGGCCATTCCCGGCCGGAGATGCCCTGTCAGCAGCAGGTCGGTGACGGGATCCTCCAGATGGGTCCGTAGGTACCGCCGCAGAGGGCGCGCACCATACTCTGGGTTTTGGCACTGGCTGGCGGCAGCAGACAGGGCAGAGGGTTCTGGCAGCAGGGCGATCTGACGATCTGTTAATCGTTCCCCGATCTGGCGGAGCATCAGCCTGGCGATTTGCTCCAGTTCCTGCTGAGAGAGGGCACGGAAGCAGACGATCTCATCCAGCCTGTTGAGAAATTCAGGACGGAAGAGCTTCCGCAGTTCATCCTGTACCGCTCGCTCCTGGTCCTCCGGGACGGCGGTGTGAAAGCCCAGAGGTGTCCGGGCGGCGGCTAGGGCTCTGGCACCGGCGTTTGTGGTCATCACCACCACGGCGTTGCGGAAGTCAGTCTTTTTGCCATGGGCATCGGTGAGCTGTCCTTCCTCCAAAATTTGCAGCAGCAGGTTCCAGACCTGGCTGTTGGCCTTTTCCAGTTCGTCGAAGAGAATCACCGACCAGGGATGCCGCCGCACCCGCTCTGTCAGCTGACCGCCCTCCTCGTGTCCCACATAGCCGGGGGGAGATCCCACCAGCCGGGAGACGCTATGGGCCTCGGTATACTCCGACATATCCAGCCGCAGCAGGGCGTCCTCGCTGCCAAAGAGGGCGGCGGCCAGTGCTTTGCAAAGCTCTGTTTTGCCCACGCCGGAGGGACCGGCAAAGAGAAAGGAACCCACCGGCCGCCCACGCTCCTTCATGCCGGAGCGTCCCCGGCGGATGGCCCGGGCTACAGCGGAGACGCCCTGCTCCTGGCCGATGACCCGACGGCGCAGCTCATCCTCCAGCCGCAGCAGACGACGGGCCTCGTCCTCGGTAATGGACTGCACCGGGATTCCCGTCCAGTCTGCCACCACCTGGGCTACCTCCGCTGCTCCGACAGACAACTCCCGTCGGGCGGGGTTTTCATACCAGTTCCGGCGCTCGTCCTCCAACTGCTGCCGGAAGCTGCCTTCGGCATCCCGGAGCAGGGCGGCCTGCTCAAAATCCAGCCCCTCCACCGCCGCCTCCAGCTCCCGCAGGGCGTTGCGCTGGCGGTTCTCTAGGGAGATGAGAGATGCGGGCGGGGCATCGGCCTCAATGCGGGCACGGGCAGCGGCTTCATCCATCAAGTCGATGGCCTTATCCGGCAGAAACCGGTCGGGCAGATAGCGCTGGGAGAGGCGGACGGCGGCTTCCAGGGCCTCATCGGTAATTTTTAACCTGTGGTGTCCCTCGTAGCGGCCGCGCAGGGCGGCCAGAATCTCTATGGCGGTCTTTTCATCCGGCGGCTCCACCGTCACCGGCTGGAAGCGACGCTCCAGGGCGGCGTCCTTCTGGATGTGGCTGTGATATTCGTCCAGGGTAGTGGCGCCGATGATCTGCAATTCCCCCCGGCCTAGGGCGGGCTTGAGGATATTGGCGGCGTCGATGGCGCCCTCCGCCGAACCCGCGCCGATGAGGGTATGGAGTTCGTCCAGGAAGAGAATGGGGTTGCCCAGACGATGAACCTCCTTCAAAATGCGTCTCAGCCGGTCTTCAAATTCTCCCCGGTATTTGGTACCCGCCACCACTGAGGGCAGATCGAGGGTATAAATGTGTTTGCCCCGCAGCAGCTCCGGCACCTCCCCGGCGGCGATGCGCTGGGCGAGGCCCTCGGCCACGGCGGTCTTGCCCACTCCCGGCTCACCGATGAGAACGGGATTGTTTTTGCTCCGGCGGCAGAGAATCTGGATTACACGGCGGATTTCACTGTCCCGACCGGTCACAGGGTCCAATTCGCCCCGTAGGGCCTGGGCGGTGAGGTTCCGGGAGAACTGCTCCAGCAGCTTGGAGGTGGGAGCGGCTTCCGGCTCCCGGCCCCGCTGGGCGCGACAGGAGGAACCCTCCCCTAGAGCGGCGCACACTTCACCGTAAAGACGCTTCAGATCCAGTCCTGCCTCCCGGAGAACACGGGCGGCCATTCCCTCATCCTCCCGGAGCAGCCCCAGCAGCAGATGCTCTGTCCCTACATGGGAGCTGTTCAGCCGGGCAGCCTCCTCTGCGGCCAATTCAATCACATGGCGGCATCGTGGCGTCAGTCCCAGGGCAGGAGGACAGCCGGAGGCTCCTACCCCCACCAGCTGGGCCACAGCAGCCTGAAGCTGGCGCTCTCCCAGCCCCGCCCGGTTCAAAACGTGGGCGGCAATTCCCTTGCTCTCGTGGAGCAGCCCCAGCAGCAGATGCTCACTGCCCACATAGCCGTGACCCAGCTGGGCGGACATCTCCCTGGCCTGGCGCAAGGCTTCCTGGGCCTGCCCGGTAAAATCCCGGCTCATAGCCATACCTCCCCGGATTACAAAATTCACACTGCTATTCTGTACCGTTTTAGGGAGTTTCAAACAGGAATTGCGGATTGCCCCTTGCCAATGCCGGGGGAATCCGATATAATGTAAAAGCATAAATCTGCACAGAAAGAGCGTGACCAATTTATGAAGCTGGGAATCGTAGGGCTGCCCAATGTGGGCAAAAGTACCCTGTTTAATGCACTCACTGGGGGCGGGGCAGAGTCTGCCAACTACCCCTTCTGCACTATCGACCCCAATGTGGGCGTTGTGGCCGTGCCGGACAGCCGGCTGGACGCCCTCTCCGAGATGTACCGCCCCAAGAAGACCACTCCAGCCGTTATTGAGTTTGTGGACATTGCCGGACTAGTGAAGGGGGCCTCCAAGGGAGAGGGACTGGGGAATCAATTTCTCTCCCACATCCGCAACACCGATGCCATTGTCCATGTAGTGCGCTGCTTTGATGACAGCGACATCATCCATGTGGAGGGCAGCACCGACCCCGTCCGGGATATTGAAACTATCGACCTGGAGCTGATTTTGGCGGACGCTGAGATGGTCAGCCGCCGGGTGGATAAGGCCACAAAGGCCGCCAAAGGTGACAAAAAATACCTCCGGGAGGCGGAGGCATTCAAGGGGTTGCTGGACTGGCTCAATGAGGGCCGGTCCGCCAGGAGCTATGGCTGCGGTGGGGAGGAGGCGGAGATTATTGCTACTGCTGACCTGCTCTCTGCCAAGCCGGTGATCTATGCCGCCAATCTGGACGAGGGCTGCTTCTCCGGCGAGGGCTGGCGGGAAAATCCCTATTTTCAGGCGGTGCAGCAGCTGGCAGCGGAGCAGGACGCCCAGGTAATTCCCGTCTGTGCCCGGCTGGAGGAGGAGCTGGCCCAGCTGGACGGGGAGGACAGGGTCCTCTTTCTGGAGGAGTTGGGTATCTCCCAGTCAAGCCTGAATCGGCTGATCACCGCCTCCTATGAGCTGCTGGGACTGATTTCCTACCTGACATCGGGGGAGGACGAGTGCCGGGCCTGGACTATTAAAAAAGGGACGCTGGCTCCGCAGGCGGCGGGAAAGATTCACTCCGACTTCGAGCGGGGCTTTATCCGTGCGGAGGTAATCTCCTTTGAGGATCTGATGGCCTGCGGCTCTATGGCTGCGGCCCGGGAGAAGGGCCTCATCCGCTCCGAGGGCAAGGAATACGCTGTCCGGGATGGGGACATTATTCTCTTCCGGTTTAATGTGTGAGTTGCCTGGGCCGTGACTCACACGCCGCCGCTCCGCATCAGATCTGCCAGGGTGACGCTGTCCACATATTGGGAGATAACGCGATCCAACCCCTGCCAGAAGGGCAGGGTGGCACAGCTGTCCCGGCGGGTGCAGGGGGTGGCGTCCTCCGCCAGGCAGGCCAGCGGGGCCAGGCTGCCCTCGGCGGCCCGGAGAATGTCCCCTGCCAGGTATTCCGCTGGAGAGCGGGTTAGGCAGTAGCCCCCGCCGCTGCCCCGGACACCTCGCACCAGTCCGGCCCGGACCAGGGGCGCGATGATCTGCTCCAGATATTTGATGGTGATTCCCTGCCGGAGGGAAATCTCCTTCAGGGAGACAACGCTCCCCTCCTGATCGTGCTGGGCCAGATCCAGCATCAGCCGCAGGGCGTAGCGGCCTTTTGTGGAAATGCGCATACCGCGATCCTCCTTGCTGCTTCCTGTTTATATGAGTGACCATACTACTATACTATATCATAAGGCGGAGAAAAAATCAAATTCTCCCCGCCCTCCCCTCACGCGAAATGGAGGATTTGATCAATGCGGGAACTATTCGAACGGCGAACAGTGATGCTGATGTCCCTGGTGGGGCTGGTGATTTTCTGCCTTGTTGCCCTGCTGTACTGGAATCAGATCTTAAATTATGTGGATCCGGACACTTCCACCGACCTAAATACTATCACAACGACAGAGACGGTGGAGGCGGCCCGGGGCATCATCACCGACCGCTATGGGCAGGAGCTGGTGGGCAATTCCACCCAATATAATATTGAACTGAATTTCTCCTCGGTGGATGAGAAGGAACAGGGCCGGACGGTGCTGACCCTGCTGCGCCTGATGGGGGAGATGGGGCTAAGCTGGGCGGATAGCGAACTGCCTATCTCCAGCACCGCGCCCTATGCCTTCACCACCGAGGATATCTATTACACCACCGGCAGTGATGGAGGGCTGACCAAGACCCGGCTGCTCCAGCTCTGCAATGCCATGGAGTGGAGCCGCACCGATGATGCTCAGAAGCTGCTGAACCAGATGGCGGGAACCTGGGGTCTTTCCGGGGAGGACGGCGTCACCATCCGGGCGGCCTGTGGCATCCTGTACTCCGCCGCCCTGCGGAGCCAGGAGATCGTCTGGACAAATTATTACCTGGTGGAGAATGTCACTACGGAGCAGATTGCCCAGATCCAGGAGTACAACCTGGAGGGGGTGAAGATCACCGCTGTCAGCACCCGGCAATATGCCACTACCTATGCGGCCCATCTGCTGGGTACGGTGGGTTATTTCACCGCAGAGGAGTGGAAGGTCGGCAGCAAGGAATATCTGGCGGCGGGCTATGAGATGGATGACATCATCGGGAAGTCCGGGGTGGAAGCCGCCTTTGAGGACTACCTCCGGGGGACAGACGGCACCCTGATTACCATCACCGATACCGATGGTAATATCATCAGCCAGGAGTATGAGACAGAGCCTCAAGCAGGTGACACCGTGGCGCTGACCATTGATCTGGATTTGCAGACAGTGGTGGAGGACGCCCTGGCGAAATACGTCCCAGACATCAACAATAGCGAGGGCGGGGCTGCGGCGGTGGTCTTAAATGTGGCAGACAGCAGCGTGCTGGCGATGGCTTCCTACCCCACCTATGACCCTACCGACAATAGCTATGACGCCGCTGCGGCTGATTTTCAGCCCTTCTTCAACCGGGCACTTCAAGGTACCTATGCCCCCGGCTCTACCTACAAGATGGTGACGGCGCTGGCAGGCCTTCAGGAGGGCATTATCACCCCTGCCACCCAGATTCTGGATACAGGAAAATACACCTATTACAGCGACTACCAGCCCGCCTGCTGGCTGTGGAACAGCAGCCGCAGCACCCACGGCTATGAGACGGTCAGCGATGCCATCCGGGATTCCTGTAACGTATTCTTCTATGATGTGGGACGGCAGGTGGGCATTACCAAGCTGACGGAGTATGCGCAGGCCCTGGGGCTGGGGGTGTCCAGCGGCATCGAGTTATATGAGGCCACAGGCATCAATGCCGGGCCGGCCTACAGCGAGTCCCAGGGGCAGAACTGGTATGACGGCAGCACCCTGGCTGCCGCTATCGGACAGAGCGACAACCTATTCACCCCCCTGCAGATTTCCAACTATCTGGCCACCCTGCTGAAGGGGGGTACCCGGCACGCCGCCCATCTGCTGTCTGCCGTTTATGCCGCCTCCAGCTCGGTAAAGCTGGGGAGCCAGTGGGAGTTCACCCTCCCACAGTTGAGCTGGTGCGGCTATTTCGGGGAGGACTCCATCTTCAGTGCCGGGGTAGAAACAGAGGTTGGGGGCAACCTGCTTGATACCTATGAGCCAGAGGTGTTGAATACAGTGGATATCGACTCCCAGAATCTGGATGCCATCAAGGAGGGCATGGCGGAGGTGGTGACCAGCACCTCCACTGTGGCGGCGGCCTTTTCCACCCTGGAGGCAAAGGGCATCAAGGTGGGCGCAAAGACCGGCTCGGCCCAGGTCAGCGGCCAGGAGAGCGCAAACGGCCTGTTTGTCTGCTTCGCCCCCTATGATGACCCGGAGATCGTGATCTGTGTGGCGGTGGAGAAGGGCGGTTCAGGCGCGGCGACATCCACTATTGCGGCGGCAATTATGGAATATTATTACAGCGGCGAGGCAGCGGCCAAACGGGCGTCCCTATCCTAAACGGCTGTGGGTGACCGGTCGGACACTGCCCCCGAAGATTTCAAAAATCCGGCAAATGAAAAGGAGAATGAAGATCATGGACTACGCAAAGGAATCCCTGAAGTGCCACTATAAATGGCGGGGCAAACTGGAGACTGTCCCCAAGATGGCGGTAAACGACAAGGAGATGCTCTCCCTTGCTTATACGCCGGGGGTTGCCCAGCCCTGCCTGGAGATCCAGAAGAACCCCGCCCTGAGCTATGAACTCACCGGTCGGTGGAACACTGTGGCAGTGGTGACGGATGGAACTGCCGTGCTGGGGCTGGGAGATATCGGCCCGGAGGCCGCCATGCCGGTGATGGAGGGGAAGTGTGTCCTCTTTAAGTCTTTTGGTGGGGTGGACGCAGTACCTCTGTGCGTCCGCTCCAAGGCGGTGGATGACGTGGTGAACACGGTGGCTCTGCTGGCTGGTTCTTTTGGCGGGGTGAATCTGGAGGATATCTCTGCCCCCCGGTGCTTCGAGATTGAGGAGAAGCTGAAGGCCCGGTGCGACATCCCCATCTTCCATGATGACCAGCACGGCACTGCTGTGGTGGTGCTGGCAGCCCTGACCAATGCCCTGAAGGTGGTGGGCAAACGGATGGAGGACATCACCGTGGTGACTTCTGGCGCTGGCGCTGCGGGTATTGCCATCATCAAGCTGCTGCTGGCACGGGGACTGAAGAACGTTGTCCTCTGTGACCGCAAGGGGGCCATCTATAAGGGCCGGGAGGGGCTGAACCCCGCCAAGGAGGAAATTGCCCGGCTGACCAACCGGGAACGCGTTTCCGGCAGCTTGGCCAATGTGATCCGGGGGGCGGATGTTTTTATCGGTGTGTCCTCCCCTGGCACGGTGACGCCAGAGATGGTGAGGAGCATGGCGAAGGACGCCATCCTCTTTCCTATGGCCAACCCGGTGCCGGAGATTATGCCCGACTTGGCCAGAGAGGCCGGTGCGGCGGTGGTAGGGACCGGCCGCAGCGACTTTCCCAACCAGATTAATAATGTACTGGCCTTCCCCGGCATCTTCCGGGGAACATTGGATGTCCGGGCTTCGGATATCAACGATGCCATGAAGCTGGCAGCGGCGGAGGCACTGGCGGAGTTGGCGGCGGAGAAGCTCTCTTCGGATTATATTCTGCCCTATGCCTTTGATGAGCGGGTACGGGATGCTGTGGCTACAGCCGTCAGCCGGGCCGCACGGGAGAGCGGCGTAGCCAGAATCTGACGCTAATTTGCTGGCAGCACTTGACAAATTGGCTTTTTATGGGTAATATAAACATAAAACATATGGGGGCCTGCGCTCCTGACGCGATTTCAAAAAAGGAGAACAGACCCAATGCATATTTTCGGAACCGGGAGTTACGTCCCCCACCGCACGGTGGCCAATGAGGAACTGACAGAATTTCTGGACACCTCGGATGAGTGGATCGTCCAGCGGACGGGCATCCATACCCGCCATGTGGCCTCCGGCCCTCAGGAGACTGCCAGCCAAATGGGAATACAGGCGGCACTGGCCGCCTTGGAGAACAGCGGCATCGCCGCCAATGAGCTGGACCTGATCTTGGCCCATACCGTCTCCGGGGACTATGCCTGTCCGCCCATTGCCTGCGTTATCCAGCAGGGCATCGGGGCTACCTGCCCCGCCATGGATGTGAATGCCGCTTGCTCCGGCTTCCTCTATATGCTGGAATCGGCCAGAGCCTGGATGTCCATTGGGAAGAAGAAGATTTTGCTGGTGGCTGCCGAGCAGCTCTCCCGTGTGGCGGACTGGACCGACCGGGCCAGCTGCGTTCTGGTGGGGGACGGCGCAGGGGCTGTGGTTGTCGGGCCGGGGGATGGCTATCTGGCCTCTCATCTCTATGCCCAGGGGGATGCGGAGACGATTGCCATTCCCACCCACATTGGCATATCCCCCTTCTATGAGGGGGAGCAGGCCAAGCCTTTCTTCTATATGAATGGCCAGACCACCTTCCGTTTTGCGGTGAACCGCTTCTGCCAGGATGCCGAAGCCGTACTGAATGCGGCGGGACTCACGGCGGCGGATGTGACCTGGATGCTGCCCCACCAGGCCAACCGGCGGATTATAGATGCTGCCGGGAAGCGGTTGGGCATCCCCCCGGAGCGCTACTGCGGCAATATCTCCAAATATGGAAACACCTCCTCCGCTTGCATCCCCTTGATGCTGGATGAATGGAACCGGACGGGCAGGCTCCGTCGGGGCGATGTGCTGCTGATGGTGGCCTTCGGAGGGGGACTCACTAGCGCTGCCTACCTGCTGCGGTGGTAAAAATCAAAATGGCGGGCAACCGTCTTTTGAATAAAACTGAAATGTAAAATACAGGAGGAACAACACCATGTATGACAAGATTGTTGAAAAGCTGACGGATGCCCTGGGCATCAGTGCCGATGAAATTACCCCTGAGACCACCTTCGAGAGCCTGGGTATCGACTCCCTGGCCACCGTGGAGATGGTGATGGAACTGGAGGACGAGTTGGGCGTCCAGCTGGATCTGGAGGAGAAGCTGGCCACTGTGGGTGAGCTTGTTGCCTGGCTGGAGGAGAAGGTGGGCTGATGCTGCACTCTCCCCTGTGTGACCTGCTGGGCATCCGCTATCCCGTTTTTCAGGGCGGCATGGCGTGGATTGCCGATGGCAGGCTGGCGGCTGCGGTGTCTGAGGCTGGGGGCCTGGGCATCATCGCCGCCGGAAATGCCCCTGCGGACTATGTGGAGGCACAGATCAAAATCACCCGCGAAATTACTGACAAGCCCTTTGGCGTCAATGTGATGCTGTTGAGTCCTTTCGCGGACGAGGTCGCGGAGCTGCTGGCCCGGGAGCATGTGGCGGTTGTCACCACCGGCGCGGGCAATCCCTCTAAGTATATGAAGGCTTGGCTGAATGCGGGCATCAAGGTGATTCCTGTGGTACCCTCTGTTGCCATGACCAAGCTGGTGACCCGGGTGGGTGCCGCCGCTGTTATCGCGGAAGGCGGTGAGTCTGGCGGCCATATCGGTGAACTGTCTACCATGGCCCTGGTACCCCAGGTAAAGGACGCCACCCATCTGCCTGTGATCGCCGCCGGCGGCATCGCCGATGGCCGGGGTATGGCCGCATCGCTGATGCTGGGAGCCTGCGGTGTTCAGATGGGTACCCGTTTTCTGGTGGCGGAGGAGTGTTCTGTCCACCCCAATTACAAGCAGAAGATCCTCAAGGCCAAAGATATCGACACCATCACCACCGGTAAGCGGCTGGGGCATCCCGTCCGTTGCCTAAAGACGCCCTTCTCCCGAAAATTTGCCAAGCTGGAGTATGACAGTTCTGTCTCCAACGAGGAAATTGAGGCATTTGGCGTGGGTGCGCTACGCATGGCCGCCGTGGAGGGTGACTTGGAAAAAGGCAGCTTCCTGGCCGGACAGGTGGCCTCCATGGTCCATAAGGAACAGCCCGCCGCCGAGATCATCCAGGAGGTTTGCAGCCAAGCAGAGGAGATTTTGAGGAGAGCGTCCCAATGGGTGGAATAGCCTTTCTCTTTGCCGGACAGGGCGCACAGAAGCCGGGTATGGGGGCGGAGCTGATCCAGGTCAGCCCCGCTGCCGCAGAGGTTTTTCGCAAGCTGGACGCCATACGTCCCGGCACCTCGGAGCAGTGCTTTTCTGGCACGAAGGAGGAACTGCTCCAGACCCGGAATACCCAGCCGTGTCTCTATGCCGTGGAACTGGCCGCCGCCGCTGCTTTGCATGAGGCGGGCATCCGGCCCGACTTTTTGGCAGGCTTTTCCCTAGGAGAAATTTCCGCTCTGGCCTGCTCTGGCGCGGTGAGCTTGGAAGAGGGCTTCCGGCTAGTGTGCCGCCGGGGAGAGCTGATGGACAGGGCCGCAGCCTCTGCGCCGCCCTCCGCCATGGCCGCTGTGGTCAAGCTGACTGCAGAGCAGGTGGAGGAACTGGCAGCCCCATGCGAAAACGTCTGGCCGGTGAACTACAACTGCCCTGGGCAGACAGTGGTGGCTGCGTTGAAGGAGGATTTGCCCCCCTTCCGTGACGCCGTCAAGACTGCGGGAGGGCGAGCCATGCTGCTGGCTGTGGCCGGCGCGTTCCATTCCCCCCTGATGGCTTCTGCCTCCGATGCCCTGGCGGACTATCTCTCCGGCGTGGCGCTGAATGCGCCGAAGATGCCCCTTTACTCCAACGTCACCGGTCTGCCCTATGGGGGCGGGGCAGAGGAGATGCGCAGCCTGTTGGCCAGCCAGGTGAAAAGCCCGGTGCGCTGGCAGTCCATCATAGAGCATATGGCCGCCCAGGGGGTGGATGCGTTCATCGAACTGGGGCCGGGAACCACCCTGTCTGGGCTGGTGCGCCGCACCCTCTCCGGTGTGCGCATCTATAATGTGGAGGACAGGGCAAGCCTGGAAAAAACCATTGGGGAGGTATTGTGACCATGCCCAGCTTAACAGGAAAATACGCATTGGTTTCCGGCGGTTCCCGCGGCATTGGCCGTGCCATCGCCGTGACCTTGGCACGGGAGGGGGCCGATGTGGCTATCCTCTATGCAGGAAATGCCGCTGCTGCCCAGGAGACGAAGGAGCAGATCGAGGCCCAGGGCCGGAGATGTGTGGCACTCCAATGCGATGTCTCGGATTTTGACTCCTCCAAGGCGGCGGTGGACGCTGTCATCAAGGATTTCGGAGGCATTGATATTCTGGTGAACAACGCCGGCATCACACGTGACGGGCTGATCTTCACCATGAAGGAGGATGACTTCGACAGGGTGGTGGATACCAATCTGAAGGGAGCATTCCATCTCATCAAGCACTGCTATCGGAACTTTATCCGCCGGAAGCGGGGGCGCATCATCAACATTAGCTCCATCTCCGGCATTATGGGAAATGGCGGCCAGGCCAATTACTCCGCTTCCAAGGCGGGGGTCATTGGCTTGACCAAGGCGGCTGCCCGGGAGTTGGCAGGACGGAATATCTGCTGCAACGCCATCGCACCCGGCTTTATTGCCACTGACATGACCGCTGGCCTCTCTCTGGAGGACGGTAACGCTCTGGCGGCGTCCATCCCCCTGGGCCGCATCGGTGATCCCCAAGATGTGGCTGAGGCAGTCGCTTTCCTGGCCAGCGATCGGGCCGGATATATCACCGGCGAGGTTATTCGGGTGGACGGCGGTATGGCCATGTAGTTTACTGAGTGCTGCGGCGGACTGACGGTCCTGGGAGCCGTCTGGTTTGCTGCTGTCAGCGCCCGTTTTCGGAATCTGGGCAGACTGGGAGCCTGTCCCTGCGGCGTGCCACACGGTACCTGCCGCCAAAATCGAGGAGTGAACACAAAGTGGAACCTAGGCGTGTTGTAATCACCGGTATGGGCGCCGTTACTCCTGTGGGCAACGATGTGCCCACGATGTGGGAGAGCCTACTGGCGGGCAAGCTGGGCATCGGCCCGCTGACCAGATTTGACACCACAGAGTATAAGGCCAGTCTGGCCGCTGAAGTAAAGGATTTCCATCCGGAGGACTATTTCAGCCGGGTGGAGTTGCGGCAGTATGATATCTATGCCCAGTATGCCATTGCTGCCGCTAGCCAGGCCATGGAACAGAGCGGCATTTTTGGAACCCTGCCTGAGGAGCGGCTGGGCGTCTATTTCGGTACCGGCATTGGTGGGCTGAACACCTTAGGCAATCAGATGGCTGTGCTGGATGCTAAGGGACCCCGGCGTGTCTCGCCCTACACCATCCCTATGATTATGAGCAACATGGCCGCTGGAAGCATCGCCATCCGCTTCAAGGCCAAAGGCCCCTGTATGTCGTTGGCCACAGCCTGTGCCACCGGATCCCACGCTCTGGGAGAGGCTTACCGTGCTATCCGCTGGGGCTATGCGGACGCTATGCTGGCAGGCGGCGCCGAGAGCGTGATTGCCCCTATCGCCGTGGCTGGCTTCTCCGCTTGCATGGCCCTCTCCACTGAAACGGATCCCGCAAGGGCATCGCTGCCCTTTGATAGGCGCCGCCATGGATTTGTCATTGGTGAGGGCGCCGGAGCGCTGGTGCTGGAGGAATATGAACACGCCGTGGCCCGGGGAGCTGTCATTTATGCCGAACTGGCGGGTTATGGCTCCACCTGCGACGCCCACCACATCACCGCCCCCGATCCGGAGGCAAAAGGCGTGGCGAGGGCCATCTCCGATGCTCTTGCTGAGGGCGGCATTGATACCGATGCTCTCTATATCAATGCCCACGGCACCGGTACGGTCATGAACGACAGCACCGAAACCGCCGCCATCAAGCTGGCTCTGGGGGAGGAGCGCGCCCATAAGGTGCTGATCTCATCCACAAAGTCCATGACCGGCCATATGCTGGGCGGCACCGGTGCGGTGGAGGCCATTGTAGCCGTACTCGCTCTGCGAAACCAGGTGGTTCCCCCCACCGTAGGGCTGGAGGAGCCTGACCCCGCCTGTGATTTGGACTATGTCCCCCTGGTGAAGCGGGAGGCACCTCTGGAGGCGTCCTGCTCCGTCAATTTGGGCTTTGGCGGACACAACGCCTGTGTGACATTCAAACCCGTAAAGGACTGATCGTTTTGGAATTAGAAGAAATCAAGAGCCTGGCCCAGCTGATGAGCCAGAATGGGCTGACAGTTCTGCAGTTCAAGCAGGGGGAGATGGAGCTGCGACTGGAGCGGAAACAGCCCCGGCCCTCGGCCAACACGCAGCCCTTCCCCGGCCGCAGGCCGGAGAGTGTTGCCCCTGAGACTGCCCCCTCCGAAACAGCGGCTGCCGATGCCCTAGTCCCCGGCGAGGTGGAGATCACTGCCCCCCTTGTGGGCGTATTCTACACAGCGCCTGAGCCAGGGGCCAACCCCTTTGTCATTGAGGGGGCCAGGGTGAAAAAAGGGGACGTGGTCTGTATTCTGGAGGCGATGAAGCTGATGAATGAGGTCACGGCTCCCTGCGACGGAACCATCACCCGGATTTGCTGCGCCAATGGCCAGCTGGCCGAATACGGGCAGGTACTCTTCCGTGTTAAGGAGGGGTGAGACAGTGGATCAGAATGAGCTTATGAATATCCTGCCCCATCGGGACAATATGCTGCTGGTGGAGGAGGCGGAGATCATAGAGGGAAAGTCACACGGCAAATACACCGTTCGGGGGGACGAATGGTTCCTCCAGGGACACTTCCCCGGCAATCCCGTGGTGCCGGGGGTGGTTCTCTGCGAGATGATGGCCCAGTCCGCCTGCGTCCTGCTGGCGGATATGAACGCCGGAGAAAAAAAGGTGACCCCCTATTTCACCTCTATGAACAATGTCCGCTTCAAAAAGCCCGTAAAACCAGGGGATACACTGGAATCGGTCTGTGAGCTGACCCGTTCCAAGGGACCGTTTTATTTCTGCTCCGGCAAGGGCTATGTGGACGGCGTACTCCACGTCTCTGCCGACTTCTCTTTCGCACTGGTGGAGGAGAAATAGTATGTTTTCTAAGATTCTGGTGGCCAACCGGGGAGAGGCCGCCCTGCGGGTCATCCGGGCCTGTAAGGAGATGGGTATTGCCACAGTAGCTGTCTTTTCCGAGGCCGACCGGGAGTCCCTTCACGCGGCGCTGGCCGACCAGCGGGTTTGCATTGGCCCCGCCCCCGCCGCCGAGAGCTATCTGAACATGGATAATATCCTCTCCGCCGCTGTGGCCTGCCATGCTGAGGCTATCCACCCCGTTTATGGCTTTCTCTCTGAGTCCCCGGCGTTTGCCCGGCGGTGCCAGGAGGAGAATATCGTTTTCATCGGGCCATCTGCCGAAGTGATTGCAAAAATGGGGGACAAGGACGTCGCCCGGAAGATGATGATCGAGGCGGGTGTCCCGGTGGTTCCCGGCAGTGAATTGCTGCAAAGCCCGGAGGAGGCGCTGAAAATCGCTGAACGGGTAGGTTATCCCCTGCTGCTGAAGGCCCGGGCCGGTGGAGGCGGAAAGGGTATCCGGCGGGTGGATACACCATTGGAGATGGAGACTGCCTATGTCTCCGCTGCTCAAGAGGCCCAGCGGGCCTTTGGAGACGGCGGGCTGTATCTGGAAAAATTTGTCTCCCCTGCCCGGCATGTGGAGGTTCAGCTGCTGGCCGATGAGCAGGGTAGTGTGATCTGCCTGGGCGAGCGGGAGTGTTCCATTCAAAATCACAACCAGAAGCTGCTGGAGGAGTCTCCGGCCCCTTCCCTGACCCCATCTCTCCGGGAGAAAATGGAGAAGGCCGCCCTGAAGGCCGCCCGGGCGGTGGGCTACACCAGCGCCGGGACGGTGGAGTTTCTGCTGGATGACAGCGGCAATTTCTACTTTATGGAGATGAACACCCGGCTTCAGGTGGAACACGGCGTGACGGAGCAGGTTTCCGGTTTGGATATTGTCAAATGGCAGATTCGCATTGCCGCTGGTGTCCCCCTTCATATGAAGCAGCAGGATGTGCGGCTTCAGGGCGCCTCCATCGAGTGCCGTATTAACGCCGGAGGCTGCGGCCGGGTGGAGTTCTACCACGTACCCGGCGGGCCATCGGTGCGGTTTGACAGCGCGCTGTATCAGGGTTATACTGTGCCACCTTACTATGACGCCATGCTGGGTAAGCTGGTGGTTCACGCCCCCTCTCGCCAGGAGGCCATCCGTAAGATGCGGGCCGCCCTATGTGAACTGGTAATCCAGGGGGTGCCGGAGAACATCGACCAGCAGATTAGCATTTTGAACCATCCTGATTTCCAGGCCGGGAATTATGATACTGGCTTTCTGTCCAGACTGTAATTTGTAAAAGAGGTTTGCTATGCAGCTAAAGGAGCTAAAGGGACTGTTCCGAACAGTGACAAATGAATTGGAGAATGGCGGTCGCCCGCCCCAGCCACAGTCGGAGGAGCCAGTTCGCAAATGCCCCAGATGCCAGAAGGAGACAGCAGTCCCGCAGCTCCTGGGCAATCTGAATGTCTGCGCCTGCGGATATCATTTCCGTATGACCGCCCGGCAGCGTATTGCCGCCATGACCGATGAGAACAGCTTTCAGGAGATGTTCACCGGGCTTTTAGGCGGTGACCCCATTGGCTTTCCCAATTACAACGAGAAGCGGGAGCAGGCCCGGCAGAAGACCGGCGAGGAGGAAGGAGTTGTCTGTGGGACTGCCGCCTTTGGAGGACATTCCTGCGCCCTCTTTGTGATGGAGCCATATTTCATGATGGGTTCCATGGGAACTGTGGTGGGGGAGAAGGTGACCCGGCTCTTTGAGTACGCTACCGCCCAGCGGCTACCGGTGGTGGGCTATACTGTCTCCGGCGGTGCGCGGATGCAGGAGGGCATCCTCGCCCTAATGCAGATGGCCAAGACCAGCGGGGCGGTCAAGCGCCACAGTGATGCTGGGCTGTTTTATCTGGTAATTCTCACCGACCCCACCACTGGCGGCGTAACCGCCAGCTTTGCCATGGAAGGGGACGTGATTCTGGCCGAGCCACGGGCGCTGGTGGGCTTTGCCGGCCCCAGAGTAATCCGGGAGACTACCCGAAAAGAACTGCCAGAGGGCTTTCAGCGGGCGGAATTTCTGCTGGAACACGGCTTTGTGGATGAATTGGCCCCCCGCCCGCTGCAAAAGGCGCTAGTGACTCGTCTGCTGGCCTTTCATGAGAGGAGGGACGGCGTATGATCGGTGCGTATGACCGGATCAAGGCGGCCCGTGCTAAGGGCCGTCCCACGGCGCAGAAATACATTGAGCAGATTTTCAAGGAATTCACCCCACTCCACGGCGACAGGCTCTTTGCTGAAGATGCTGCCGTGCTGGGTGGCATTGGCTGGTTGCGGGATATGCCTGTCACCGTTGTGGCCACCGAAAAGGGCGTGGATACCCGGGAGCGGGTACAGCGGAATTTTGGTGAGCCAAGCCCAGAGGGCTACCGCAAAACCCTGCGGCTGATGCGCCAGGCAGAAAAATTCCGTCGGCCGGTTCTGTGCATTGTGGATACTGCCGGGGCCTGGTGTGGTATGGATGCTGAGGAACGGGGCCAGGGTGAGGCGATTGCCCGGAACCTGATGGAGATGATGACCCTGAAGACGCCTATCCTCTCTCTGTTCATCGGGGAGGGAGGCAGTGGCGGCGCACTGGCACTGGCGGTGGCAGATCAAGTCTGGATGTTGGAAAATGCCTGTTATTCCGTCATTTCTCCCGAAGGCTGTGCCTCCATCCTGTGGAAGGACGGCAAGAAGTCCAAGGAGGCATCCGAAAGTCTGCGGCTCACTGCCCAGGATATGCTGGATCTCCATGTGGCCGACCGGGTGTTCCCTGAGCCGGAAGCTAAGGACTTCCCCAAATTCTGCCGCCAGCTGGAAACTGCCATCTGGCAGTTCTTCCAGGCGCAGCAGGAGAAGGGCGCTTATGAGCTGACCTCCGCTCGTTACCGCCGGTTTCGGCAGTTTGGCGCGGAAGAATACTGTAATGCCAATGATATCGTGCGATGAAAAGGAGGCTGTCTCTACGAGACAGCCTCCTTTGCCCGTTGTGCATGAATCGGGGTGGAATTTTTCCCGCCCGTATGCTATGATATAGGATACGGCGAAAAACGTGATTGCGTCGGGCAGTCTGAAAAACAGGAGATGATTCCCATGAATATTTCACAATTGTCCAATCAACTGACAGAAGAGATCTGCAAGGTGATCTACGGCAAGCAGCCCCAGGTCAGGCTGGTGGTCATGGCACTGCTGGCCCAAGGCCATGTGCTGCTGGAGGATTTGCCTGGCGTGGGAAAAACCACATTGCTGAAGACATTGGCGGCCGTTTCTGGATGTTTGTCCAAGCGTGTTCAGTTTGTCCCCGACCTGCTGCCGGCGGACATTCTGGGAACCAATATCTTTGACGCAGCTCGCGGAGAGTTTCGTCGTATTCCCGGTCCGATCTTTACCAACTTCCTGCTGGCGGATGAGATCAACCGGGCGGTTCCCCGTACCCAGTCCGCCCTGCTAGAGGCCATGGAGGAGCGGCAGGTGACGATTGATCGGGAGACTCTGCCTCTGCCTGCCCCCTTTGTAGTGATGGCCACCCAGAATCCGGTGGAGTCGGAGAGTACCTTCCGGCTGCCTGCCGCCCAGATGGATCGTTTCCTCATCCGGCTGTCCATAGGCTACCCTGCCCCGGAGGAGGAGCTGGAGATGCTCTTTGGGCTGGGGGATAACATCCCCTTTGACCAGCTTCAGGCGGTAACCACCCCGGAGGAATTGATGGCAGCTCAGCAGGAAATCGGAACCATCCATGTTGCCCGGGAGGTGGCAGCTTATATCATCGCTCTGGTGGGGGCCACCCGGGAGGACAGCTCTCTGAGAATGGGAGCCAGCCCCCGGGCGTCCCTGGCGCTCTTTCGCGCCGCCCGCACCTGGGCCGCCATGGAGGGCCGGGATTTTGTGACGCCGGATGATGTGCAGGCACTGGCCGTTCCGGTTCTGGCCCACCGGCTGCTGTTGACCAATGAGGCACGGCTCTCCGGCCAGACGGCGGAGGGCGTATTGGCCAGGCTGCTGGAGAAACTGCCGGTGCCGCCTTTTGTGGGTGGGCAGATCTATGCAGAGAAATAAAAACGTCCTGAGCAAGGGCTCCAGCCTGATCGCCACCACTCCCGGCCTGATCCTGTGGGGCGCGCTGGCGGCAGTCTGTCTTTGGCAGCGGCTGGGCATTCTGGCATGGCTCTTTCTCTTCCTGCTGCTGCTGGGCGGGGCGGCCCGGTGGTGGGGCAGCCGGTCAATCCGTCAGGTGGAAATCGGTATCGAGTGCGCCCGAACCCAGCTCTTTCCAGGGCAGACTACTACCCTGACCTACACCGTGCAGAATGGCAAGGCGATTCCACTGCCGTGGCTGGAGATATCCCAGGACGCCCCCCTCCGGGACTGCCTGATGCCGGAGGAGGGCTTTGAGCGCTATGTTCCCATGGGCGCGGAAGGGCGGGCAAGCCCCCGCCCGGCCCTCCGCCAGACCATCCCCTATGTGGGGGGATGGGAGACACTGCGGAGAGATACCTGCTGGACGGCCCGGCGGCGGGGTGTCTATGATCTGAGGGGGCTGGTGGCCCGATCGGGGGACGGCTTTGGGCTGGTGCAGCGGGAGCGGAGTCTGCCGGATGGCAGCTTCCCCGTTTTAGCGGTCTATCCCCGGCGGGTGGAGGTGGAGCTGGAATTCTTCCTCCGGGATCAGTGGCGGGCTGCCAGCGGCGGAAACGGCTGGATGGAGGACAACACCGTCCTCCAGGGCAACCGGGACTATCAGCCTGGCGATAACTGGAAGCACATTAACTGGCGCATGGCGGCCCGGGGGCAGGGAATACAAGTGAATCTCTATCAGCATATCCGGCCCCGGCAGATGCACTTTTTGCTGGACGGGGAGTCTTTCTGCCAGGGTGAGGGTAAAGCCGATGGAACCTTCCCCCTGCTGGAGGAGACACTGGAGATCCTGTCCTCTGTGGTAATAGGACTGGCCACCCAGGGGGCGGTGTGCCGCCTGACGGTACCCCAGTCCCGATATTCCCCTGCCCGGACGGTGGAGACAGAGGCGGGAGACCCGGGACCGTTACTTTTCTGTCTGGCAGGCTACGAGCCGCAGCATATCCAGCGGCAGGAGGAGGGATTTGAACCTTCGCGCTTCTCCAGCCACATCCCCATAGGGGAGGAGAGCTGCTATCTGTTTACCGAGTCAGGGGACTGCCTGCCGGAGGGCCTGTTGCAGCAGCTGGATATAAACCGGCTGTGGATCTTATGCAGGAGAAACTGGGAAACTGCTTTGGCGTTGGGCTATTGCGCGGCCTCACTGGAGCAGCTGAGTCAGGGGGTGGGATGCAAGTGAAACAAAAATCATCGCTGATTGTTGCGGTGGGCATCCCCCTGTCCGCCGCTACCGGACTGCACTTCGTTGTGACCCTGATGGCCTGCGGCAAAAGTCCCGCCCCCGATCCCTGGGGCTTCCGGCTCTGGTGGCTTTGTTTGGGGGGAACTGTTCTTGTTTTGCGATTGGTGCTGAGAAAGCCTCGGGAGCAGTGGACGGTGGCGGCCATCTGCGGCGGGGGACTGATTCTGCAAACGGTGCTGACGCTGCTCTCACCGGCCAGTTACAGCAGCCTGTTCTCCTATCTGGCAGTCTTTGGCATGTGGGCGCTGTCCTATTTTGCCTGTGGCTGGACGGCCCTGAGATGTCCCAAGGCCGAGACGCTGATGTATCTGTTCGAAATTAGCCTGGGGGTTTTTGTGGCGGCCTGCATTATGGTGTCCGCCAAAATATTGCCCGCCTCCTCCAGCACGGTCTGCTTTGCAGGGATGCTGCTGGCCCTCTTTGCTTTGGCGGGCTATCGCCAGACTGGAACGGCCAACCGCCGGGGCGGCCTGCTTCGGGTGGGACTTGTGGCAGGAGCGGGAGGGCTTTCCGCACTGCTCACCGGGCTGACCACCGGACTATTCGGCCTGGTTCTGGGGAATGCTGTCCGCTGGGGGCGCAGTCTGCTGTCCGCCATCGGCGTGGCCATCACCAGTTTCATGACCTGGCTGGTTGCCCTGCTCCCGGAGGAAAGCCTGGAACTTACGGAAGAGCTATCCCTTGGGACGGGGGAGATTCGCGGTACGGATACCTCCGTTCTATCCCAGGATACCAAGAGCGTTATTATGGTGGTTGCTATCTGCTTGATTCTCGCGGCGGCAGCGGTGGGACTGCTGCTGTGGCTCCGCTGGTCGGGATGCCGCAAAACGGGCCGGAGCGCCAAAGCGGGGGGAGTATCCGTTCGGAGAAGCGGGGAAAAGAAAAATTATCTCTTACTCTGGCTTCGCCATCGGACGTGGTACTGGAAAAACCGCAATACTCCGGCAGGAATTCTGGTCTGGTTGGACGGTGCTATGCGTCGGCGGGGTATGGGACGCGTAGCAGGAGAGAGCAGCCGGGCCTTTTTGGAACGGGTAGGCAAAAGCAATCCCAATGCGGGGGAAGGTTTGACGGAGCTGGCCCGTTGGCTGGACTGCCACTATTTTGCCCGGGAACGTCCCGCGCCCCTGCAGGGCAAAATTTCTGGCCTGCGCCGGACGTTGCGCCAGAGTTTTGCTGCGGAGCCTATTGACAAACGCAGCGAAAAGGAATACAATCTGAAATAGAAAGTTAGCGGCCTCAAGTTTAATACCGCAGTGGCCGCTTTCTTTGGCGCATAAAATTAGCTTATTCTAACACATGTGGACAAACAGTAAGAGGAGCGATGCGAGATGTTTATTCGTCTGAAGGATGCTGTGAAAAAATAGGGTGACGGTGAAACCGCTGCCTTTGTTCTGGATCATGCCGGACTGGAGTTGGAGGAGGGGAAAATCTGCGTGATCCTGGGCCCCTCGGGAGCAGTTTGTCAAGACATTTTTTCTGATTTTTTGAAATTGAATTTGCAGAAGGCAAAATGAGGGTAAAACGGCTTGCGCCAGCCTTGTGAAATCTTCGCTCATGTGCTATAATCAGGACAGTTCGACAATCGGAATTTTGTGAGGGCGATAATGGATTTTTTAGATAAAATACGAGTACCTCAAAAATCAGATTCTACCAAAA
>CAYUUP010000020.1:0-20398 GCA_964447925.1 uncultured Oscillospiraceae bacterium
TCCTTCATGCCGAAGGGGCGCAGTGTGGTTTGTGTGTTCTTTGCCATTTGATAGATTCTCCTTTTCTGAAAAATATATGTCGCAGATCACAGGCAGGCTGTGCATTACACGGTGCCAGGAAGGCGATCCCCGTATCGCTCCGCAGGGGCGGTATGCCCCTGCGGAGCCGCTATGGGTCAGACCTTGTCGATCTTAGTGAGTTGGATATTGATGCTCTCCAGGAAACCCTCGGGCATCATGTTCCCCGCCATGCCCATCATGGACTCCGGAGACATAGCCTTCAGCATATCCCACATACCGCCACCGGGGGCAATATCAAAATTGGTGGCCAGCTTGATGGCCTTGGTCACCACGGCAATGGCCTCGGGGGATCTGGCCAACTCCTCCATTGTATCCTTCACGCTGTACTTGCCCTCAGGGAACTCCATGGGTGCCTCCAGATCCATGCTGCCAACAGTCTGGAACCAGTTGGCCACACCCTCCTTGCGCTCGTTGACCTCGGGCAGCACGTAGATGGCAGGCTCCTGCTCCACTTTCTCCAGTGTCATGGTGTCCTTCACATCACCGGCCACTGCCACCAGTGTATTGAAGCCTTCGGCTAGGGCTACAGTAAATACGAATACCCGATATGCCTCCTTCGTCTCTACCAGCTCACCGTTGAGATAGAGGGAGACGGAGGGCTGGTTGGAGTAGACCCTGATCTCGGTAGTCTTCCCCGCCCGCTGGGCATAGCGCTTGCCGGCCAGGTGTACCATAGGAGCCTTGCTCCAATAGGCCTGATAGACATAATAGCTGTCCTTTTTGGTCTTCCGGTCCATTGTGACCAGACCCTTGTTGTTCCGTCCGGCAACGCCGCCCTCGTCCCGGGCCGCACAGCCAAAGTCAAACATATTCCAGACATGGCTGGACCAGATCCAGGGCCGCTCGTCAAAGACTTGTGCCATGTGTTCATGATAGAGAGCCTGATACTCCTCAGAGTAGTCCTTGCAGGCAGGCTCCGAACCGTGATAGGTGATAATGCCCTCGCAGCCATACTCACTCATCCCCAGGCAGATGTCCGGGTGCATCCTGTGGAAATTATCCAGCCAGGGGCCGTTGTCTTCCATCTTGCCGCCGTACCAACCGAAATAATGGTTGTAGCTGATGACGTCGGTGATATGGTGCATGGGACTCTCCAATGGGGTCATGGAGACGTGGGCGATGGTGGTCAGCCGGGTGGGATCCAGCTTGTGGGCCAGGTCATTCAGTTCTTTGTGGTTCTCCACCAGCTGCTCGGAGATGCCGCCGATGAGGATCTCGTTGGAAATGCCCCAGAAACAAATGCAGGGGTGATTGTAGTTCTGGATGATGAGTTCCTTCAGCTGGCTGATGCAGTTCTCATGGGCGGCGGGATCCTCATTAAAGACACTGATGAAGGGGATTTCCGCCCAGATGATGAAGCCCAGCTCATCGCAGGCATCGTAGAAGTCCTGGCTGTGCTGATAGTGGGCCAGGCGGATGGTGTTGGCCCCCAGCTCCTTGATGATGAGGGCATCCTCATAGTGGTCATCGATAGTCAGCGCATTGCCTTGATAAAGCCGATCCTGGTGGCGTGAGACGCCCCGGAGGGGAGTTTGGACGCCATTGAGAATAAAGCCCTTATCCGGGTCGCAGGAGAAGGAACGGACACCCACATCGCACTCTACCTCGTCGTAGGCCTCGTTCCGGCGCTGGAGCAGGGCGGTAACAGTATAGAGGTAGGGGTCATCAACGCTCCAAAGCTGGGCATCGGGGACAAGCAGGGTGATGGCAGTGTCATCCGCAGGACGGCAGCCAGCGGCAACCTCCTGACCCTCCTGATCTGTGATGGAATACAGCACCGTGAAGTTCTCGTCGGCGTTCTTGACGAAGGCTTCCAGTTGGAACTCCGCTCCACCCGCCACGGGCTTTGGTGTGACCTTAATGCCCGGGCCGCCGTAATAGTCTAGATTAAAGTGTGCATCGGGAACAGAAATCAAATTGACGCCCCGATACAGGCCGCCATAGAAGGTGAAATCTGCGGACTGGGGATAGACACTGTCCTTGTACTCGTTGGAGCAGTTGACAACCAACAGGTTGTCTTCCCCTTTCTTGCACAACTCGGTGACATCCGCCCGGAAGATGGAGTAACCGCCCTCGTGATAGATGGCCTTCTCCCCATTGACGTAGACAGTTGCCTGCTGCCCCGCCGCCAGAATTTCTACGTACACCCGACCACCGGCCAGGGGCTGCTTGGCGGTGGCAAAGGTTCTGGCATACCAATAGCTACCCCGGTCATAGCTTCCGTTTCCGTCATGGCCGTCCACCGCGTTCCAGGTGTGGGGCAGGTCAACGTCCTGCCAATCCGCAGGCAGACTGGCAGGAAGCCCTACATTCTGTTGGATGAATTTCCAGCCCTCGTTCAAGCTGATGATCTCTCGCATCTGATTACTTCCTTTCAGTAAGTATTATTGTGCAGACCGCAAAAATAAATTCTCCTTATCACCCTTTTCATTTATTCAAAGCAACGGTCTTATACGTTCATTATAAAGCACTTCCATCCTCTTTGCAATAAACAAATCAAATGCATCTGTCGTATTTTCAACATTATATTTTCCATTTGTCGAGTTCAAAAGGAAAAATATTCGCATTAAGCCGTCATTTTCAACAAAGAAAAAAACAGAGCCTCTCTCGGCAACATAACCCTGAAAGAAAGCTCTGATTCAGCTTACATAAAAATCATAAAATGACTTACCCTTTCAGGTAATCCGGCACGATGCTGTCCACCAATTTTCCCATCTCCTTTGGCGTAATTGGGAAATCCTCCATCATCCACTGGCTCAGCATACAACAAATTCCATTGGTAAAAAAGGTACACACCAGCTTTTGAGCATTTGAGTCCTCTATACCAGGCAGAAAATGCTCATGGGGTGTCTCAATGTAAGAGGACTGTAATATCTCTGATAGCTGGCCGATGCGCAAAAATGCCTTCGTCTCCCGCTCATGCTCCCGGAAATAAGTACACATCGTCTCGGTCCACTTACTGACAGACCAAGGTGCAGTCCCGCCATCCTGATTGTGAAGGCGCTCAATATCCGCTGTCATGTCCTGTTCCAGTTCACGGAGCAGGTCGTACTGGCTGCCATAGTGGTGATAAAAGGTCGTACGGTTAATCCCCGCCGTTTGGCAAAGCTCACTGATGGATATCTTTTCAATATCCTTCTCCAGCAGCAACCGGGTCAGCGCATCCTTCAGCAGACGCTTTGTCAGAGCAACCCGCAGATTTTCCTTCCTGGCCATCCCCGATCCCCCTATAAATTATGGTGAAGCAAGGCATATCATATTGTGCTTTGCGCAATATGACGGAAACGTCGGCGTTTCCTCGTTATTTTTTATTATATCATGCCCTCCTTCCTGTGTCAATATAAGAGTGTGTGCAAAAGTATTTGAATAAGGACACCCATGATTCCCTTCAACATAGTATTGCAGAAGCCACCCTCATCCTCTTTCATTTTTCCATAAGATAATTTATACAGTCCTACCTCTGGCAGACTTTCCTGGCGGCTGCTCTTGACTTTGCATCAATTTGCTTTTTGCCGTTTTTTCAGCTTAAGCATTGCCTTGACAGCCGTGCTAAAATGGTGGCATCAGAAAATATTTTCAAGGGGGATATTCTATGAACGACCTTGCTCTCCGTCTGGCCTCTGTCACCGCATATCGGGAGTTGCTGGACACACCGCTTCTGACCGCTCTGAACAGATTGCTAACTGCCCTTAGTGAGCGCGCCTCCGGCCTTTATGCCCTTCAGTACTACAGCCAGGTATGTTATGAACTGAACCGAACCGGCAGTGCCGGGCTTGGGGAGTGGCTGCTGGAGCAGCTGCGGTATACCTCCACACCCTACCCCGAAGCTGTTGCAACAGGCAGTGTATCTCCCGTACTGGAAGCGGGCGCCCGACGGGACATTGAACTTTTTCGGGAGCTGGCACTGCTGCCTTGCCCAGAGCTGAAGGGCCAGATCGCCGCGCTACTGGATCAGTCTCAATACGCAGCGACACGTCTGCCGGAGTGGGAATGCAGCGCCCCCTTTACCTTTGACGATCTGACAGGCTTCTACCGTGCCAATGGTGCTGGCTTCTTCGCCAAATACCGGGCCTTTGTATGGGAGGGAGGCAGGCTGAACCCAGTGCCAAGCCCCGATTTTGTTCCCCAAAAACAGCTCTGGGGCTACCGGTTCCAGCGGGAAAAAATTATCTCCAACACCCGCATCCTGATGAATGGGCGGCAGGCCAACAATGTCCTGCTCTACGGCGAGAGCGGAACAGGCAAATCCGCCCTGGTAAAGGCTCTGCTGGGCATAGAGGAATTTTCCCTGCTGAGACTCATCGAAATTCATAAGGATAATCTCTCTGCCCTGCCTGATTTAATCCGCACCCTGGGCCACCGGCCCCAAAAGTTCATCCTCTTCATTGATGACCTGGCCTTTGACAAAGATGACAAAACCTATTCCTCTCTGAAAACCATTCTGGAGGGCGGACTGGAACCCAGACCGGCTAACGTGGCGGTCTATGCCACCTCTAACCGCCGTCATCTGGTTCGGGAGACCTTTTCTGACCGGGCAGGAGACGAAGTAGACACCACCGAGACAATACAGGAAAAGACATCCCTCTCTGACCGCTTTGGTGTGAAGCTCCCCTTTCTGGCCCTAAACCGGATGGATTTTCTGCAAATGGTGGAGGACATGGCCCGGATGCAGGGACTGGACTATGACCGCGATGATCTGCGCCGAGAGGCCGTGAAGTGGGAACTGCGCAGTCCAAACCGCAGTCCTCGGACAGCGTTGCAGTTCCTGGCCAGTCTTCAGGGAGAGCTTTGAGCAGAAAACAGGGAATTGCACCCGCTCTGACAAGCACATTGAAAGTAGCATTTTATCGTTCAGCCTGCTTTAATATATGCTAGGATAAATTTAGCCGGGAGATTTCCGTTAAGGAAACCTCCCGGCTGCGTGTTCTACCACAAAACCGAACATTCATTCCGCATTGCCTGCAATCTCCGCATATAGCCTTTGCCATTTTGAAAAGGCCTCACGGAAAACTGTGCGGGTAAAGCTGCGCTTGTCCGATTCGCTGGAGTAAATGCCGAGGACGAAGTCCCGCTCCGCCATACGGATCCATGTCTTATAGATGTGAACCTGCTGTCCGACCCTTATTTTCCACAGGACTTCCAGTTCTCCTGCAGCCTCTTCGGGATTTTCCTCCGCGCCCCACCATTTGAAAATGTAGTCAATTCCTTGGAGATTTGGGAAACTCTCGCTGCGCAGAAAGGAGATCCCATCTGGATCTTCATAAAAGTTTTCTTCCCATGCAGTGACGTCTGCGCCGGTATGTTCCAGCCAGATGTTCCGGATGCGATCCGCCAGCCGGTCTGCCATATTTTCTGCAGCAGTCATCGGGGGCGTGCGTTCCATTACTTCACTGATTAACATCTTTTATTACCTCGAATAATCTCATGCTTAAACCGTCCTCCGCTCTAGTGCTTATTCATCAATAGATGTTACGTAGGCATTCATCGGTTTTACCAGATAGGTACTCTCCCCCAGACGGTCTGTTGTCACATATCCAGCAGGGGCGTCGATGATTTGAGGAATGCGGTTGACCGCTGTGGCGCAGGTCAGCTCATAGGTAGCGGGATTGTCCCATACCAGCGTGCTGTCCGGCTCACCGGTCAGCGTCCAGACAGTATGCTCCGCAGCACCTGTCACGTCCGTCTTTCCTCCCATCATCAGTTCAATCACAATGCCCTCCTCCGTCTCTGTCCGGCAGAGCTGGCCAAGGCCCTCCAGTTGCCCAGCGGGAATCGTCTTTCCCAGGCTGGCGGAGTAAAAGTCAGTCTCTCGGATAATGGGGATATACTGCATCGTCTGGGATTTCACGGTCAGGCCCAGCTTGGCGCAGAGCCACGCATTCTGATCGCCGGGCAGACAGGGAATGTGTCCGTCCTGCTCTGTGATCACCTGAGAGCCGAAGCGCTCCTCGAACTCCGCCACGGTCAGACCAACACCGTGGTATTCGAACATATAATCCGCATTATACGCCTCCAGATTCAAGAAAGAATCACAACGGATCTTCTCAATTCTGTTGGAGGACGCGGCGAAGGAGCAGATCAAGGTTCCCCAGCTTACATCTGGGCAACCGCTGGCAGAGATGGTAACACCGTTCTCTTTGGCGATCTGATCCAGTTCTTCCGCAACCGGACGCTCGTTGTCTGACCAGGGCCAAAATGCATTTTCACCGATATCCAGCACATTCACCTTGTTTTTCAGGCAAATAATAGCCGCCTCGCGGATATCCCAAAGACTCTTTTTGGTTGCAAATACACAAATATCCGGCTTGCGCTCCCGCAGAATACGCTCCAAATCGGCGGAATTGCTGACGGGCAGGGATAGATTGGACACGCCGATTACCTCGCCTACGGGCTGGCCGACCTGGACACTGCGAGCGAAAGCTGCCACCAGTTCGCCGCCGTGTTCAACCATATATCGGGCAGTTCTCTTTCCTACCGCGCCCAAACCATATTGTGCCACACGAACCTTTCTCTCCATTTCATTCACCTCACAAGAATTGTGTTTGTGTTGCTGCCCCTACACAAGACGTGCTGCAACTGGCTTGAAATCTTGTCTATACATTTTAATTATAATCCCATCTCCGGCATTTGTGAAATAAAATTTAGCAATTAACCCGAATAAAAATGTACAATGACAAGCCGGATCGCTTCATATTGTATTTTTCAATAACCGGTCTTTGCAAACCGGTATTTTACATTATCCGCAATCTGTTATATAAACTATTATAAAGGTTTTTAGTAGATTTTCAAAAAAGGAGAGATCACCATGTCTGATTATAAAAGCTGGGAAACCTTCCATGCGCTTGCCGCCGCACCCTATTGGGAATTGGAGTACGCAGGGATGTTTGCGGATGACTGCGAGTTGGAGCTTCCCTATGCACCTCCGGGTATGCCGCAGTATATCAACGCGATCGATCGGCCCGTGCATTTCAAATGGCTAGCGAGAACAACCAGAAACTGGCAGTTCACCGAGATCCAGCCCTATGGCGCGCCAGAGGATAGCGACATTTTCTGGCTCATGCGGAAGGGGAGCTGCAAAGCCAGCTGGGGTGGTCAAAAAAACATGGATTTTTATAGTCGTTATATCATTAAGGCCACTATTGTAGACGGCAAGATCCACTGTTTGAAAGAGTTATCCGATCCGCTGGCCTACCTGAAAGCTGCCGGGCGCGAACTGCCGGTATTCCCTATGATAATTGATCCGGCGGCTGCGGTACGGGAACAGCCGCTGATTGACTCCAAGCGGAACGCGGTATTCTCCTGCGATGACAGTCCGGAGGTCTGTGAGGCCCGCAAGCAGCGTACGCTGGATGCCTTGCGCTACCACCGGATCGACCCCGCATGGGCGGACGCAGTGAAGGAGGCGCCCAACATCGATGGCGCACTCTTCTTCGCCCCCGCCGACATGACGGAGGACTGCACCCCCCACCGTCAGGCGGGACATTTGGACTGGCTGGAAAAATCCGAGGTGGACGCTAATTTTGCTTCCAACGAGTTCCCGGTCTATGCCACAGGCGATCCCAATGTCTTTTTTGACGAGTGCAGCTATAACGGGGTATTCCATTGGGTTGGCAGCCCTCAGGGCGGATATCGCAACGTATATATCGACCGCTATGTCTTTGATCACGGCTATCTGGTGGAATACAGCGAGGCGCTGAACCCCATCAATAAGTTCAACTCCATCAATGTGAGCATTCCCAGTTTTCCGTATTTTTTCGATTGACTCTGTCTCTTTTCAAATTGCCCAGTGCGTGATATAATGAAGAAAGAATATTTTGGGATGAGAGAACTGTTTGTCATCTGAGCCAATTTGAAAGGAAGAATCAGAATGGATCTCAAGAGCCTGCAATGCTTTATCGCTGTGGCGGAGCGGCTCAGCTTCAGCAGGGCAGCTCAGCACCTTTACATCTCGCAGCCCTCGCTTAGCATCCGCATCAACGCGCTGGAGGAAGAACTGGGGACAAAGCTGTTCCTGCGGACACACCAAGCGGTCTATTTGACGGAGGAGGGCGCCAATATACTCCCAGTGGTGCGGGATATTCTGGAGAAGGTCTATAGTCTACCCTTTGTAGTGGCGAACACGCCCCAGAAGGAGGAGAGCCAAAGTCTCTGTGTTGGGATCGACACAACGGAAGACCGTACACTGAAGATTGTACTGGCCGCTTTTTCCAACTTCCACCGAGATTTCCCTGATGTAAAGGTACGGGCCATCGACACCAGCGTCGGTGATTATGAGCGGCAGCTCCTGAGCGGTGAGCTGGACTGCTGTATCATGGTCATGCAGGGAGATGTGCGGCTCAGTCCCTCTCTCGCCTTTCTGCCCATTTTGCAGGAGCCCACAGTACTGGTCACCAGGGACGCCGATGACATGACCCTGACGGATGTGCTGCGAATGCGGGAACTCCAGTTGCTGGAGGATCCGCCCAACGGATCCCAGTGGAACCGGGAATACCTGTCCTTTGTGTCAGACTATGTTTCCGACATAAAGCCCAGTTATGTCTCTGTTCAAAATCTCCGTATCAATCTGCTTTACGGCCGGGTGGCAACTTTTGTTCCAGAATCCTATGTTTATACACTGAATTGTCCCAATCTCACAATCTTTCCTGTGGAGCGCATTGGCGGCAGAGTCAATAATATACTAACCTGGAACAGACTGAACGATAACCCGGCGATCCAGCTCTTTGTCAATCAGTTCTCCATGCTGAATCTAGAAACCGAGGATAACAACTACAGATTATGAACCAGACTCTTACAAACGACCTTACCCGGGGGCCGGTGCGCCGTCAACTCCTGCTCTTTGCCTGCCCCATTATGCTGGCAAATCTCCTCCAAACAGTATATGGTCTTGTGGACATGATGATCGTTGGAAAAGCGGTCGGCTCCGTTGGACTGAGTGCTGTGGGCATCGGCAGTATGATTACAACCGTCTTTCTCACAGTGGGTCAGTGTACTGCCTCTGCCGGCCAGATCGTCATCTCTCAGCAGATCGGTGCTGGGGATCAAAAGGGGCTGAACAGCACCATCGGAACTCTATTTTCCCTGCTGGCCATTGTGGGCGTAATCTTCGGTGCGGTGTGTGTCATCTTTGCCAGGCCAATCCTGGATCTGATGAACACTCCGGCTGCGGCGCTCAGCGAGGCCCGGGATTACGTCCTGGTCTGTGGTGCGGGGATGCTCTTCGTCTATGGTTATAATGCCGTCAGTTCCATCCTTCGGGGAATGGGAGAATCCCGCTTGCCCCTTATTATCATTGGCATTGCCTCTGTCCTCAATGTGATATTGGACTGGCTCTTTGTCATGGAGTTCGGTATGCGAACGTTGGGCGCGGCGCTGGCTACTGTCATCGCTCAGACTCTGTCCTGCGTCCTGGCTCTTATCTGGCTCTATCGCCATAAGGTTGCCTTTGGTTTCGACTTCAAGCTCCACAGCTTCGCCATCATTCCCCGAAAGCTGCGGGTGATTGTCATGCTGGCCATCCCCTACGTGGTGCAGGGGCTGATGATTACGCTCTCCATGTCTTTCATCAATTCCCGGATCAACGCCTATGACGTGACAGCCTCCGCCGTGGATGCTGTGGGCCAGAAACTGGACAACATGCTCTATATCGTCTCCGGGGCCTTTGCAACAGCCTCTGCCGCCATGATCGGGCAGTGCTTTGGGGCCGGAGAACACAAGCGCATTGAGAGCATCTATCGAAACGGCATGGCCATCTGCATGGCGGTCTTTGTGGTGGTTTCCGTGGTATTGCTGGCTCTTCCCAAGCAGATTTTCGGGCTGTTTTCTAATGACTCGGACGTTATCGCCATGGCGCCTCAGTTCATGCTCATTACGGTGCTGTTTTTCTTGTCCGCATCTTCGATGGTATCACCTTTTGCGGTGGTGGAGGGCATCGGCTACGCCAAACTCGGACTGATTATCAGTCTGTTGGACGGCGTGGTAGCCCGTATCGGCTTCAGCCTGATCCTGGAACATTTCTTCTCCGTCTATGGCCTATGGATTGGCAGTTCCGCCGCAGGCCTTGTCACCACGATAATCTCTATGATCTACTACCATAGCAAGCGCTGGAAAAAGAGAAAAGTTCTCATCAGCATGGATGAAGCTGAGGGATCAAGTGACCAAAGCGCAGCTCCGTGAAAGAACCGGGGCTGTGCTTTATATATCCGGAATACGATAGAGATCTTCCTTCCTGCATGCATCAGCATATGAGGAACCGGCAAAGGGTGGTTGGCATCCTTTGCCGGTTCCTGCTTTGCTGTTCAGAATCAGAAATTGAAGAAGGGAATCGTGGGGATACACTGGTTCATCGAGTTGAATTTGCAAAGGGGGTTAAAATAGACCCTGAAGTGGGAAACCTTACCCTGATCCAGAAATGCGATCTGGAGTTCCCGCTGGATATAATGCCCCTCCCGCTGGCTCCAGGTGGTGACGCCATAGCCCAGGCTTTCCACGACAATCACATTGGGATCAATCGTTTCATAGTAGCCGCTTCTGGGATCGCTGTTCCATTCCGGCACTACCCGGAACATCCACTCGGTCTGCACATCAAAGGACTTCCCGGAATAGCCCTCGGTCATGCTATAGGGCGCGTTGGGGCAGACCTCCAACACATTGGCAGCATAGATGGGTTCCGGATCGCCATCCACTTCGATGGGGTTTGCGAAGTTGTTGACCGCCCGCTGAACGTTTTGCGCCACGGAAAACTTGGAAACGCCGTTCTCCGGCATACGGACGGAGGGGCAGTCATCCACCGGGTCAAAGATAAATGCGGGCAGCACGATACCCATGGCATCATAGAAGCTGATGGGATTGAAGTAATCCCTGATATGGATAATCTTCCCGTCCTTGATGGTAAAGCGTACGGCGTGTTCGTTTTGGTACCTACAGGGGCGCTTCGCCAGATATATATCGCATTTGCAGAAATAGACACCCCAGAGTACGCCGGGATCCTTGGTCTGGATGACGGTGGAATCACCCACAGTTTCCCAGTTGGATACGATATTCCGCATCCAATAACGGAAGGCTTCGAACTCAAAGGGAGCGTAGTGCTGATAGAATCCTGGAGGCGCATGGGGAAAATCGACCACGATCTCGGGATCGAACAAATCGCTATACGCTTCCTCCCAGTATGGGACGGAGCAATACTTCTTTACAATGTCATACTGCTGGTTTGGTTCGTTTTTTACCTTAGGCAGCGGAATCATACGGAATTCCTCCTTACATAGTTTGCAGGTGTACGGCGCTGTGGAAATCAGGCTGGAGAACAGCGACGCGGATGAAGAATCTGCATATACATTTTCGGCCTTTTTTATGGAAAAATCAAATACTAAATCTTAATATCCTATTATAGTCATTTCCAAATCAACTTTTATATAGAAAAAAGTTCTGATGATTCTCCCCAAAAGGCAAGTTGCAGCCTCACTGTCCCAGCATTAAAAATCACAATAGTAAAACATTGTAGTTTTATAATTTACAAAACTGCTTCCCTGATGCTACAATAAGATTGTGCATTACATAGATGTTTTACAGTTCATTTTCAAGGAGGTTTCCGTATGAAGCAGATGTTTCCCCGCCTGATGTCTCCCATCAAGGTGCGGAACACAGTGTTGCGCAACAGACTTATGTCGACTACCTCAGTGCCGCATTTCATCTCCGGCCCGGAGAAGCACCCCAACGACCACATGATCCTGCACCATGCTAAGCGTGCTGCTGCCGGTGCCGGAGTGGTCACCATCTCCCATACCTATGATAGCGTGGGGCCGTTTTCGTTTCCGGATGTGGGCGGCGATCCGCCTCATTTCCCGGAATTCGACATATGGGATCCTAAGTGCCAGAACTATATGATTATGCTCAACGATGCCATCCACTACTATGGCTCCAAGAGCTGCTTTGATCTGGCATACCGCTACGAATTTGACTATGACGTGACAGGGGATCCGGTGCGCGGCATCAAAGAGTTGACCAAGGAGAGAATTGACTGGTACATTGATCTCCTTAAGGAGCAGATCGATCTCTGCAAGCCTCTTGGCTTCGATATGATCTCCCTCCACTGCGCCTATGGGGACACTTTTATGCCCCGATTCCTTTCCCCTGCCACCAACCATCGCACCGATGAGTACGGCGGCAGCTTTGAGAACCGAATCAAGATTCCACTGCATGTGCTGCGTTCCCTGCGTGCGTATGCCCCCAAGGATTTGCTTTTCTCCGCCTGCTGGAGTGCAGAGGAGCCAGGCGAGGACGGATTGAAGATCGACGAGTTTATCCGTTTTGCCAAGATTTTGGACGAAGAGGGGCTGCTGGACATCATGCAGGTTCGGGCAGGCTTCATTGATGATTCGCATCCCACCGGCTACTGCGCCCCCTATCCTACCCTCAAAGAATCCTCCATTCTGATGGAGCAGAATTTCAAACATATGGTCATTGCCCCCATCGGCGGCTTCCAGGATCCCTATGATATGGAGAAAGCGCTGGAGGAGAACAAGGCCCAAATGTTTTGCGCCGCCCGTATGTGGATTGCCGACCCTGCCTGGGGTCAAAAGATTGCCGAGGGCCGTCCGGAGGACATCACTCCCTGCATTCTCTGCAACCGCTGCCATGTTATCGGTAATAATGTACCCTATCTGTCCATGTGTTCCGTGAACCCAGAGTTCGGCATCCAGCATGTGTTGGACAAGGCCACAACTCCGGTGAGCCGCAAAAAGAAGGTTGCCGTTGTGGGCGGCGGCCCAGCTGGAATGCGCTGCGCTTGCTATCTGGCCGACCGGGGGCATGACGTGTTCCTCTATGAGGCCAGCAACAAGCTGGGCGGTCAGTTCATTGCCGCCTCTGTCCCTGCTTTCAAGTGGCCTCAGAAGCGCTATCTGGACTGGCTCATCGCACAGGTGCAAAAGCGGGAGAATGTCCGTATCCTGCTGAACACCCCAGCCACGCCGCAGATGATCCAGGATGAGGAGTTTGACGCCTGTGTCGCTGCCGTGGGAGCCATCCCCGCGATGCCGCCCATCCCGGGCATCGAAAGTGCCAATGTCCTCTCCGCAGTAGATGCGCTGAATCAGCCGAAGAGGGTCGGTCATCAAGTGGTGGTCATCGGCGGCGGCGAGGTTGGCATTGAGACAGCCATCCATCTGGGCCGTTGCGGACACCCAACCACTGTGCTGGAGATGCAGGATGGCATTGCCAAAGAGGTCATGGTTCCCCATGTGGGAACGGTCATTTTGGACAACGTGGCGGCCACGCCAGATCTTGAGTGCCGAACCAGTGTGACCGTGACGGGTATTACCCCAGAGGGCGTCACCTATACCGAACAGGATGGCGAGTCACGGTTTGTCCCAGCGGATACCGTCGTGGTGGCAGTTGGCTCCAAGGCTCTTCAGGATGAGGGAATGGCCTACTACGGTATTGTCCCGGAAACTTGGGTCATTGGCGACTGTACCCACCCCAGCAGCATCATGTTTGCGAACCGTGCGGCTTATGCAGCTGCGCAAAATATATAATCCAACATATTAAAGCTCAAGGAGGAAATGAAATGAAAACCTGGAAGAAATTGTTTGCCCTATTGATGGCTATGGCAATGCTGCTGGCGCTTTGCGCCTGCGGCGGCAACAGTAACAGTGGCGATGAAGGGAGCGTCCTCCGCATTGGCATGGATGGCGAACCCCTCACCTTGTCTGAGGTCGATCTGGCCGGCGGTGTCGGCGTCCAATTCGTAGGCTGGGCCATTTATGGCTCTCTATGGAAGATCACCACAGACGGTACCGTACAGATGCTTCTGGCGGAAAGCTATGATTTGGATGAGGAGAACCTCACCTGCACGATCCATCTAAGAGACACTGGCTTCAACAACGGCGATGCTCTGACTGCGGATGATGTACTCTTCTCTCTCAAGCGCAGTGACGAGGCCATGGGTGACCGTACGGCCACTATGGATCTGGAGAACTCTTATGTTGAGGATGACCAGACACTGGTCATCAAGCTCACCAGCGTTCCCCCGACTCTTGTGGATGACATCGGTGTCATTTCCATTATCAGCCAAAGCTGGACTGAGGACTACACCAACGAGGATCACATCTACAATGACCCCCTGTGCTGCGGCCCCTATTACGTTGAGAGCGGCTGGACCAGCGGAAATGACATGGTTCTGCTCAAAAATGAAAACTATTATAATGCAGACAATATCGCCTATGACAAGATCGTAGTGTCTTTTGTGGCAGAGGAAACCACCCGCTATCTCTCATTCAAGAACGGCGAATATGATATCTGTTACCTCTCTGTCAGCGAGAATATCGAAGATGTCAATGCCTCTGATTCGTATAATCTCTTCAGCGCGGAGGTTCAATCCGTTGAGGCGCTGACCTTTGACACTGAGAATCCGAATTCACCCTATTCAAACCAGAATCTTCGTCTGGCAATGATGTATGCTGTAGATGTTGAATCTGTCGTGACAAACATCTGCGGCTCCGCCTATCCTGTGGCCACATCAATCCTGCCCACTCTCAGCTGGGCCTATAAAGACATGAGCTATGGGCAGGATCTCAACCTCGCCAAACAATATATTGACGCCTACTATGCGGAGACCGGCACCGACAGTGCAACCATTACTATCACCTATGGCCAGGGCGATGTAGATGCAGCCATCGCAGAGGCTCTCCAGTATGCCTTCGAGTCCGTGGACGACGGCATTACTGTGGTCATTGATGAGGAGGACTTCGGTACTTTCTTTGAAAACATGATGAACAACTCCATCTACTGCTATCTGACCAAGTACAGCGGCTCCAGCGATCCCGGCAGCGTGTTGAACTGCTGGAACCCTGAGAATATCTACACCATGTTCTCCTATCCCGATGATATCTCTCAGCTCTTTACTACCGGTGTATTCACTGCTGGCGAACAGGAAGATCGTACTGAACTCATCTATGAGCTTCAGGATGCCCTCCATGATTTTGGCAAGCTATTGCCACTCTTTGAAAATACGGTAAACTTTGCCATCGCCGGTGATATTGACATCAGCAGATCCGTCCAGGCTGACGGCTATCTGATTCCCGACTTCATCGTTGCTGGGTGATTGTTGAATTCAACTGCGGCGGGACGGAAACTTAAGCGCTGCCGTTCCGCCGCTTTTTTACCTGACAGTTTTAACACGCTGCGCCCTTGCTCCGGTCAGGGCGCACTCGCACAGGAGGGATCCAGAAAAATGTTACGATACGCGATTCGGCGAATCCTTCTCCTGATACCGGTCCTTGTTGGAGTTGTGGTCATTATCTTCACCATCAACTATGTAACGGGTTCGGATAAACTCGTTGTCTCATACCTGGTCAACAATGCGACGGCAACCGAGGAGATTATCGCTGCCAAATTAAATGAGCTAGGGCTGGATCGACCCTACCTGGTTCAACTCGGGGACTATTTCTGGCAGATTATCAGTAAGGGTTCCTTAGGTACCTCTTATCTGCTGCACAAGTCTGTGCTTGAGCTTATCAGCCAACGCATCTGGATCACAGTGCGCCTAGGCTTGGGTGCCGCTCTGCTCTCTACCATCATTGGCATCCCCATTGGTATTTTTGCGGCAGTCAAACAGAATACGATCTTTGACTACATTTGCACGTTTTTTGCTACCATGTGTTCTGCTCTGCCGGGCTTTTGGCTTTGCCTGATCTTCATCCTGTTTTTTTCAGTTAAGCTGGGATGGTTTCCCATTACTGGCGTCAAACAGGCCAGCGGCTATGTGCTGCCCATCGTAGCCAGTGCAATCTTTCCCATCGCCATGTTGGTGCGCATGACCCGTTCTTCTATGCTGGAGGTGATCCGGCAGGATTATATCCGAACGGCCCGGGCAAAGGGTCTTCCGGAGAGCCGCGTCATATGGAAGCACACCCTACAGAACGCTCTTGTCCCGGTGGTGACCCTCATTGGCACCAATATCGGTGCTTCCCTGACCGGTTCGGTCATTGCTGAAACCATTTTCAATATCCCGGGGCTGGGTTCACTGATGTCCAGTTCCATCTCCCAGCACGACACCGTGACGGAGATGGGTTGTATCCTGCTCTGCGCCCTCATCATGTCCAGCATGAACCTGATTACCGATCTATTTTATGCGGTGGTGGATCCGCGAATTCATGCCCAGTATCTCAACTACGGACGCCACAGAATCAAAACAAAGTCGAAATCCGGATCAAAACCACAAGGAGGCATATCTGATGAGGAGAAGAAATAAAAGACATCAGGCCAATATCCTGTCCCAGGGGCAGCAGGGCAGCTTTCGGCTGGCACTGAAGCGCTTCTGCCGGAACAAAGCCGCTGTAGTGTGCTTTTTCATCATTCTCCTGCTGGTGTTCGGGGCTGTCTTCGCCGACATACTGACACCCTATCGTTATGACGCGCAGAATCTGGACAACGCCCTGGCTTATCCCAGTCTCCAGCACTTGATGGGGACGGATAACTTCGGTCGTGACATTTTTACCCGTATTCTTTACGGTGGACGGGTTTCCCTCATCGTTTCGCTGGTCTCTGTAGGGATGAGTGTTGTGCTGGCACTGATTATCGGCGCCATCGCAGGCTATTTCGGCGGTGCAGTGGATACTGTCATCATGCGGATTACCGATATTTTTCTGGCCATTCCCGGTCTGATTTTTGCTTTGACTGTTTCGGCAGCTCTGGGTTCGGGCCTGTTCAATACTGCGCTGGCGCTGGCCATCACCAGTGTTGCGCCTATGGTGCGGCAAATGCGTTCCTCCATCATGTTAATGAAAAACCAGGAGTACATCGAGGCTTCCAAGGCCTTTGGCGGCAAACACGCCCGCATTATCTTCTCCCATGTGATTCCCAACTCCTTCACGCCTTTGCTGGTCCAAGGCTCTATGAGCATTGGTGACACCATCATGTCCATTGCGGGGCTGAGCTTCTTGGGCCTGGGCGTACAACCGCCAACGCCGGAGTGGGGCAACATGCTCTCCGCTGGTCAGGATTACATCACCCGCTTCTGGCCCATGATTTTCTTCCCAGGTGTGGCTATTGCCATCACGATGCTGTCCTTTAATATGGTAGGCGATGGCATCCGCGATGCACTGGATCCACACATGAAACAGTAAGGGGGTGCAGTATGAGCTTACTTGAGGTAAAGGATCTGACGATCCGGTTCAATACTGATATGGGCGTTGTCCATGCCGTGAACGGCATCAGCTTCAGCATCGAAAAAGGCGAGTCTCTTGGCCTTGTTGGTGAGACGGGAGCTGGAAAAACCACCAGTGCGCTGGGAATCCTTCAGCTGATCCAGACGCCGCCGGGAGAGATTGTCTCCGGTGAAATCTGGTACAAGGGTGAGAATATCCTGGAAATGAAAGAAAAGGATCTGCAAAAGCTGCGAGGCTATGAGATATCCATGATCTTTCAGGATCCCATGACGTCCTTGAACCCCGTCATGACGGTGGGAGATCAGATTGCTGAGGTATATCGATATCATAAGAAGTGTTCTGCAGCGGAGGCTCAGAGAAAGAGCCTTGAGATGTTGGAGATGGTACGCATCCCCGGTGAGCGTGCCAAGGAATATCCCCATCAGTTCTCCGGCGGCATGAAGCAGCGGGTAGTCATTGCCATGGCACTGGCCTGCACTCCAAACCTGTTGATTGCAGACGAGCCTACCACTGCGCTGGATGTGACAATTCAGGCGCAAATCCTGGAGATGATAAATGATCTGAAGGTCCAGTTTGGCACTTCTATGCTCTTCATTACCCACGATTTGGGGGTTGTGGCAGAGTGCTGTGACAAAGTTGCCATCATGTACTCCGGCCAAATTGTTGAGGCGGGAAGCGCAGAGGATATCTTTAACCATACCGCCCATCCCTATACCATTGGCCTATTTAACTCTATCCCACGCCTGGATATAGAGGTGGATCGGCTGACACCCATTGCGGGCATGATGCCCAGTCCGCTGGAAATGCCAAAGGGCTGCAAATTTGCAGATCGGTGTCCCTATCGGACAGAGACGTGTAATAGCGAAGACCCAACTCCCCGCGAGTTGTCTCCGGGGCATTTTGTCAAGTGTAATCGTGTTTTGGAGGCAGCTCATGAGTGATTTGCTGGAAGTAAAGGACTTATCCAAATATTTCAAAACTCCAGGCGGAATGCTTCACGCAGTGGATCACGTGAGCTTCTCCGTAAAGGAGGGGACAACCCTCGGCGTTGTGGGAGAAAGCGGCTGTGGAAAATCCACTTTGGGTCGGGCCATTCTCGGACTGAACGAGGCCACCGGCGGCCAGGTACTCTTTGATGGCGTAGATATTACCCATGCCCGGGGCAAGACGATGAAGTTCCTAAAGCAGAATTTACAGATCATCTTTCAGGATCCCTATTCCTCTCTTGATCCCAGAAAGAGCATCCGCAAATTGATTGCGGAGCCTATGAAGATCAACCATATGTGTAAGAGCCGTAAAGAACTGGATCGGCGCATTGAAGAGATGGCAGATATTGTAGGACTGCCGAAGCGCTATATGCAGTCCTATCCTCACGAACTGGACGGTGGCTGCCGCCAGCGTGTGGGCATAGCCCGGGCTCTGTCGGTAAATCCCCGTTTTGTAATCTGCGATGAGCCGGTATCAGCCCTGGATGTGTCCATTCAAGCGCAGATACTGAACCTGATGGCCGACCTGCAAAAGGAGCGGGGACTCACGTATATCTTCATAACCCACAATCTCTCGGTAGTCAAGCACATCTCCAACAGCATCCTGGTCATGTATTGTGGCTGTCTGGTGGAAACTGCACCCACTCGGGAACTCTTTGCCAATCCCATGCACCCCTATACCAAGGGTCTGCTCTCTGCCATTCCGGTGCCGACTCTCAACGCCAACCGGAAGCATATCCTCATTAAGGGCGAAATCACCTCGCCAATCGAGCCGCCGCCTGGCTGCCGGTTTGCCACTAGGTGCGAATACGCCACAGAGGCCTGCTTCCAGGAAATGCCGGAGGATCGGGAGGTCGTGCCGGGTCATATCGTCCGCTGCCACAATCTTGACGCAGTGGAGAGCGGAAAATAAATGGGTCGGGAGACAAATTGGCGACTGCGGGGCTGGAAAGAGAAAGAAGTCCTGAACGAATACGGTCGGAAGGTAAAAAAGCTGATTTATTGCGGCGAATATTACGCCCAGGCTCTCAGTAAAAAAGGGCGTAATCTGGTAAAGGTGACCGATTGTCTTCTGACAGTCCTCTGTATTGGTGCTTATGTCTGGGCCTCCCTTGCGGGAAGCCCTGGCTGCGGCAGGCTCTGGATTGGATCTTGCATCCTTTGCATTATCCCCATGATATATATGGTCATGGGGACAGCCAGTATAGCAGTCTCTGGGGAACGGCTCACATATCGCTCCTATCGCGGCGGTTTTCTGCGTGTCCGCTGGACCTCCATCGCAGTGGCATTGCTGACCATGGTTGCTTTGCTGGGTGAAGTATTCTATATCATTGGATTAGTCTCAGTTCCGATGGGTGATATCATCTGGCTGGCTGGAATAGCTGTCAGCTTTGCGGCTGCGCTGGCGCTGGTTGTGTTATGTCTGCGGTATCCTCCTCGGCTGATTCCACCTGAACTGAGATAAGAGGTTCAAATCCCCAGACAAAATAGGAACACTCCACATTGCCCACTGGATTAAGCCGCTACCCCCATGAGAAACAGTAAGAAGGAATACTGGGACTCTCATGGGGGTGACGCTATATCTAAAATTTACACGACAGACGGCTTATAAACCGCTAGGAACTTGTGCAGATGATCCAGGTTTACAATTTGCTGGGTGCAGCGGCCCCTGGGTGTCCTGGCCACAATGGAGTACAGCAGAGTTATTTGATACCACGGTAACAAGATATAAAAGGCTTCCGGCGATCCAGTTAGGATCACCGGAAGCAGAAAATGCTCAATTATTTTTTGCTGCCCACTTGAAAGAGAGCAGTTCATAGGCGAAGCCTACTTTGCAAACTGGGACGTCTGAAAGATCAGAATGCGTTATACCAGTCTGGCTCGTTGGAATGCTCAAAGACATAGGGATTCTCAATCTCGCCGGACTCCACCTTCTTGAACCAGGCGGCAGCGTTGGCAGGCATATTACGCCAGGACGCGGCAGTCTGAGGTGCCTCCATGTCGTGGGTGGCATAGCGGTAGTCGTTGACGCGGGAGATGTACTTCTCGTCCTGCTGAGCAGAGTTCTCATCGCCCAGCTCACCAGCAGCGATCCGCAACAGGGAGCCATACTGCTCGGAAACGGTGTGCAGCTTCAGGTCATCAACCAACAGCTTCTTCAGAGGACGC
>CAYUUP010000021.1:0-19851 GCA_964447925.1 uncultured Oscillospiraceae bacterium
CTGCCGCTACCGAGATGGCTGCCCCGGCAAAGACTGCCAGCAGCGCGAGGAGAAAACAACCGGGATGGTGCATCCCTAGCAGCCAGTAGAGGATATTCCCGGCAAAGAAGAAAAGAGCATCTCCCGCTGCCAGCACAGCGATCCACTTCAGCAGATTGGCATTTTGCTGCGTAAAGGACTTTCCCTTGCCGATGTTCCCCGCCACTCTCCAGCCCAGTATACAGGCGGCGTAGCAGGGCGGAGCGGTCAGCCACAAGAAGATAAGCCAGGGCCAGAACCAGCTACTGTGGTCCGGATTCGCCCCAATAATTTCCAGCCCCAGGATGGGGAGAATAAGGCCGTAGACTACCACCCCGCAGAAAGCCAGGCCAATGAGAATGCACTTTAGCCATCGGGCCAGTGAGATGGATTTTTTCATATGAGATTCCTCCTGCCTTTATGTGATGTCTGTAGTATACGCCGAATCTAATCGTTTGTCAATATTTATTTATCGAAATTCGATAAAATTTTTAAGAGACGGCAGTAAACGGGGCTTGCGTTTAGCTGCCAGGTATATTATAATATTAACACCATTCCGGATAAAGAGAGGGGTCGTTCTTTTTGGATATTATCATCATCGGCTGCGGAAAGGTTGGAGCTACCCTGGCAGAGACGCTCTGCGGTGAGCGGCACAATGTGGTAGTCATCGACACCAATGCTGACAAAGTCTCCCAGATTACGGAAGATCTGGATGCCATGGGGCTGGTGGGCAATGGGGCCAGCATTGACATTCTCACCGAGGCGGGCGTTCAGACGGCGGATATTCTCATTGCCGTCACCGCCTCTGACGAAAGTAACCTGCTGATGTGCCTGATGGCAAAGCGGGTAGGCAAGTGCCACACTATCGCCAGGGTACGGAACCCCATGTACAGCCGGGAGATCGACTTTATCAAGGCCCAGATGGGGGTCAGCATGGTGATCAACCCGGAGTTGGCCACCGCCAATGAGATATCCCGTCTGCTGCACTATCCCGCCGCCTATCAAATTGACACCTTCGCCCAGGGCCGGGTGCAGCTTTTCAAGCTGCCCATCCAGGCAGGCCAATTTTTGGACGGCCTAGTGGTGAAGGATCTACCCGCCGCCTGCGACTGTGATGTGTTGCTGTGCGCTGTGGAGCGGGCGGATGACATCAGTATCCCAGACGGCAGCTTCCAGTTGCGGCAGGGGGACGTGATCTCCGTTGTGGCATCAGAGGAGAATATGCTGGCCTTCTTTCGGAAACTCCATCTGCCCACCCGGCCGGTGAGCAGTGCCATGATCGTAGGGGGCGGTGTCATCGGCTACTATCTGGCCCGGCGGCTGCTGGACTCCCATATTCAGGCGCGTATCATCGAGAACGACCGGGCCAGATGCGACTATCTTGCCGGGATGCTGCCCGGAGCGTCGGTGATACACGGCGATGGCACCGACCGGCGGCTGCTGCAGGAGGAAGGGCTGAGCCAGACGGGGGCCTTTGTCTCCCTTACCAATATGGACGAGGAGAATATCCTGCTCTCTCTTTATGTCAAGCGGAATACGCGGGCCAAGGTAGTCACTAAGGTGAACCGGCTTGCCTTTGATGACATTCTTGAGGGGCTGGAGCTGGGCAGTGTCATTTATCCCAAGTCGCTGGCCTCCAACTATATCCTCCAATATGTCCGCGCACTGCAAAATGCGGCGGGCAACAGTGTACAGACCCTATACCGGTTGCTGGATGATCGGGTGGAGGCGCTGGAGTTTTCCGTCCATGAGACATCTCCAGTGGTGGACGTCCCCCTGATGGATTTGGATTTGAATGCCAACCTGCTGATCTGTTGCATCCGTCGGGGGGACCAGATTATCATTCCCCGGGGACATGATTCCATCCAGGTAGGGGATTCGGTCATCGTGGTGACACTGGATCACGGGCTGCAGGATATCCGGGGGATATTGAAAAAGCACTGAGTCAGCTGTATGCGGCCTGTAAGATTTTGCGACCGCTTGTTATTTTCCGTTGTTTTGATTACAGATTCTCCTAAGTGCTTTTGAAAAGCCAATTGTGCAAAGTGATTTTTTAATACAAATTACTTGACAACAATTCCGCGCTGTGCTATACTAAAACCACCGAAAGGAAGTGCAGTGATACAACCGTTACAGACTAAGGAGGAACAGACTATGGCACGGTTTACATTACCAAGAGATCTCTATCATGGCAAGGGCGCTCTGGAAGCGCTGAAGACACTGGACGGCAAGCGGGCAATCGTCTGTGTGGGCGGTGGGTCCATGAAGAAGTTTGGCTTCCTGGATCAGGCAGTTGCCTATTTGAAGGAAGCAGGCATGGAGGTTGCTCTCATAGAGGGTATTGAGCCTGACCCCTCTGTTGAAACCGTTATGAAAGGCGCAGAGAAGATGAAGGAGTTTCAGCCAGACTGGATCGTGGCGATGGGCGGCGGCTCTCCCATTGATGCGGCTAAGGCTATGTGGATCAAGTATGAGTATCCTGAAACCACCTTTGAGGACATGTGCAAGGTGTTTGGCCTGCCCAAGCTCCGCACCAAGGCTCATTTCTGCGCTATCCCCTCTACCTCCGGTACTGCTACCGAGGTGACTGCCTTCTCCATTATCACTGACTACGCCACGGGCATAAAGTATCCGATTGCAGACTTTGAGATTACCCCGGATGTGGCCATTGTGGATCCGGCCCTGGCGGAAACTATGCCCCCCAAACTGGTGGCCCACACCGGTATGGACGCCATTACTCACGCCATCGAGGCCTATGTGTCCACCGCAAACTGTGATTTCACCGACCCCTTGGCTCTCCATGCCATTGAGATGCTTCAGGACAATCTGGTGGCCTCCTATGCCGGTGACATGACAAAGCGGGCTCCGGTACATAACGCCCAGTGTATGGCTGGCATGGCTTTCTCCAACGCCTTGCTGGGCATCGTCCATTCTATGGCCCACAAGACGGGCGCAGCCTTTGCAGACTATGGCGCTCACATCATCCATGGCGCGGCCAATGCCATGTACCTGCCCAAGGTCATCGCCTACAATGCCAAGGACGAGACTGCCAAGAAGCGCTATGGTGTCATCGCCGACAAGATGAAGTTGGGCGGCACCACTGATGATGAGAAGGTGGCCCTGCTGATTCAGTACCTCCGCGGCATGAACGATGCCATGAACATCCCCCACTGTATCCAGCACTATGGCGCAGACAGCTATCCCACTGAGCAGGGCTTCGTTCCCGAAGATGTGTTCCTGGCCCGCCTGCCCCAAATTGCAAAGAACGCCATCGCCGATGCTTGCACTGGCTCCAATCCCCGCCAGCCTGACGAGGCCGAGATGGAGAAACTGCTGAAATGCTGCTATTACGATTGGGATGTGGATTTCTGATATTCGCTTTTTGACTAAAATCTCAGAGAATACAACAAGGCGGCCCCCAAATGGGAGGCCGCCCTTCTTTGCTGCTGTTTGGAAGAACGATAGCTGTTGGGTACGGGAAAACCCGGCTCCGTTTTCAATTCTCATTCGCCTTGTTATTCTGACCGTTCCACCGGGACTCATTTAATAGAGAGCTTTTGTCATCGGGAGCGCCGGGCAGTAACGTCACAATGTCTGCACAGCCCGGCCCGGACGGTAAAAGACAATTGTCAGCACTGCGGCCACAAGAAAGATGGCCGCTGCCAGCAGATACATGACGGTGAAGCTGGACAGCTCGATTACCACACCCCACAGCCAGGTGCCAAGGCCCATGCCCACGTCCAGCATACAATAAATGGTTCCTCCGGCCACGCCCCGCCGCAGCACGGGCATATCCTTGACGGCCAGATAGTAGAGTACCGGCATACAGATGCCCTGGATATAGCCTGCGGCTATGCCGCCCAGCATATAAGTTACCGGACTATGGATCAGGGACATACTGGCGTAGAGGATGCCGCAGATCCCATAGGACAACAGCAGCGTCATCCCCGGCCCCAGACTGTGGAGCTGGCGGGAGGAGGTCAGGTTGCCGATAGCCATGCTGACCGCCGCCAACACGAAAGCCATTCCCGCATAGGCATAGCCCATCTCCTGGGCAAAGAGCAGAAGATACAGGCTGACACTGGAGACGGAGATGGCCATCAGCAAAATCAGCACGGCAGGCTTTATTGCCTTTGGCTCAAGGAAGCGGTAGATCCCCTGGGCAGTCGGGGAGACTTCCTCTGGCTGAGATCTTGGGGCAGGGGAGGAGGGCGTCCGCTTTTTCTCATAGCGGCACAGTAGAGCAAGAATGCCCCCAGCCCCACCGGCAATGGCGCAAGCGATAAACACCGGCTGATAGCTGCCGCCAGCTGTCAGAGAGGTGACAATATAGCCCGCCCCTCCGTAGGCCAGGGCGGAGGCTACCCAGAAGATACCAATGCCTGTGGTGGCATTCTCTGGGGGCGTCACGTCCACATTTACCGTAGAAGCAGTGAGCTGTCCGGCAGAGAAACACAAGCCGTGCAGCGCTCGGAATACCACCAGGGCAAACATAGCCGGGAAGCAGCCAAAGAGAAGGGCGGAGATGGCAAAGCCAAAGCAGCTGAACACCAGTAGTCCCCGGCGGCCGTGGCGGTCTACCCAGTCGCCGCCCCAAAAGCGCATGAGAATGGCAAAGACAGCGTAAGGGATTCCCAGAAAGCCGGCAAAGCTGGTGGATAGTCCAAGCGAGGTAGTATAGAGGGAAACTACATTGTTCAGAATATTCTGGCAGATATTTAGCCCCAGGGCACACAGCCAGACCAGAACAAAATATCGGTTCAGCAGCTTGGTTTGATATTGCCCGTCCATGTGTTCAGATCCTTTCACCATACCGCTCACGGTTCATTTTCCGGTCGGTCATCCTTCATAATTGCCACAGGCCGGGTCCACCCGGCGCTGGCTCCCCGGATGTTCACTGGAAAGCAAGCCACCCGGAAGCCGGTGGGAGGCAGCTTGTCCAGATTCCCCAGTTTTTCCATGTGGCAGTAGGCACGCACCATCCCAGCCTTGTGGCCCTCCCAGATAATACTTCTGTCACGGGTACGGGCGAATTCCTCCGCAATGACAGACAGCGGCCTGTCCCAGCTCCAGGCATCGGTGCCGGTGATTTTCACGCCCTGCTCCGTCAGCCAGCAAGTGGCGTCCCAGCCCACGCCCACGCCATGGGAGAGGTATTCCTCTGTCTCAAACCACGGGGCCGCCCCGCTCTGGATCAGCACAATGTCATAGGGCTTAAGCCGGTAGCCAATGGCGTCCAGCTTCCGCTGGAGGTCTGCCGGGGTCAGCAGGGCGGCGTTGGGGTAGTCGCTGAAATCCAGCATTACGCCATCGTGAAAGCACCAGTCCAGAGGTACCTGATCGATGGTCCAGGCGGGGCTGCCGCCGTCCATGGTGGGGTGGTAGTGATAGGGCGCATCCAGGTGGGTACCAGTGTGGGTTCCCAGAGTAACCGTCTCTACCGCCCAGCCCTTGCCGTCAGGGAGATCCTCCTTTGTTGCGCCGGGAAAGAAGTCCAGCATTCCCTCCACACTGCTGTCATGATCCTGATATTCGATGGTGGGCCGCTGTACTGGCGGGTCACAGGGAGCCTGGTGGACAATGGGGGTGGAGAGGTCGATGAATTTCATAAAATCACCTTCTGCGGACTTTTCTGTAGGGAATGCTGCACGGGGAGAGACTGTCAGAACAGGCCAGTGATAACGCCTTTCTCGTCTACGTCGATCTGCTGGGCGGCTGGCTTTTTGGGCAGACCGGGCATAGTGAGGATATCCCCGGTAAGCGCTACCACAAACCCTGCTCCAGCGCAGACCTTCACCTTCCGCACCGTGATGGTGAAGCCCTTCGGCGCACCCAGCAGGGCGGCGTTGTCGGAGAAGGAATACTGGGTTTTCGCCATGCAGACGGGGAGTTTTCCATAACCCAGTTCCTCCAGCTTGCGAAGCTCCTTCTCGGCAGCGGGGAGGAAAGTCACGCCATCGGCGCGGTAAATCTTTTGGGCAATAGCGGTGATCTTTTCCTGAAGGGAAAGTTCATCAGGATAGGCGAAGCGGAAGTCTGCCTGTTCATGGTCAATAACCCGCAGGACCTCACAAGCCAGTTCCTCGCCGCCCTCGCCGCCTTTGGCCCAGACCTGGCTGAGGGCTACATTGACGCCGTATTTCTCACAGGCGGATCGGATGCAGGCGATCTCCTCTGGCGTATCGCTTTCAAACTGGTTGATGGCAACTACGGCGGGCAGACCGTAGACCTGGGTGATGTTCTCCACATGACGCAGCAGATTGGGCAGGCCCTGTTCCAGGGAGCCGCCGCCGTGATGCTTCAGCGCCCGGACGGTGGCAACAATGACCACGGCACTGGGGGTCATCTTGGCGGAGCGGCATTTGATATCCAGGAACTTCTCCGCCCCCAGGTCGGCGCCGAAGCCGGATTCGGTGACTACATAGTCACCCAGCCGGAGAGCGGCGTCGGTGGCGGCTACGGAATTACAGCCATGAGCAATGTTAGCAAAGGGGCCGCCGTGAATCAGAGCGGGGGTGTGTTCCAATGTCTGCACCAAGTTGGGCCGCACGGCGTCCTTCAGCAGTGCGGCCATGGCACCCTCTGCCTTTAGGTCATGAGCGGTAACGGGCTCACCATCATAGGTATAACCTACAATGACGCGGGCCAGCCGTGCCTTCAGATCCATCAGATCGTCTGCCAGGCACAGTACAGCCATGACCTCTGAGGCCACGGTAATCTCGAAGCCCTCCTCACGGGGGACGCCCTGCATCCTGCCGCCCAGTCCGCAGACGATATTCCGCAGCTGGCGGTCATTCATGTCCACACAGCGCTTCCAGGTGATATTTTTGACATCAATGCCCAACTCGTTGCCCTGTTGGATGTGGTTGTCCAGCATGGCAGCAAGCAGATTGTTGGCTGCGCCAATGGCGTGGAAATCCCCGGTGAAGTGGAGATTGATGTCCTCCATGGGCACTACCTGGGCATAGCCGCCGCCGGCGGCACCGCCCTTGATGCCAAAGACCGGGCCGAGAGACGGCTCCCGCAAGGCCAGCACAGTGGACTTTCCCAGCCGGGAGAGAGCATCCGCCAGTCCCACGCTGGTGGTTGTTTTGCCCTCGCCTGCCGGGGTGGGGTTGATGGCCGTCACCATAATCAGCTTCCCCTTTCGGGGCAGCTTACGGATGTTTTGCAGATTCAGCTTGGCCTTGTAACGACCGTAGAGTTCCAGATCGTCCTCTTCAATGGAGAGTTGCTCCGCCACCTGGGAAATAGGCAGCATTTTGGTGTCCTGGGCAATTTCAATGTCGGTTTTCATAGGTGTGTCCTCCTGACTGATAATTTCGCCGGGCAAGGCAAATGCCGACCCCAGGCGGTATGGCCCAGACGGTCGGCTCCCATGGCGGATGCGCCAGGCCATACTCCATGTGGTGTCCTCCACTTCCGTCAGTCATATGGCCATTCTTAACATAGCATAAAAGGGAAGGAATGTCAAGTCCACTCTTGTGTCAAATGCGGGGAAACGTGAATTGACCCTCCGAAAAGCCGGAAGGTCAATTCATGTATGGCAGGTAAGCTGGATCACTTATCTTCGATATGCTGCTTTCCAAGTATGCCAAACAGCATACCGACGATGCCAAGAGCCATAACCAGTATTTCCACAACCGCAAACCACCGGAGAGTGAAGCCCAGTATATTGATGGCCACGGTGACAACGCAGGTTACGATGAAATAGATGATGCTGATGGTGGTGACCGCAAAATTCTGCATCACGTTCTCCCTGATGTCCAATAGGTTCAGAATAGAGGCAAGGGCCATGGCTAGGAAAGAAAACGCAATGAAGCACATAGAAACAACAAGCCGGGCGGTGATTTCACCTGCCAGGAGAAGCGTAATGGCGATTCCCGCCACAAGAATAACGGCATAGATGGCAGATACAGTAATAAACTTCTTTGACATATTTTGATCCCTCCTATTGCAGCGGGTGGCCGCAGAACATACAGAACGCCGCTCCGGCGGGTACCTCTTTGCCGCAGGAGGGGCAAACCGGGGGCAGAGGCTGCCCACAGAACATACAGAATGCCGCTCCGGCAGGCAATTCATGTCCACACTGGGGGTTGGGGCATATACGGGTCGCGTTGGGCTTTTCCGTCTCCTGGGCGGTGGGCTGGGGCGCAGCGCTGCCTGCGGGAAAGACTGGTCCAGCCGCAGGAACCGGATTGACAGGCGGCTGCTGGGGGGACTCAGCCGGAGCAGGCGTGTTGCCTGTCATGCCGGCAATTGTACCGCCCATGGCACCGCCCACCATTCCACTGACCACACCGCCCATGGCGCCGCCCACGCCGGTCATCATGCCAAGGCCCATCCCCATATTGGAGAAGGTGCCGACGCCCTCGTTGGAAGCCACCTGGGAGGCGACATCATAGGCCCGCTCCTCTTGATAGGTATAACCCTCCAGCTGACGCTTTTTGGCCTCGGCCTCCGCCATGATTACCCTTTTATCCGCCTCTGTCTGCTGGCGGATAAGGCTCTCTTGGCGGTCGATCTGCGCCTGGAGAATGCTGGTATGCTGCTTTGCCATGGCATCCTTCAGACGGCGGTAATTGGGGTCATCCTCCGGACGAACCACAGTTCGGATGACAAACTGTGTAAGGGTGATGCCGTATTCCCGGAAGTCTGTTTCCAGCCTTGCTTTGAGGGCCTCAGAGAGAATATCCAGTTCGGCGTCGATCTCAAAAATATTCAGCTGTTTCTCTTTAATGGTGCGGCCCAGATAGGATTTTACCCGGGTCATCAGGATACCCCTGAAATACCCTAGAAGACCTGTTGGGGTGAGTAATGTTTCCGTCCCCACCAGGCGAACCAGAAAGCTGGCGGAATCCGCTATTTTTATGCCCATATCACCGCTGGCGCCGATTTCCATGGGGATATTATAGGTTGGCTCAATAAACACCACCTTGCTGTCAGTTCCCCATTTCAGTGCCAGCTTCTCAACCTTATTGACGAAATACACCTCGCAGTGGAAAGTGGATTCGCCGCCTGTGGGCAGGTTCATTAGCCTGCGCAAAATAGGGATATTTTCAGTTTTCAGTATGTACCGGCCTGCTCCAAAGACATCAGCAATCTGGCCATTTTTGAAAAAGATTGCCTCTTGGGACTCATGTACGATTAGAGTGGATGAGGTGTTAAAATCCTCCGCCGGGTGCTTCCATACAAGGGCGTCGTTGTCGCCTTCATATTTAATGACTTCCAGAATTGCCATCTTCAGACATTCCTTTCCTTTTGACGTTAAAATGCTGCGCCATTTAATCTCAGCCGCTGGTTACACACCGGGCAGTTTCTCCAGGTTGACGCCAATTTTGTCATGCCAACGGTCATGGACATCCTGCCGGATACTCTCTACCAGAGGAATAATCACTTTGTCGCGGTATGACTTTTTCTTGTTATAGGCGATGTTCCAGGTGATGGTGCAGAGCGTCCTGATAAGGGCAACAATCATAATTACCGCAGAGAGAAGGGGCAGGAGAAATCCAAATCCGTAGTTCGTCACGATAGCTGCCAGCACACCCAGAATAACGCTTATGATTATTGTGGGCCAGAACGATAGAAACTCTTCGAAAAACGTCCGCACGCAGCCCAGTACAAAAAGCAGTGCCCAGATAGAAGCGACAAAGATCCCAATTTCCGAGTCCAGCAGCACCCCACATCCAAACAGGGTTGCCATCACAGCAAACACGAGTGCTAAAATACCGATGCCATCGTCATAGGTCCATTTGTAATTGAGACCGTTGTCCTTTTCCAGGCGGCGAAATTTTTTCAGCTTTGCGGGTTCCCTCTGCTGGATGGTGCGTTCGATGTAGTCCTTTGGATCTCCAATTTCCTTGTGGTAAGCAGCTACCTCGCTGGCTATCGCACGGCACTGCTCCTCGTAACCCTGGAGTCCATCGCTGACATAGGAGCCAAGCTCCTTTTGCTCTGCCTCCTTTATAGCCGATTCCATAAAATACAGGGCATTCTTATAGTCCTTAATGGACAGGCAATCAGTAACCTTTTCACGGGCGGATTCCAGCAGCTGTTTGTTCCACAGCTCATTCCTCACCTGTATGCAGGATTCCTGGAACTTGGCCAGCTCTTCCTTACGCTCCTGCCCGGCATATCGCTCTGCCAGCTTGAAGTAGCGGTCCTGGCACCAATCGAGAAGCTCCTCCACCAGGTCTTGTTCGTCTTCGAGGTTATCTCCCTGCTTATAATATTCGGAGGGAACCGGCAGCCTCTGTAATTCGTGTTCCGCAAGGAAACGGCAGAAATATGCTTCACCGTTCTTCGCGTCCCGGTTCAGCACTTCCTCCAGCAGGGAGTTGGCCTCGTCATAGCTTTGGTCCTCCAGCGCCAGACTGACTCGCATCATCAGATTCTCAACGGAGATGCCAGTACCTGCGGCAACAGCCTTCTGGCCCTCTGCAGTGCGCCCAGCAAGGCGGAAAACCGCCCGCATCAAATCCTGGATCATACCCGGCCGGCTCATATCAGCACTCTGGCCGATGATCTCATCAGGGAAGTCATAAACGCTCATGGGAGAGTCATAAACCTTAATGATCTCTTTGTTGCCGTTCCGTTCCTTCATAGTGAGGAAACGCTTCCATTCATTTTTCACCCATCTGGTCTGAGGCTCCTCCGGCCTGGTGGCCACCAGCAGCATCACCTTGGCGGAGTGCAGTGCGGCAAAAATGTATGGCTCAAAAGCCTCTCCCAGGTGATCCTGCAGGGAGATGCGGGAGAAGAATACCCGCAGACCATTCTTCGTCAGGCGGTCATATATATCCTGGGCCAAGATATTGGCTCGGGTGCGATCACCATTCTCGTCTTCCGCCTTGAAGCTGATGAAGACGTCATAGGGGGCTTCCTTCTGGGCAATTACCTTGTACCGGTCCTGAATTTCTGCAATCTTCCGGGCCTCCTTGCGGTAAAGCTCCTTCGTATATTCGTCAGAGACTTGCAGCGCGGCGAGGTAATCCGGATCCTCCAGGACGGATTCATAACTCATGCGGCTGACGGTGGGTATGTATTCCTCGGTGCGGCTGTCCAACTCATATTCAATTCCATAGCGGCAGAGAGTCAGGCACCAGTGGGCCTCCGCGTCCTGACTGTCCTCGGCTATGATATGCTCATAGCTGGAATACGCGCGGTCATAATCTCCCAATTGGCGAAAATGATTGCCCCGGTTGAACATCTCCACCCGCTTGTCATCGTCAATCCGGGGCAGTGTCACCTCGCAGCCGCAGCTGTCGCAGATACCGTGTCCCTTCCCGGTTAGTTGAATGTCACCACCGCATATTTTGCACTTTAGCGCAGTCATCCCTGTTACCCCTCTCAATGAAAAAATTTACAGGTACGAAACACCAGACCTGTATCCACCGCATCAATCCACAAATACTCAAATTTGCCGGATGGCTGCGGGATACGATGTCAGAAGCGGGAGTACAGGTCGCCTCCACAATAAAACCTTTATTGTGGGGTGATTCGACAAAAAGCGTATCAAAAGTATTATATAGCAGAAAGAAAACCTTGTCAAGTCTTGGCTTTGTTTGGAAATGCCCCACAGGGAAGACGTTAGAGAAAAATCTTACAACAGGTTTTTCAGTGTCAGCTGCTCCATCTCGCCCAGAAGTTCCAGCCCGGCAATCAACTCGGCGTTGGCGGCGGAATATTCCCCCAGCTCCTCCCACTCGATAAATTCCAACACCTGCCGGAAGCCGGAAGCAATAGCATCCATATCTGTATGGCGCAGAACGATATAGAGAAGCTCGGAGGCTCTTTCATATTCTGCCTGGGCCGCCTGGGTGACAGCACACGCGGACGCCCAGTCTCCCTGCTCCGCCAGAGCCTCCGCATCCTCCAGCTGGTCGGCCAGCGCACCAGTGAACCGGTTCACCCACCAGGAGCTTGCCCCGGCCATAGCCAAGAGCAGGCAAAGAATGAGGAGAGCGGCAAGCAGGCGCCTCATCAGCGCCCCTCCTTTCGAACATAGAATATTTTTCCATCCTTGTCCAGAGACAAAAGGAAAACATCCTCAATGCGGTTCAGCTTCCGGTCAGCCAGAACCTTTTCCAGCCATTCCCGGCTCTGCCCGGCAGCAATCAGATTGTGGGTCAGCAGTTGTCCATCGCTGATGATGACCAGCGGCAGGGAAGTGAGAGCCGGGGAGACCCCCATCTGCTCTGCCGTGGCGGGCTGATACTGGGGATACAGAATGGTGGAGAGCTTGCCGTTGGTTTCCAGAATGGCGTATTGGACGGTGGAAATATCGGTGATGCCCTGGAGCCGCAGTTCCTCCATCAGCTCGTCCACTGTCATTCGAGTACGGGCCATTTCCTTTTGCAGCAACTCTCCGCAGTCGATCACGATGCTGGGCCGTCCGCAGAGCAGGGTTCGGAGCCGGACATTCTTCATGGTCAGCACAGAGAGAATCATGGTGAGGCAAAGCAGCACTAAAATGGGCAGCAGACCAAAGAGCAGCGGAATGCCGAAATCCTGCATTGGGACCGCCGCCAGATCGGCAACCAGTAGCGTCAGCACAAGTTCGGCCGGCTCCAGCTCGCCCACCTGCCGCTTGCCCATCAGCCGGACTCCTGCGATGAGTGTCAGATATAAAATAGCGGTTCGCAGCATTGCAATCAACATGTCGGAGCCTCCCGGCGCGTGTTTTATGTTTATTATGTCCCGCCTTTTCCGGGTTATGCGGCAGACAGCACAGTGTCGGCGGTCTGCGAATCGCGTGCCCTTTTCGACCTGCCGATTTTCCCAGATTCCCAAAAATCCTCTTGCATTTCCCATGGAACTGTGATACACTATCCTATTAGAATAGCTTGAGTTACTATGCGCGGGTCTGGCTCCAGCCAAACGGCGCGCAGTGGCTCTGTTTTTTTAAGGCTCCACAGGTGTGGGGGGATTAAAGAGAAAGGTGGGAGATGCAGATATGAAAGCGGCCCTGATTCTGGAAAATGGCAGGGTATTCACGGGAGAGAGCATCGGCAGTACCGAAGATCGTGTATGTGAGATGGTATTTAACACCTCCATGGTGGGGTATCAGGAGATTTTGACTGACCCATCCTATGCCGGGCAAGGTGTGGTTATGTCTTATCCCCTGATCGGCAACTACGGTGTGAATCCAGAGGACGATGAGTCCCGCCACCCCTGGGCAGAGGCACTAATTGTCCGTCATCTGGCTCCCTGCGGCAGTAATTTCCGCTGTGAGGGCGATTTGAACAGCTACCTGAAGCAGCACAACATCACCGGCATCCAGGGCGTGGATACACGGGCTATTACTAAAATACTCCGCAGTCAGGGAACTATGAACGGCATGGTGACCTGTGCGGAGCATTTTCATATGGAGGAGGTTCTGGAGAAACTCCGGGCCTACCGAGTCTCCGGTACGGTGGAGCGCGTTACCATACGGGAGCCAGAGCATTACCCCGGCAACGGCTATAAAATTGCTGTCTATGACTTTGGCGAGAAGCGGAGCATGACCCGCTGCCTGCAAAAACGGGGCTGTGATATTACCATATATCCCGCCCACACTCCGGCGGAGACAGTGTTGGACGGGGGCTTTGATGGCGTCCTGCTGGCTAATGGCCCTGGCGATCCCGCCGACTGCACCAGTATCATTGAAGAGCTAAAAAAACTCTATGCATCAAACCTGCCTATCTTTGCTGTCTGCTTGGGCCACCAGCTGATGGCACTGGCCACCGGGGCTGAGAGTGAGAAAATGCCCTATGGACACCGGGGCGCCAACCATCCCGTGCGGGACATTTCCGCCGGTCGGGTTTTTATTACCTCCCAAAACCACGGCTATGTCATCAAGCGGGACAGCATTGATCCCGCTGTGGCTGAAGTCAGCCACGAGAACGTCAATGACGGCACGGTGGAGGGCCTGCGGTATAAAGGAAAGCGTATCTTCACCGTCCAGTTCCACCCGGAGGCATCGCCTGGCCCAGTGGATACCGACTATCTCTTTGACCGCTTTTTGGACATGATTGCGGAGTACAAGGAAGGGGGAGTCATTCATGCCTAAAAATCCAAAACTTAAGAAGGTGCTGGTGCTAGGATCCGGTCCCATCGTTATTGGACAGGCCGCTGAGTTCGACTATGCAGGCACCCAGGCCTGCCGCTCTCTGAAGGAGGAGGGGCTGGAGGTGGTTTTGGTGAACTCAAACCCTGCCACCATCATGACGGATAAGGACATCGCCGACCATGTGTATATCGAACCGCTGAACATTCCCTCCGTCACCCAGGTGATCCAAAAGGAGCGGCCCGACGCCATCCTGCCCACCCTGGGCGGACAGATTGGCTTGAATCTGGCTATGAATCTCTACGAGAACGGCACACTGGATGAGTATAACGTGAAGATGCTGGGTACTTCTGCCGATTCCATCCGGCGGGCTGAAGATCGCCAGGGCTTCAAGGACACCATGGAGGCCATTGGCCAGCCTTGTGTCACTTCCTCTGTGGTGGAGAATGTGGCGGATGCCATCGCCTTTGCCGGGGAGATTGGCTATCCCGTTATTGTCCGTCCGGCCTACACCTTGGGCGGCACGGGAGGTGGCATCGCCTATGACGAGCCATCTCTGCGGGAGATTTCCGAGCGTGGCATCTCCCTCTCCCGCGTGGGCCAGGTACTCATCGAGCGGTGCATCGCCGGCTGGAAGGAGATCGAGTTTGAGGTCATGCGGGACGCTGTGGGCAACGTCATCACCGTCTGCTCCATGGAGAACCTGGATCCAGTGGGCGTCCACACGGGGGACTCCATCGTGGTGGCCCCCACCCAGACCCTTGCTAACAGAGAATATCAAATGCTGCGGACGGCGGCACTGGATATCATCTCTGCCCTGAAAATTGAGGGTGGCTGCAATGTCCAGTTTGCTCTCCATCCCGACAGCTTTGAATATGCCGTTATCGAAGTGAATCCTCGCGTGTCCCGCTCTTCCGCCCTGGCCTCCAAGGCCACCGGCTACCCCATCGCCAAGGTGGCCGCCAAGATTGCCGTGGGCTATACTCTGGACGAAATTCCCAACGCCGTCACTGGAAAGACCACTGCCTGCTTCGAGCCAACTCTGGACTACTGTGTGCTGAAAATTCCCCGTCTGCCCTTCGACAAATTCACCACTGCCAGCCGCAAGCTGGGTACGCAGATGAAGGCCACCGGCGAGGTCATGGCCATTGGAAACTCCTTTGAGGCGGCGCTGATGAAGGCCATCCGCTCTTTGGAGCAGAATGTCCACAGCCTGCGTCTGCCAAAGCTGAAGGATTTGGATGATGATGAGGTGGAGGAGAAACTCTCCTCCGTGGACGATGAGCGAATCTTTGTGGTGGCTGAAGCCCTGCGCCGGGGCATCACCGCACAGGAGATTAACGCTATCACTAAAATCGACATCTGGTTTCTCGACCGCATCCAGATTATTGTTGACATGGAAAATGCCTTAACTCAGGGCATTCCTGATGCCGCTCTGCTCCACGCTGCCAAGGAAATGGGTTTTGCCGATACCTATATTGCCGCTCTCTCCGGCACAACAGCGGCGGAAATCAAGGAGCTGCGGCGGGTGAACGGTATCCTGCCCGCCTTCAAGATGGTGGATACTTGTGCTGCAGAGTTTGACGCCCAGACACCCTATTACTACTCCACCTTTGACGCCGAGAACGAGTCCCAGCCGGTGGACAACGGCAAGCGCCGGGTGTTGGTGCTGGGTTCTGGCCCCATCCGCATCGGACAGGGAATCGAGTTTGACTATTGTTCGGTACACTCCGTTTGGGCGCTGAAGCGGCTGGGCTGTGAGACAATTATCATCAACAATAACCCAGAGACTGTCTCCACTGACTTTGACATCGCCGACCGGCTTTATTTTGAACCGCTGACAGCGGAGGACGTGGAGCATATTGTGGAGCTGGAGAAGCCCTGGGGCGCTGTGGTGCAGTTCGGCGGCCAGACCGCCATCAAGCTGGCAAAGGCCCTGACCGACATGGGTGTGCCTATTTTGGGAACCTCTTCGGATGGTGTGGACGCCGCCGAGGATCGGGAACGCTTTGATGAGATTCTACGGCTATGCAAGATTCCCCGGGCCGACGGCCGGACGGTGTACACCACCGAGGAAGCCATCGCTGCCGCCAACACTGTTGGCTATCCCGTACTGGTGAGGCCCTCCTATGTGCTTGGCGGCCAGGGCATGGAAATTGCCTATTCCGACCGCCACATCGAGGACTTCATGAAGATCATTAATATGACGGTGCAGGAGCATCCTATTCTGGTGGACAAGTATCTGATGGGCCGGGAAGTAGAGGTGGACGGCGTGTTTGATGGCGAGGATGTTCTCATTCCCGGCATTATGGAGCATATTGAGAGGGCGGGTGTCCACTCTGGTGACTCCATTTCTGTCTATCCCCCCTTGAATATCGAACAGAAGCACAAGGAGACTATCCTGCGGCATACGAAGAATCTTGCAAAGCATCTGGGAGTAATCGGCCTTATCAATGTGCAGTTTATCATTTTTAATGACACGGTGTATATCATTGAGGCGAATCCTCGTTCCTCCCGTACCATCCCCTATATCTCCAAGGTGACGGGCGTCCCCATCATCGAACTGGCCACCCGGGTCATGCTGGGGGAAAAGCTGCGGGATATGGAATACGGCGTGGATATCTACCCTGAAGCCCCCTATTACGCCGTCAAAATGCCGGTTTTCTCCTTTGAGAAGCTCACTGACGTGGATATCAATCTGGGGCCGGAGATGAAATCCACCGGCGAGTGCCTGGGACTGGCAGACAGCTTTCCCCAGGCGCTGCTGAAGGCCTTCAAGGGGGCCAACATGAAGGCCCCGGAGAGGAGGGGACGGGCCATCCTCACTGTCAAGGACGAGGATAAGCCGGAGATTCTCGGCGTGGCCCGCCAGCTGGAGGAGATGGGAGTTGAAATCCTAGCCACCTCCGGCACCTGCGCCTATCTGCGGGAGAACGGCTTTCAGGTGAAGAAGGTCAACCGCATTGCTCATGCCCATCCCAACATTCTGGATATGATCCAGAGCGGCTCCGTCGATCTCATTGTCAACACCCCTGCCCGCACCAAGAAGCAGGACGGCGATGGCTTCAAAATCCGCCGGGCAGCTGTGGAACACTCGGTGGTCTGCCTGACATCCATCGACACTGCCCACGCCATCCTGACGGCACGGATGCAGGGCCATGCCAACGAACTTGTTCCAGTGGATATCACCACCATCTGAGCCTTTTACCACAGGGCTTAAAAATATTCATATTTTCCGTGTCTGGCGAAAGACATTCCTCTGTTTTTCCGACGTATCTGGTAGAACTGCGAAAATACGATCGGATAAGGAGGACCACATCATGAAAAGATGCTTAATGGTATTATGTGGGCTTTGCCTGTGCAGCCTGCTCGTCACCTGCGCTGGTTCCACAAACAAACCCATCGGTCTGCTCGCTGATGCCAACCCGGAAACCAGCGTTCTGACGTTGTACTACTGTAATAAGGAGCGCATTCTCTCCTACACCTGGTACGATACGGAAGAGGAACGGAAAATTCTGAACGAACTGAACGCCCTCTCCGCCGCCCCGGCGGAGGATGCCCTGCTGGCAGACTGGAGTTTTCCTTGCTATGGGCTGAAGATCGGCGGTGGGGACGGCTCCACACTGTACGTAGCCTACTCCCACGGCACCTGGCTGAACCAGGAGGGGGAGGTCTGGTCGGTGAAGGCCGACCTGGAGAGGCTGTTCCAGAAGGTAGAGGCGGAGAGTGAAGAACTTGGCTCCATCCTGTATTTTCCCAACGCCGGGCGGCTGGCCAAATACTGCGATGCCTTCTATCAGCTGGATGAGGCGGTACACAGCGTGGATGGTATCACCCTGGCGGTGTATGGCCTCAAGGACGGCGTACTCTCCCTGAACCTGCAAAACAGCAGCGGATCGGACTTTGAGTACAGCGAGTACTTTGTGCTGGAGTGGTACCGGGACGGAGCGTGGTATATCGTGCCGCCGCTGGAGGAGATAGCGTTCAATGATATTGCCCATATCCTAGCCGCTGGCAGTGGAGACATCGTGACCTGCGACTTGAATCCCTACGGTGAGCTGACGGCGGGTGACTACCGCATTGTGAAAGACGGGCTGACTGCAGAATTTGGAATGGATAAGAACGGAAATCTGAACGAATTGATCTTGTATTGTCCCGGCTGAGGGCTGGATAACAATGACCATTTCGGAGTCAAATGCAAACAGCGCACACATGCAGCTGACAAACGACAGCCGAGAGGACACCGTTTATCTTTGGAATCCTTGCTCGGAGAACTGAAGGGCGGCCAATGCCGGATCCTGATGAAGTCAGAGGGCTGGCCTGCTGAGTTTGAAATAAATTATGAAACATAAGAATCAGAAAGGATGAGTCACTATGTCCCACGAAATGGTCATCGTTCTGGATTTTGGCGGACAGTATAACCAACTAATTGCCCGCCGAGTCCGTGAATGCGGCGTATACTGCGAGGTACTGCCTTACACCACCCCTCTGCCGGAACTGCTGGCTAAAGCACCCATCGGCATCATCTTCACTGGCGGACCGGGAAGCGTCTATGAGGACGCCGCCCCCCACTATGATGCTGACTTGTTTCAGGCGGGCATTCCTATCTTGGGCATCTGCTACGGCTGTCAGCTGATGGCCCATACTCTTGGCGGAGAGGTGACGGCGGCCCAGAAAGACACCGCACGGGAATTTGGCAAGACACCCACCTTCTACCGGACTGATTGCAAGCTGTTTAAGGGCCTGCCGGAGGAGGGAATTTCCTGGATGAGTCATGGGGACTATATGGCAAAGGTGCCGGAGGGCTTCACTTTGGTGGCACACTCCGCTGCCTGCCCCAATGTGGCGATTGCTGACGAGAGCCGGGGCTTCTACGGCGTCCAGTTTCACCCGGAGGTCAATCATACCGAAAACGGCATTCAGATGCTTCACAACTTTCTCTATGAAGTCTGCGGTGCTGTCGGAGACTGGAGCATGGAGAACTACTGCAAGACCGCTGTTGTCAATCTGCGGCGGATCATCGGAGACGGCAGGGTACTGCTGGCTCTTTCCGGCGGGGTGGATTCCTCTGTGGCAGCCGCTCTGCTGGCAGAGGCAGTGGGAAGCCAGCTGACCTGCGTTTTCGTGGATCATGGCCTGATGCGGAAGAATGAAGGAGATGAGGTGGAGGCTGCTTTCTCCCGGTGGAATGTTGAGTTCATCCGCATGAATGAAGAGAAGCGCTTCCTCTCCGCCTTGGCTGGTGTCACCGAACCGGAGCAGAAGCGTAAGATTATCGGTGAGCAGTTCATCCGGGTCTTTGAGCAGGTGGGCAAAAAAATCGGCCAGGTGGATTATCTGGCCCAGGGGACGATCTATCCGGATGTCATTGAATCCGGCGCGGGGGATGCAGCTACCATCAAGAGCCATCACAATGTGGGCGGTCTGCCTGACTATGTGGACTTCAAGGAGATTGTGGAGCCGCTGCGTATGCTCTTCAAGGATGAGGTGCGGCAGTTGGGCCGGGAACTGGGTCTGCCGGACTACCTGGTGAACCGTCAGCCCTTCCCCGGCCCCGGCCTGGGTATCCGCATCATCGGGGAGGTCACCCGTGAAAAGGCTGACCTGCTCCGGGAAGCGGACGCCATCTACCGGGAGGAAATTGCCAAGGCGGGCTGGGACAGCCAGATCAGCCAGTACTTTGCTGCGCTGACCAATATGCGCTCCGTGGGGGTCATGGGGGACGGGCGAACCTATGACTATGCTATCGCGCTCCGGGCCGTGACCACCAGTGACTTCATGACTGC
>CAYUUP010000022.1:0-19636 GCA_964447925.1 uncultured Oscillospiraceae bacterium
CCCATTGAGCATGGGGCGGACATTGTGGTTCACTCCGCCACCAAATTTATCGGCGGCCACGGCACCACCCTAGGGGGTGTGATTGTTGACTCCGGCCATTTCGACTGGGCGGCCTCTGGGCGCTATCCCTGGATTTCTAAATCCAATCCCAGCTATCATGGTGTGAAATTCACCGAAGCCGCAGGCCCCGCTGCCTTCGCAACCTATATCCGGGCCATCCTGCTCCGGGACACCGGCTCCACTATTTCCCCCTTTGCCGCCTTTCTGCTGCTTCAGGGGACGGAAACCCTTTCCCTGCGGCTGGAGCGACACGCTGAAAACACCAAAAAAGTAGTGGAATATCTGGCGAAGCATCCCCAGGTGGAGCGCGTCAACCACCCATCCCTGCCTGACCACCCCGACCATGCCCTCTATGAAAAATACTTCCCCAATGGCGGTGCCTCCATCTTCACCTTTGAAATCAAGGGCGGCCAGGAGACAGCCCACAAATTCATCGACAACCTGGAGATCTTCTCCCTGCTGGCCAACGTGGCCGATGTGAAGTCACTGGTCATCCATCCGGCCACCACCACCCACTCCCAGCTCTCCACCGAGGAGCTGGCCGATCAGGGCATCTATCCCAACACCATCCGGCTCTCCATCGGCACCGAGCATATTGATGACATTATTGCCGATCTGGAGCGGGGATTTGCCGCTGTCAGGTGATCCCGGCGCGGATAGGCGGGATGCACAAGCTGCGTCCCGCCTTTCTCTATTTCATACTTGCTTTTTTGAAAAAAATAGGATATGATAAAAAACAGAACGCAAAAGGAGGCGCTTTTATGACGCGAGATGATGCCTGGGCGCTGCTGACGGAGTATAATCAGGATGCTTTCCATCTGGAGCATGCCCAGATTATGGAACAGACTATGCGGTATTTCGCTGAAAAGCTGGGCTACGGCAGCGAGGCGGACTTCTGGGGCATTGTGGGGCTGCTCCATGATCTGGATTTTGAGCAGTTCCCGGAGCAGCACTGCATCAAATCCCAGGAGCTTATGCGGGAGCGGGGAGTGGACGAGCGCATCATTCGGGCCACCGCCAGCCACGGCTACGGCATCACTGTGGATATCCGGCCGGAACACACCATGGAAAAGGTACTCTATGCCACCGATGAACTCACCGGCCTGATTGGAGCCGTGGCCATCATGCGTCCCTCCAAGAGCGTACAGGATCTGGAATTAAAATCCGTTAAAAAGAAGTTTAAGAGCAAGGGCTTCGCCGCTGGCTGTTCCCGGGAGGTCATCCAGCGGGGGGCAGATATGTTGGGCTGGACACTAGACGAGCTGATTCAGCAGACCATTGACGCTCTGCGGACCTTCCGCCCTTGACAAAATCAAAAACAGAGCGAGAAAAGGAGTTTTTACCATGCAGACCTCAGTCATTGGCTTTCCCAGGGTAGGCAGCCTTCGGGAGTTGAAATTTGCTACCGAAAAATTCTTCCGTGGGGAGCGCTCCGCCCAGGAGCTGGAGGCCGTTGCTGCAGACATTCGCCGCAGCCAATGGCAGCTTCAGCAGCAGGCTGGCATCGGCCTGATCCCATCCAACGACTTTTCCTTCTATGACAATCTGTTGGACACGGCGGTACTCTTCAACATCATCCCCCAGCGGTATGCCCAATTGGAGCTATCCCCGCTGGAACGCTACTTTGCCATGGCCCGGGGTTATCAGGGCGCGGCGGGAGACGTCAAGGCGCTGGCCATGAAAAAGTGGTTTAACACCAACTACCACTACATGGTGCCGGAGATGGAGGACGATGCCGAGATCAAGCTGGCCGGGACAAAGCCCTTTGACGAGTATCAGGAGGCGCTGGCCCTGGACGTCCCCACTAAGCCCGTGCTGGCCGGCCCCTTCACACTGCTGAAACTGGTCCGTCCCACCGGCAGCAAGTCCGCCACAGACTGGACGGATGACGTTATTGCTGCCTATTCCGATGCTCTGGTCAAATTCAGCGCTCTGGGTGTCCAGTGGGTGCAGCTGGATGAGCCGTATCTGGTACATGACCTGACAGCTGCGGACATCGCCCTGCTGGAAAAGCTGTATCAGGGCATTCTTCCCGCCAAGGGGAACACCAAAGTTTTGGTGCAGACCTATTTTGGTGACATCCGGGACTGCTATCAAAACCTGCTGGCCTTACCGGTGGATGGTATCGGCCTGGACTTTTTAGAGGGCCGTCAGTCTGCTGCCCTGGTGAAGAAATACGGTTTTCCCCAGGACAAGGTTCTCTTTGCCGGTTTGGTGAACGGCAAGAATATCTGGCGGAATCACTACGCCAAGACGCTGGCAGCGCTGGAGGAGCTGAGAAAGACCGGTGCCGAAATCGTCCTGTCCACCTCCTGCTCCCTGCTCCATGTCCCCTATACCTTGGCCAACGAGAGCAAGCTCTCCCCGTCTTACACCAGGCACTTCGCCTTTGCAGTGGAAAAGCTGGAGGAGCTGGAGCAGCTGGCCACTCTGGCAGAGGCGGGTGACCCCGCCGCCCAGCCCGCCTATCAATCCAACGAGGCTCTCTTCCAGGGCCGGGCGGACTGCTCTGACCCGGCAGTACAGGCCCGGGTAGCGGCCATTCAGGAGAGCGACCTTACCCGTTTGCCCGCCTTCGCTGAGCGGGAGAAAATCCAGAAGGAGGCCTTTAACCTGCCCCTGTTTCCCACCACTACCATCGGTTCCTTCCCCCAGACCTCCGATGTCAAGGCCAACCGGACAGCGCTGAAAAAGGGCGAGATCACCCCAGAGGAATATAAGGAATTCAACCGGAAGAAGATTGCCGAGTGGGTATCCCTCCAGGAGGAACTGGGGCTGGACGTGCTGGTACACGGCGAGTTCGAGCGTAACGACATGGTGGAGTACTTCGGCGAGCAGCTGAAGGGCTATCTCTTCACTGAGAAGGCTTGGGTGCAGTCCTACGGAACCCGCTGTGTCAAGCCCCCCATCGTCTGGGGCGATGTATCCCGGCCCGGCCCCATGACGGTAGAGTGGTCAGTCTATGCCCAGAGCCTGACTCAAAAGCCGGTGAAGGGTATGCTCACCGGCCCGGTGACAATCCTCAACTGGTCCTTCCCCCGTGAGGATATCTCCATGAAGGAGAGTACCTATCAGATCGCCCTCGCCATCCGGGACGAGGTGCTGGATCTGGAGGCGGGCGGCATCCGCATCATCCAGGTGGATGAGGCCGCCCTCCGGGAGAAGCTGCCCCTGCGGAAGTCCGACTGGTACAGTGAATATCTGGATTGGGCTATCCCCGCTTTCCGGCTGGTTCACAGCGGCGTCAAGGCGGAGACGCAGATCCACACCCATATGTGCTACAGCGAGTTTACCGATATCATCCCCGCCATTGACAGCATGGACGCCGATGTTATCACTTTTGAGGCCAGCCGCTCTGACCTGCTGATTCTGGACTGCCTCCAGAAAAACAACTTCAAGACAGAGGTCGGTCCCGGCGTCTATGATATCCACTCTCCCCGCGTCCCGCCGGTGGATGAGATCAAATCCGCCCTCCACAAGATGCTCTCCCGCATCCAGCCGGAGAAGCTGTGGGTCAACCCGGACTGCGGCCTGAAGACCCGGGGCGTCCCGGAGACAGTGGCCAGCCTGACCAATCTGGTGCAGGCGGCAAAGGAGCTGCGGAATGAAAACGTCTGAGCTCTTTGAGCCGGGCAAGCCCATCCTGTCCTTTGAGGTTTTTCCCCCCAAGTCCAGCTCCCCAGTGAGTACCATCTACCAGACGCTGGAGGGCCTGCGGGAGTTGTCCCCCGCCTTTATCAGCGTCACCTACGGGGCCGGCGGCGGGAAGAACAATCAGGAGACATTCCGCATCGCCCGCACCATCCGGGAGGACTGCGGCGTGGAGAGCGTGGTACATCTGCCATGCATCGGTCTGACCCGGAAGACTGCCGCAGAGAAGCTGGCGGAGCTGCGGGCCATCGGTATAGAAAATATTCTGGCCCTTCGAGGTGACCTGCCGGAGGGGGAATATGTCCCTGGTGACTTCAAATATGCCTCTGACCTGATCTCCTTCATACGGGAACAGGGGGATTTTGACATTTTGGCCGCCTGCTATCCGGAAGGCCACACAGAGGCCGACAGCCTGGTGCGGGATATCCGCAACCTGAAGATCAAGGTGGAGGCCGGGGCAAATCACCTGATCTCTCAGCTTTTCTTCGACAACAGCTATTTCTACGCTTTTTTAGAGCGGTGCCAGTTGGTGGGCATCAACGTCCCTGTCGAGGCGGGCATCATGCCTGTCACCAACAAGAAGTCCATTGATCGCATGGCCACTCTCTGCGGGGCCACGGTTCCGAAGAAATTCCGCGCCATGATGGATCGCTATGAGGATGACCCCATTGCCATCCGGGATGCGGGCATCGCCTACGCGGTAGACCAAATTGTGGATTTGATTGCCCAGGGGGTGGACGGCATCCACCTCTACACCATGAACAACCCCTATGTGGCTCGGAAGATCCATGAGGCCGTACAGAGCCTCATCAGCTGACGGCAGGGAACTGACAACAGGGCGGCGGTACGCAGAGATGCGTACCGCCGCCCTGTTTGCGGAAATCCGCGGCTGGGATTTGACAAAACAAAAACTTGTGATATACTTGGTGTGTAAAATGACCATTGCGGGAAAGAGCTGCCCCGCTGAATAACAGGAGGCATACAATATGCTCACACTGGAACACGTCTCCTTTGACGTGCCGGAGGCCACCGGCCAGCGGGAGATCATTCACGACATAAGTCTCTCCATTGATGACCACAAATTTGTGGTGATTACCGGCCCCAACGGTGGCGGCAAGTCTACCCTTGCCAGACTGATTGCCGGAATTGAGAAGCCCACCTCGGGGAAAATCTGCTTTCGGGGGGAGGATATCACTAACCTCTCCATTACGGATCGGGCCAATGCCGGAATCAGCTATGCCTTCCAGCAGCCGGTGCGCTTCAAGGGCATCCAGGTCATTGACCTGCTGCGGCTGGCGGCCAAGAAGAAACTCTCTGTGACCGATGCCTGCAATTATCTCTCCGACGTGGGGCTGTGCGCCCGGGACTATATCCACCGGGAGGTCAACGCCAGCCTGTCAGGCGGTGAGCTGAAGCGCATCGAGATCGCAACTGTCACCGCCCGGGGTACGAAACTCTCCATCTTTGACGAGCCGGAGGCGGGCATCGACCTCTGGAGTTTTCAGAATTTAATTCGGGTCTTTGAGCGGATGCGGGAAACCACCCAAGGATCGGTGCTGATCATCTCCCACCAGGAGCGTATTCTTGACATCGCTGACGAGATCATCGTGCTGGATCAGGGGCGCATTACCCAGCAGGGGCCGAGAGAGCAGATACTGCCCACCCTGCTGGGGACAGTATCCGCCACGGGAGCCTGCGAAAAGCTGGCCTGGGAAGGGGGCAAGTGCTGATGGATTCCATCCAGGCGCATATTTTAGAGGAGATTGCCGGTCTCCACGGCATCCCGGAAGGGGCCTACAACATCCGGGCTAACGGCAAGCTGGATGCCCGGAATACCACCGCGAATATCGACATTGTCAGCAAGACCGATGTGTCCGGCATTGACATCCATATTCGCCCCGGAACCAAGAAGGAAAGCGTCCACATCCCTGTGATACTCAGCGAGAGTGGTCTCACCGATGTGGTATATAACGACTTCTATATTGGGGCAGATAGCGATGTGGTCATTATAGCGGGCTGTGGCATCCACAACTGCGGCGCACAGGACTCCCAGCACGATGGCATCCACCGCTTCTATCTGGGCAAAAACGCCAAGGTTCGCTATGTGGAGAAACATTACGGCGAGGGGGATGGCACGGGTAAACGCATCCTGAACCCCGTCACCGAGGTCTATCAGGATGAGGGCAGTTCCATGGAGATGGAGATGGTGCAAATTCGGGGGGTGGACTCCACTCTGCGCACCACTGTGGCCGATCTGGCAGCCGGCGCCCGGCTGGTGGTCCGGGAGCGGCTGCTGACTCACGGCAGCCAACAGGCTACCAGCGACTACCGTGTTTCCCTCAACGGCTCCGGGGCCAGCGCCGATGTGGTGTCCCGCTCGGTGGCCCAGGACAACTCCTATCAGAAGTTTGACTCCCGCATCATCGGCAACGCCCCATGCAGCGGACACACCGAGTGTGACGCCATCATCATGGGCAATGCCCACATCCTGGCCATCCCCCAGCTGGAGGCCAATGATCTGGATGCTGCCCTGATCCACGAGGCCGCCATTGGCAAAATCGCCGGGGAGCAGATCATCAAGCTGATGACCCTGGGTCTCACCGAGACGGAGGCGGAGGAGCAGATTATCAGCGGCTTTTTGAAATGATTGAAACCGGGGCTGTAGCGAAACAAAGGTCAGCTACAGCCCCAAAATCGTCCGTCCCCTCCACTGGCTTACCTCAATGTCAAATCCCCCTCCTTAATCCAGCCCCACGTCCGCAGAACCAGACTAAAGGCCCAGCTCAGCACGGCAGGCAACACAAAGCAGATGAGAATCAGTCCCAGCCAGTCGAAGGCGGTGATGGATGTCTTAAGACCCTGGGCGATATCGTTGACCCAGCCTGTGTAGACGCCAATCTGCCCCACCAGTCCGCAGGTACCCATACCGGAGGACACCGCAGCCCCGTTCATTTCCAGCCGGAATACGCAGGTTGCCAGGGGGCCGGTGATGGCAGAGGCCAACGTGGGGGGGATCCAAATTCTGGGATTCTTGACAATATTCCCCATTTGGAGCATGGAGGTGCCCAGGCCTTGGCTCACCAGTCCGCCCCAGCGGTTCTCCCGGAAGCTCATCACGGCAAAGCCCACCATCTGAGCGCAGCAGCCCGCTACGGCTGCGCCTCCTGCCAGCCCAGTCAACCCCAGCACAGTGCAGATGGCGGCGGAGGAGATGGGCAGCGTCAGAGCCACGCCCACCAGCACAGAGACGGCAATACCCATCAGGAAGGGCTGCAGGTCGGTAGCCCACATGATAAGCTGCCCCAGGGCGGAGGCAACACGCCCCACTGGCGGGGCAATGAGAGAAGAAAGTATCACGCCCACGGCAATGGTGATGGCGGGGGTCACAAGGATGTCGATCTTTGTCTCCCCAGACACCGCCTTGCCGCACTCGGCGGCAATTATGGCAATAATTAGCACCGCCAGCGGCCCGCCTGCCCCGCCCAGGGAATTTGCGGCGTTGCCCACGGCAATGAGGGAGAAGAGTACCAGCGGCGGCGCCCCCAATGCCAATCCGATGGCCACGGCCATGGCCGGGCCGGACATAACGGTGGCATAGTCACCCATAGTCTCCAGATAACCGATGCCCGTCTGCTGGCCAATTGTCTTGATGATGGTGCCAATGAGCAGCGAGGCAAAGAGGCCCTGGGCCATGGCGGACAAGGCATCAATTCCGTAGCGTTTGGCAGATATTTCTATGTTTTTCCGCTTGAGGAATTCCTTGATTTTTGACATATTCATCCGCTCCTTTTAACAATGCCAGTTTTATGACAGTCATATGTCATGACATATGACTGTATTATATGGCAACCCCAGGCAGTTGTCAAGGATTTTTCTCAAAAGGCAAGAAGAACCCACAGGCCGGTGGAGGACCTGTGGGTTTCAAAATCAAGTGGGCAAACGCCAACTGCGACTTCCGGCAATGCGATTGCAAAGCCCATCGGTTGACCCTCATCCGCTTGACGTACTATATTTTAGCAGGATATGACAACATTCGCAACCATTATTTTTTAATAACTTTACAGTCTTTTCTTGACACAATTTGTTCATATTTTCGAAAATGCACGTTGAAATATGGCATATTTAATTAAGAGTACTTTCTAAAAGTGGGAGGCCTCAATCCTTGCCCCAGTTCTTTTGCAGCTTGTTCAACCCCAGCATCAGGAAAATGGGTATAATGGCAGTGATTGCGCCCATGACAAAGGTGGCGGTGGGATCCTGATTCAGGATGCTGTTGGAAACCCAGTTGAAGAAGATGGAGGACAGGCCCAGGGCCATCATAATGATACCATAGTTGGTGCCGGAGTTCTTGGGGCCAAAAAAATCGGTGGACATGGCCGCGTTCAGGGCGGAGGGGCCGCCATAGGCGAAGGCAATGAGGAAGATGGCGATCATGTAGGGAATGCCGGTGATAAATGTCAGGGCCACAGCGCCTATAAAGGTCATGACACACAGGATAATCATAGTAGCCACACGGCCGATCTTATCGGAGAGGGTGGCCATCACCAGCCGACCGGCAGCATTTGGGATGCCTGCCAGAGCCACGCAGGCGGCGGCCAGCGCCGGAGTTAAGCCCCGCTCAATGCCCAGGGTGGCAATAATGGGGGTGGCCAGGTTCCACGTGCCGTTGATGAAAAAGATGTTCAGGAAGATGAGCCAGAAGGGCAGGGTGCGGCAGGCCTGACCCAAGGAGTAGTCACGAGGGGCAGCCACAGCTGCGCTGTTCCCGGCGACTGCCACCGGCAGGGTATCCAGATATGCCTGATTCGGCAGCCGCACCAGTAGGCAGGCCAGAATGCCGATCAGCAGAAAAGCGCCGCCCAGGATGCAGAACACAGGACGGAAGCTGACAATGCCATCGCTGCCGGTGAAGACGCCCATCAGACTTCTTGCCACCGGGGTGAAGACCACAGAGGACAGGCCAAAGGCAGAGATAGCCAGACCAGAGGCAAAGCCCCGGCGGTGGGGCAGCCACTTCTGGATACAGGAGATGCAGGCGCCATAGACAATGCCAGAGCCAAGACCGCCCATCACACAGTAGGTCAGATAGATCAGGGAGATGGTGGAGGTGGTGAGCAGACCGGTGCAGAAGATACCGGCGGCAAAGAGGATGATGCCCACATAGCAGGTGAATTTAGGCCCTCTCTTATCATTGAGGACGCCACCTACCAGATTGCCTACCACAAATGCCATCAGCATATAGGAGGAAACCATGCTGACGCCGGCCCAGCCGCCGAAAGCCGCCTGTACGGAGTCCCGGAACACGCTCCAGGTATAGAGGATACCCACGCAGAGCTGCAAAATCAGACAGCCAACGACGGCAGGCCACGGGGAGATATGCTTTTGTTCCATAGTTTAGAATTCCTCTTTTCGTAAAAAATACTATCGCTCCCAGGGGTTGAAGCGTTTATTATACATATTATATCATACATCGAACTGACTGTATAGTCAGCAAATTGCCGAAAGTTCAGCGCTGGAAGCTGCCGCAGGCCCTCAGGCGGCAGCTTCGATGGCGCGATGAATTGAATACCCTGGAGGCAAAAATCAATCGCAGTAGGCAATTTTTGTCCGCCCCTTCCTGCAAACTTCCGTTTTATTTCACTATAGACGTTGGCAAAAACAGATGTTATAATAGGGAGCAGTCACGAAAGGGGAAGGATAGAATGGAACATTCAATGACTGAGGGGCGAGAATGGAGGCTCATCCTCCTCTTTACCCTGCCTATCATGGCGGGTAACTTTTTACAGCAGCTCTATAACACAGTTGACAGCATTATCGTGGGCCGGATCCTGGGAGAGGCGGCCCTTTCTGCGGTTGGAACCTCCGCTCCCATCACCATGCTGTTTGTGGCCATTGCCATGGGTATGTCCACCGGCTGTTCTGTCATCACCGCCCAATATTTCGGGGCAAAGCAGTTGGATGAAATGCGGAAATCTGTCTCCACCTCCATTATCCTGCTGGTGGGGGTGGGCATATTCCTGACCGTGTTGGGGTTCTTCGTCACCCCTGTGCTGCTGCGGGACTTCCTGAAGGCCGGCGCGGAATATCTCCCCATGGCCACCAGCTATCTGCGGATATACTGCCTGGGGCTGGTTTTTCAGTTCATCTATAACATTGCAGCTGCCATTCTCCGCTCCCTGGGGGACTCCCGGGCCACGTTGTATTTCCTGCTGGTGTCCTCCGTTGCCAATATCATCCTGGACATCCTGCTGGTGCCGGTTATGGGGGTGGCGGGGGCTGCTCTGGCTACGGTTATCGCCCAGGCCCTGTCCGCCGCCATCAGCATCTTCTATATGTTCCGGGTACACACCCTCCTGCGGGTACCCCGGTCACTGTTCCGCTTCTATCCCGAAAAGGGGCTGCTGGCCCTGAAGATCGCTCTGCCCACCACTGTGCAGCAGTGTGTCGTTTCCTTCTCCCATATGGCCCTTCAGCGGCTGGTGAACAGCTATGACATCACCGCAGCCTACACCGCCGGCACCAGACTGGAAAACTTCCTGCTGATTCCCATTTTCGGCTTTAACATGGGGCTTTCCACCTTCACCGGCCAGAACCTGGGGGCAGGAAAGCCGGAGCGGGTTATCCGGGGACACAAGGTTACTCTGCTGATGGGCTGCATCTGCTGGTTCCTGGTGATGGTCATTGTCTATACCTGCGCCGGCCCCTTGCTCTCCCTCTTTAATCTGGCGGCAGACAGCCTGGCCGTGGGCCAAACCTATCTCCGCTTTATGGCCCCCCTGGTGGTGATATTCGCACTGTATATGATCACCAACGGTGCGCTTCAGGGGGCAGGCGATGTGATATTTATCTTCATCAACACCTTCTCCGCCCTGGTTGTCCGGGTGCTGCTGGCCTATGGGCTTTCTGCCTTTACCAGCTTGGGCGCTGCCTGTGTGTGGTACAGCATCCCCTTGACCTGGCTATATAACATGGTACTGAGCCTGGCCCGGTTTCGCTTTGGCCCCTGGCGGCAGAAGACCATCGTCAGTCGGCAGGCGGATGAAGGATAGTTCCCCTGTAATGAGATCTTTCAGAGAGGATGGGACACAGTGAACAGCTTTTTTGCCCTAATCAGCCGGATGCGCTATATCCACCGCTGGGCGCTGATGCGGAACACAGAGATGGAAAACGTCCAGGAACACTCCCATATGGTGGCGGTACTGGCTCATGCCCTGGCTGTGATCCAGAATCAGTATTACGGCGGGACTGTGGACACCGGAGCGGTGGCGGTGGCTGCCCTGTATCACGATGCCACTGAGATCATCACCGGTGATATGCCAACCCCTATCAAGTATGTAAATGCCACGCTTCGGGCCTCCTATCAGCAGGTGGAGGATGCCGCTGCCCAGCAGCTGCTCACCATGCTGCCAAAGGAACTTCGGCCCGTCTACGGCTCTGTTTTGGAGCCAGAAGATCCGGAGATCCGGATTCTGGTGAAGGCGGCCGACAAGCTCTCCGCCTATCTCAAGTGCGTGGAGGAGGAGAAGGCGGGAAATTCCGAGTTCCGCCAGGCCAGGGAGCAGACCATAGCCGCGCTGGAAAACTATGACTGCCCTGCCCTCCGGCACTTTATGAAGGAATATTTGCCAGCGTTTGAAAAGACACTGGACGAATTACAGAAAGGTTGATCCCTCATGCGTGCAATTGTCACTGTCATCGGCCACGACAAGGTTGGCATCATCGCCTCAGTGTGTTCCATACTGGCCTCCCACCAGGTCAATGTGCTGGATATCAGTCAGACGCTCCTGCAGGAGTACTTCACCATGATTATGATCGTGGATACGACGGACTGCCCCCTGCCCTTCGCGGAGCTGGCCGCTCTGCTGGAGACGGAGGGCAAGGAGTTGGAACTGTCCATCCGCGCCCAGCGGGAGGATATCTTCAATGCGATGCACCGCATTTAACGGAGGGCTGCCATGCTAAGCAATCAGGAAATCATGGAAACCATCCAGATGATCGGGCAGCAGCATCTGGATATCCGCACCATCACCATGGGCATCTCCCTGTTGTCCTGCGCCCATCCCGACACCAACACCCTGTGTCAGCGCATCTATGACAAGATCTGTCGGAATGCAGAGCATCTGGTGGCCACTGGAAGGGACATCGAGCGGGAATTCGGTATTCCCATCGTCAATAAGCGTATCTCCGTGACGCCCATGGCCCTGGTGGCGGCCTGTTGTGAAACGGAGGATTATCTCCCCTTCGCTGTAGCACTGGACAGGGCGGCAAAAGCCTGCGGCGTCAACTTTATTGGCGGCTACTCCGCACTGGTGCAGAAGGGCATGACGGAGGCCGACCGCAAGCTCATCGCATCCATCCCGGCAGCGCTGTCGGAGACAGATTTCGTCTGCTCCTCTGTCAATGTGGCTTCCACCCGGGCGGGTATCAACATGGACGCCGTGGCTCTGATGGGAGATGTGATCTGCGAAACCGCCCGGCGGACGGCGGACCGGGACGGTTTTGGCTGTGCCAAGTTAGTGGTTTTTGCCAATGCTGTAGAGGATAATCCCTTTATGGCGGGGGCTTTCCACGGCGTAGGCGAGGCGGAGTGCGTCATCAATGTGGGCGTCTCCGGCCCCGGTGTGGTACATCATGCGCTTCAGTCCGTTCGGGGTGAGTCCTTCGACATTGTGGCGGAAACCATAAAAAAGACCGCCTTTCGGGTCACACGGATGGGTCAGCTGGTGGCCCGTGAGGCCAGCACCCGGCTGGGTGTCCCCTTTGGTATCGTGGATCTTTCCCTCGCCCCCACCCCTGCCATAGGCGATTCGGTGGCGCGGATCCTGGAGGAAATGGGACTGGAGGTCTGCGGCACCCACGGCACCACTGCTGCCCTGGCCCTGCTGAACGATGCCGTCAAGAAAGGCGGTGTGATGGCCTCCTCCCATGTGGGCGGACTTTCTGGGGCCTTTATTCCCGTCAGCGAGGACGAGGGCATGATCGCCGCCGCCCGCAGCCAGGCGTTGACGCTGGACAAGCTGGAGGCTATGACCTGCGTTTGCTCAGTGGGACTGGACATGATCGCTGTCCCCGGCGACACCCCCGCCTCCACCATCGCCGGCATTATCGCGGATGAGGCCGCCATTGGCATGGTGAATAACAAGACGACCGCCGTCCGCATCATCCCCGCCCCCGGCAAGGCTGTGGGGGATACAGTGGAAATGGGCGGACTGCTGGGGTCTGCACCGGTGATGCCTGTCCACAGCGGTTCAGCAGAGGCTTTTATCAAGCGGGGCGGACGGATCCCCGCGCCGTTGCACAGCCTGAAAAATTGAAAAGAGTGCCAGGAACCGACTTCGCTGACAGCGGAGCCGGTTTTTTTGCGTTTTCTCCGCAAGGTTTACGGGGCGTAACAGGAATTGGCAGATATTGTCATGACTTTGTCACTAAATTGTGATGGATTTGTAGTTGATTTTTTTCAGAAAAGTTTATATACTAGAAGACGAGGAATGTAGAAACCTGTCGAAAATGAAACGGCACGCAAGAATGTACCCCCCAATAAGAAGAAAGGATGCTGCATAGATGACAGGGAAAACAGTAAAACTGGCCATTATACTGGCGGTGGCAGCAGCAATTATACTGGCCATCATTTTGGCTGTCAGCGGCAGGTCAGAGGGTGATACGGGAGACACGACGCAAAACACCACAGCAGAGGAGGGGACGGAAATCTCCCAAAATCAGCCGCCAGAGGCCAGCGATGGCCAGACCCCGGAAGGAAGTGGACCGCTCAACACTGACATCAATACCGAACCGGAGACGGAAACAGGAACAGAAACAGAGACGGAGACAGAGGAGCCGTATACAACAAATGAGATCGACCCCTCAAAGCCCATGGCAGCCCTGACCTTTGATGATGGTCCCAGCGCAGCCACCACTCCTCTGATTTTGGATCTGTTGGAGCAATATCACATCTCCGCCTCATTTTTCCTCATCGGGCGCAACATCGGCGAGGATAACTATGAGGTTATTCAGCGGATGGTGAACCTGGGCTGCGAGGTGAATAGTCATACCTGGAGCCACAAGGATCTGACCAAGCTGACGGTGGAGGAGATCCAGGCAGAGATCAATAAGGCCTCTGATGCCATCTATGCGGCAGCAGGCATCCGGCCCGCCCTGGTACGGCCTCCCTATGGCAGCATTAATGATACTGTACGTTCGGCTGTTGGCGTACCCATGATCCGCTGGTCGGTGGACACCATGGACTGGAGTTCCAAGGATCCGGAGGCCATCCTGGAGGAGGTGCAAAACAACGCGTTTGACGGCTGTATTATCCTGATGCATGACATCTACGACACCACGGTGGAAGCCAGCAAGCAGGTCATCCCCTGGCTGCTGGAGCAGGGCTATCAGCTGGTGACAGTATCCCAGCTGATGGAGGCCCGCGGGGTGCCGTTGGAGCCTGGAAACGACTACCGATATGCAAAACCGCAGTGAAATGTCCGTCAATGCCAGAAACTCCCCCGGTTCCCTGCGGGAACCGGGGGAGTTTCTGTGCCGTCTGCAGGTTCACTGTCCCTGCTTTTCAGTATAGGGTATAGGGAAGAAGGCCTGCCCCGTTTTTGGCAAGGGGATCTCAAGAAAAATCTGTCCAGAACCGCCAGGGGAAGTCCGCTGCCTCCTCTGCGTAGTCAATGCCAATCCGCTTCCCTACAGAGATGGAAAAGCGCTCCCCCTCCATGCCGTCCCAGACCGTCAGCGGGCCAGCGATCAAATCCAGACCGTTCTCCCGGCGAGTCAGATCCAGCGCCCGGCACAGCTTCCCCGGCCCGTTCATCAGGTTTTCACGCTGCCGGGGGAGACAGTCCTCCAGAGCAAGGCCGTAGCGCAGCCGGGTCATGGCAGGGATCCCCGCCTCGGGGATGGCTCCCCGGATGAGTACGGCGCATGGCTCCCCCTCCGCCTCGGTGACAAAATTCAGACAGTGGTACATGCCGTAAATCAGATAGATATAAGCGTGGCCCGGCGGGGCAAAGAGGGTTTCCGTTCGGGCTGTCCTGCGGTAGCCATAGGCGTGGCAGGCCTTGTCGCACCGCCCCACATAGGCCTCCGTCTCCGAAATGCGGCACAGTAACCGTTCCCCGCTGTCCAATGTGCGGATCAGGTGCTTGCCCAGCAGTTCCCGTGCCACTGTCACCGTATCCCTGTCGTAGAAGTCACGCTCCAGAAGCGTCATGGTCACAACACCCTGCTGGCGTGGCGGGTAACATGGCAACCCAGACAGACCGCGCAGGGCAGCCCGGCAATGTGGGTGGGATAGGTGAGGACGCGGACGCCCAGGGCGGTCACGCGACCGCCTAGTCCCTGGGGCCCGATTCCCAGGCGGTTGATCTTTTCCAGCAGCCGGGCCTCCATCTCCGCGTAGAAAGGATCCTCATTGTGACCATCAGGCGGCAGCAGCAGGGCCTTCTTTGCCAGCAGGGCGGCCACCTCGCTGTCCCCGCCCAGGCCCACCCCCACCACCACCGGCGGGCAGGGATTGGAGCCAGCTTTGGATACATCCTCCACGATGCAGTCCTCCAGCGCTTCGATGCCGGTGGAGGGCTTCAGCATATGCAGGGAGGTCATATTCTCGCTGCCAAAGCCCTTGGGAGCCACCGTCAGCTCCAGCCGGTCGCCCTCTGTCAGCTCCAGATGGAGGACAGCGGGGGTGTTGTCCTCGGTGTTGACCCGTCGGATGGGATCGCTGACAATGCTCTTGCGGAGGAAGCCCTCCATGTAGCCCTTGGCCACACCAGCGTTCACCGCGTCCGCCAGCAGACCGCCGGTGATGTGGCAATCCTGCCCCAGCCGGATAAAGACCACCGCCATGCCGGTGTCCTGGCAGATCGGCAGCTTCCGCTCTTCCGCAATGGTATAGTTCTGCCGGATGTCCGACAGGATAGCCTGCCCCACAGGGGATTCCTCCCGTCCCTGTGCCGCCTCGATGACCCGGCGCATATCCTCCGGCAGGATGCAGTTGGCCTCAACGCAAAGCTCCGCCACCGCAGCGGTAATCTGTTTACAGCTGATTTCCCTCATAGTCCGTTCCTTCCAATCCAGTGATATTTCACCCCAAAAGTTACAGCCGGGTCATTTCTGGTTCCCGGTTACGGAAGACGGCGGCGTACCTGAAGCCGCAGTCCCGCAGCAGGTCGTAGCTCTCCCGGATGCCCTTTCCCACATCCTCCGGCCGGTGGGCATCGGAGCCAACGGTGACAATTTCGCCGCCAACGCTCCGGAACCGCTCCATCAAGGGACGGTACTGCTCCATATCCCGGCCCCGGTTGGTGTTGACCTCAAGCCCTTTTCCCGTCTCAGCAAGAGTCACCAGCACACAGTCCAGCACCTCCCGTTGACGGGAAAAGTCGGGAGCCTGCCCATCCCGGTGCATATAGCGCAGGGGATATGGGATATGTCCCATTACATCGAAGCCCCCCCACAGTGCCAGAGCCAGCAGCTGGTCACAGTAGTCCCTCATGACTGTCTGGCACATACTGTCGGAGGTGAACCTCATCTCGTAGTAATCCAAGCCGGGCCGCAGGCCCCAAGCTGGATCGGTATCCGGGTCGCGCCAGCAGCGGCTCATGTTGTGGATGGAGCCAATGACAAAGTCCAGCGGCTCCTCCAGCACCCGCCGGGCCGCTTCAAAATCCGCCGGCGCATTTCCCAGCTCTAGCCCATAGCCCAGGTAGATATCCTCTCCTGCTGCCGCTATCCCTCTCCGATGCTCCTGACGGGGAAGGATCCAGTCATAGCTGGGGCAGTAGTTGCCGTCAAAGTCCAGCACGTCGTAATGATCGGTGATACAGAGGCCCTTCAGCCCCGCCTGCCGGGCCGCCGCTACCATCTCCGCCTGGGGGCTATCGGAGTCAGGGGAGCAGAGGGAGTGGGTATGGGCATCGTAAAGCCGCATATGGCATCCACCTTTCTGGAACTGTAAAATATTTTATCATATTATAGCACAGGCGGCGAATATTGTCCATGACGGGCCAGACTTTCTTGTGGACAAACCCGCCCGCCTGTGTTAGAATGGAAGCCACCACAAGGGAGGTGTTTCCTATGCGCATTATGGCAATCGACTACGGTGACGCCCGCACTGGCATCGCCATCTCTGACCCCACGGGCCAACTTACCGGAACCGCTTTTGTGGTGGCCAGCCGGAACCGGGACAGGGTGGTGAGCCAGGTGGCGGAGTTTGTCCGGGAATATGGCGTCTCCGAGGTGATACTGGGCCTGCCTCGGAACATGGACGGCTCACTGGGCGCCCGTGCGGAGCTGTGCCAGCAGTTGGCCCCTTTGCTGGAGGAGGCCACCAGTCTGCCCGTCCAGCTCTGGGACGAGCGGCTCACCACCGTAGACGCCCACCGCATCCTGTCGGATACCGGGAATTTTGGCAAGAAACGGAAGGCCAAGGTAGACGCCGTGGCAGCCAGTCTTATTCTGGAGGGCTACCTGCGCTGCCGGCAGATCAAGGAGGGGAACTCATGACAGGCATTATAATCGGCGTCACGCTGATCCTCATTGCTATGGTGGCAGAGTGCTTCGCCCTGGGCTGCAACCGGATGGTACACCAGATGCGGGAGCTGACGGATGAACGCAATGTCCGCAACCGGGAGAGGACGGCGCTGGCCATGAATATCCTGCTAATCTTGGGACTGGGGCTGGCTGCAGTGGGGATCATCGTAACCATAGTCTCGGCAGTATAACGGAAGAAGGAGGCTGTCTCGGCAAGGCAACCCCCTCTTTTTTTACCGGCGCGGTGAAGCCTTGGATCTGTTGCGCCGGTCAATATGGGTTATCAGAAAAAATGGTGGAAATTACCACCGGGCCGGAGCCGGAAAACTGCGGCCTTCATGACATTCAGCGCCTGATTTTGGGCAAACTGAGGAAATCACAGATTGGAACGCGGCAATAGATGCCGCTGACCAAAAAATCAGGAAAAGATAAAATTTTTTCCCAAGGCTGTTTTGGGACTGTCTGCCCCGGCTGATTTTCCGCAGCAGGGCAACCAGTAAACGCGCTTTTTTCCAGAAGAAGTCTCCCGGCTGTTGGACATAGTAAAGATGCGGTGCAAGCCGAGAAAGCAGAAAATGGGGGGATTTCCGATTGAAGGAAAAAAATGGAGGACAGCTGACGCCCGGACTGCTGGTATTGCTGGCGGTCCGGGCGATGATGCTGACGGTGATCGTGCTGCTGCTGGCGGCAGCAGTGGCGGAGCCGCAGCAGGCAGCAGCGGCGGACGAGAGCAGGATGCTGGTGCCGGTGGGGCAGACGGTGGGCATTAAGCTCTTTTCAAGGGGAGTCATGGTGGTGGGTCTGTCCGAGATCAGCACGCAGGAGGGAAGTGCCTCCCCCGCACGGGCGTGCGGCCTGAAGGCGGGGGATATCATCACCCATATCAATCAGGAGCAGGTGGACAGTATTGAGGAGGTACAGGAAATACTCCAGGACTCCCAGGGAAAGGAGCTGTCCATCCGGGCGGTAAGAGCCGGACGTCAGGTGGTGACAAAGGCAGCGGCAGTGCAGTGCCTGGCAGACGGCAGCTATAAGCTGGGGGCCTGGATTAGGGACTCCATGGCGGGTATCGGCACTGTCACCTGGTATGACCCGTCCACCGGAGAGTTCGCTGCGCTGGGCCACGGCATCAGCGACGTGGATACCGGCCTGCTGATTCCCATGGAGTCTGGTAGTGTGATGGAGTCCACAGTGAAGAGTGTCAAAAAGGGGGAGAAGGGCGCACCGGGGCAACTTCAGGGCAGCTTTGGCCTGGCGGAGGATCTTGGTACCCTCACCGCTAACACCGACAGCGGCATCTTTGGAACCATGACTGCCGGGAAATTTGATGGAGAAGCGATTCCGGTGGCCACCTTCAGCCAACTTAAGACTGGCAAGGCGTCCATCCTGGCCAACGTGGACGGACAGACAGTAGAGGAATTTGATATTGAAATTCTGCGGGTCTATCCCAACGCCGACAGCAACAGCCGGGGCATGATGATTAAAGTGACAGATGAGAAGCTGTTGGAGCGCACCGGCGGCATTGTCCAGGGGATGAGCGGCTGCCCCATTCTCCAAGAGGGACGGCTGGTGGGGGCAGTCACCCATGTGCTGGTGAATGACGCCGCCTGCGGCTACGGTATCTTTATTGGGGCGATGCTGGAGACCGGAGAATAAAACAGCCCCCATGCTCCGTTCCCTGTTTAAGGGACGGGACATGGGGGTTTCATAATGTCGGTCAACGCGGGCCAGTGAGGGAAGGGAAGCAGCTTGCGCCGGTTCCAAGCGATGCTTCTGCGTCATGAATTCGGCGCGCCTCTCTTCATGTTCCGGAATTCTGGCAAAAGTCAATGGTAAATGCAGGAAATTTTGAAAAAATTTTTGAAGCCTGTCCAATGCCTTTATGACGCTGGCGGTGGTCTTATCCGGCATCTTGATGACGATTTCCCGCCGTGTCAGCCGCTCGGATAGGACAAGCAGACATTCCTTCGTGTGCTTTTTCCCCTCAACACAGTCCATTTCCCAATGGCCAAAGGCCTGTCTGCTGTTAATTTCCTCTGGGCGGTTCTCAATGCTTTCGCCCTTTGGCGCGCGGGAGCCGCGCCGTCTTACTCTCTTATATGGCCGTTTCTGTTTCCCTTTTTCCGGCAGTTCCATCCGCCAAGCCCCTCTCCGGTGCCGTAGCCCGTCACTTCGATGAAGTCCGGGTATTCCGCCATTTGCATCACCCCCATACGGACATAAGAAAGCCGCCTGGACTTCAGTTCGGCGGTAGATGTCCTTCGGCACGTCCGGATAGGTGTAGGTTCCCGCCTATCCCAGCCCGGCCATGATGGTCCCCTCCCTGTAAGGCAGCCACAACTCCACTTCCAACTGGTAGCCTGTGCGGCGGAGCCATTCGGCCAAATCGATC